>JABXHQ010000082.1 GCA_013373545.1 Gammaproteobacteria bacterium
GAACTCAATGGAGAAAATGGAGTGCCAGGGTAATTTTTGGACCTTCAACATTGATACCATTTTCTTTGCCGTATTCTTAGGTGGTCTTTTCTTATGGTTCTTCCGCCGTATTGCTAAAAAAGCATCGCAAGGCGTTCCAAGTAAAACCCAAGCATTGGTTGAGTTGGTTTATGACTTCGTCGACTCAAACGTTAAAGACACCTTTCATGGTAAAAGCAATTTGATTGCGCCTTTAGGTTTGACCATTTTCGTTTGGGTTCTGTTAATGAACACCATGGATTTAATTCCTGTTGACTGGTTACCTATGGCCGCCGCCGCTATCGGCATCGACTATTTGAAAGTCGTACCGACGACTGATGTTAATGCCACCTTCGCAATGTCGCTTTCAGTCTTTATTCTTATTGTTTTCTTTAGTATCAAAATTAAAGGTGTTGGTGGTTTTACCAAAGAACTTACCTTAAACCCATTTAACCATTGGGCTGCGATTCCTTTTAACTTCTTATTAGAAGGTGTTGCCCTACTCGCTAAACCGGTTTCACTTTCACTACGTTTATTCGGAAATATGTACGCCGGCGAACTTATCTTTATTTTGATTGCGCTGATGTATGCTGGAACCTTTGATGGTATCGGTGGCGCGTCACTCGGTATTTTTGGTGGCTTATTGCACTTTATCTGGGCGGTATTCCACATTTTAGTAATTGCACTACAGGCTTTTATCTTCATGATGTTGACCATCGTGTATTTAAGTTTGGCGCATGAAGATCATTAATCACGAGTTTTTACTTTAGTTTTAAAATATCAATATACCTTTTAGTAGGAGAAAAAAATGGAAACAGTAATCGGCTTTACCGCAATCGCAGTGGCTCTTTTAATCGGTCTTGGCGCATTAGGCGTTGGTATCGGTATGGGTCTTTTAGGTGGTAAGTTCTTAGAAAGTGCTGCGCGTCAACCTGAGTTGGCTCCAATGCTTCAAGTTAAAATGTTCATCGTGGTTGGTCTTCTTGACGCCGTAGCGATGATCGGTGTTGGTATTGCGTTATTCTTCACTTTCGCAAACCCGTTCGTCGGCCAACTAACTGCTGCAGCGTAAGCGATAACTCCCCGTCCATAGATTAAGACAAATAAAGGAGTTTTAAAGTGGAACCGAATGCAACATTAATTGTTCAATCAATCGCTTTCTTAGCGTTTGTTTGGTTCACAATGAAATTCGTTTGGCCTTTGCTAGAAACTGCCATCACCGAACGCCAAAACAAAATCGCTGAAGGCCTTGCGGCTTCAGAGAAAGGTGTTCACGATTTGGAGCTTGCGAAAGAAAGCGCTTCAAATACGATGAAAGAAGCAAAAGCTCAAGCTGCAGAACTAATTGATCAAGCGAAAAAGCGTCACAATGAAATTGTTGATGGCGCTAAAGATGATGCGCGTGCCGAAGCAGATAAAATCCTTGCCGGTGCTCGTGCGGAAATCGAACAAGAAGTTAACCGTGCTCGTGAACAACTTCGTGCGCAGTTATCAGTACTTGCGGTTGCCGGTGCTGAGAAAATTCTTGAGCGTAACATCGACGCTGCAGCCCAGAACGACATTGTCGAAAAACTGGTCAAAGAACTTTAATAAGGGTAGACCATGGCTGAATTTACCACAGTAGCAAGACCTTATGCCAAAGCGGCATTTGAGCATGCTATGGCGGCAAATGCACTCGCTAACTGGTCAGAAATGCTCGGCTTTATGGCTGCAGTTACTTCTGACGAACAGATGCAAAGTCTGTTGGCGAGCCCGCATTTAACACGCGAGCAACAACGTGACGCCATGCTAAAAGTTTGTGCTGACAAGCTGGATGCTCAAGGACAAAACTTTGTTAAGTTATTGTCTGAAAATCACCGCTTATTAGCGTTGCCAAAAATTGCAGAAATTTTTGATCATTTAAAAGCAGAGTTTGAGAAAACGGTTGATGCTCATGTGATTTCTGCGGCTGAATTAACGGCTGAGCAACAAGATAAGTTAAAGCAGAAATTGGCAACAAAATTAGGGCGACAGGTCAATATCGATGTCACTATCGATAATTCGTTATTGGGTGGCCTGGTCATCGAAGCTGAAGATATGGTCATTGACGGTTCGGTTCGCGGTAAGCTAGCCAAATTGTCAGAGACGCTGAAAGTATAAAAGGAATCCAGAGCATGAGTATGCAACTGAATCCATCTGAAATTAGCGAGTTAATTAAACAACGAATTAATGAATTCGAAGTTGTTTCAGAGGCTCGTAATGAAGGCACTATCGTCAGCGTTTCTGACGGTATCCTACGTATCCATGGCCTTGCGGACGTTATGCAAGGTGAAATGATTGAACTACCGGGCGGCCGTTACGGTTTAGCACTTAACCTTGAGCGTGACTCAGTGGGTGCGGTTGTACTAGGCGACTATTCCGGTATCGTTGAAGGCCAAAAAGCAAAATGTACCGGTCGTATCCTTGAGGTACCTACCGGTGAATGTATGCTTGGTCGTGTTGTTGATGCATTGGGTAATCCAATCGATGGAAAAGGCCCAATTGAAGGCGCAACCTACTCTCCAGTAGAAAAAGTTGCACCAGGCGTTATTGCACGTCAATCGGTTTCACAACCAGTCCAAACGGGTATCAAATCAATCGATGCGATGATCCCAGTTGGTCGTGGCCAGCGTGAGTTAATCATCGGTGACCGTCAAACCGGTAAAACCGCGATTGCTATCGACGCTATCATCAACCAGAAAGGTACTGGTGTTAAATGTATCTATGTAGCGGTTGGTCAAAAAGCCTCAACAATTGCTAACATCGTGCGCAAGTTAGAAGAGCACGGTGCAATGGCGCATACCGTAGTTGTCGCGGCTGCTGCATCTGATTCAGCGGCGCTTCAATACATCGCTCCTTTCTCAGGATGTTCGATGGGCGAATACTTCCGTGACCGCGGTGAAGACTCATTAATTGTTTATGATGATTTAACCAAGCAAGCTTGGGCTTATCGTCAAATTTCATTGTTGTTACGTCGTCCTCCAGGCCGTGAAGCTTATCCGGGTGATGTTTTCTACTTACATTCGCGTTTACTTGAGCGTGCTGCTCGAATTAATGCTGAGTATGTTGAGAAACTCACTAACGGTGAAGTTAAAGGTCAAACTGGATCATTAACAGCTCTTCCGATTATCGAAACTCAAGCGGGTGACGTATCGGCGTTCGTACCGACTAACGTAATCTCGATTACTGACGGTCAGATCTTCCTTGAAACCGACCTTTTCAACTCCGGTATTCGTCCGGCGGTTAACGCAGGTCTTTCGGTTTCTCGTGTAGGTGGTGCGGCACAAACCAAAATCATCAAAAAGCTGGGTGGTGGTATCCGTCTAGCATTAGCGCAATACCGTGAGTTAGCGGCTTTTGCCCAGTTTGCGTCGGATCTAGACGATGCAACACGTGCCCAGTTAGAGCATGGTCAACGCGTTACTGAATTGATGAAACAGTCGCAGTACACGCCGCTTTCAGTAGCTGAAATGGCGGTTTCATTGTACGCAGCTGAGAAAGGTCACTTGAAAGATGTCGAACTCGACAAAATCGGTGATTTCGAATCAGCCTTGATTGATTACATGAATAACCAACACAAAGGTTTAATGGATAAAATCAATCAATCTGCAGATTACAATGACGAAATTGCTGCAGAACTTGAAGATTCTGTGACTAAGTTTAAATCAACTCAGACTTGGTAATCATATAGGGAAGCTTGGCTTCCCTTTTGTGAACCTAACTAGATTGACAGGAAAAACATATGGCCGGCGCTAAAGAGATTAGAACGAAAATTGGGAGTATTAAAAACACCCAAAAGATCACCAGTGCCATGGAGATGGTTGCAGCCAGTAAAATGCGTAAAGCACAAGATCGTATGGCTGCTACTCGTCCCTATGCCAAGCGTATCCGTAATGTTATTGGGCATATCGCTCATGGAAATGTTGAATACCAACACGCGTTTATGAAAGAACGTGAAGTTAAACGTGTTGGATTCATTATCGTTTCTACTGATCGAGGTCTGTGTGGCGGCTTAAACATTAACTTGTTTAAGAAAGCTTTGGTCGAAATGAAACAGTGGAGCGACCAAGGCGTTGAAATCGATTTATGTTTAATCGGTTCAAAAGCACAAGGCTTCTTCAAGCGATTTGGCGGAAATGTTGTTGCACAAGCTACTCACCTAGGTGATGCGCCACAAGTTGCCGATTTAATCGGTGCTGTGAAAGTGATGTTAGATAGTTATAACAAAGGCAAAATTGATCGCCTATTCTTAGCTTCTAATGACTTTGTGAACACCATGACGCAAGCACCAACGGTTGCCCAAATGCTACCGATTGTTCCGAGTGAAGATGATGAACTTAAACATCATTGGGATTATATCTACGAGCCTGACGCTAAGTCATTGCTTGAAGTTTTATTTACTCGTTACATTGAGTCACAAGTGTATCAAGGTGTGGTAGATAACATCGCCTGTGAACAAGCGGCTCGAATGGTGGCAATGAAAGCAGCATCGGACAATGCTGGTGATTTGATCGACGAATTACAACTGGTATACAACAAAGCCCGACAGGCTGCAATTACTCAAGAGCTTTCTGAGATTGTTGCAGGTGCGGCTGCGGTATAGCAGAACAAGAATTAAATTTTGGTTAAGAGGACTGTGATATGAGCAGTGGTAACATTGTAGAAATTATCGGAGCGGTAATTGACGTGGAATTCCCGCGTGACAATGTACCCAAAGTGTACGACGCGTTGAATGTGGACGGTAGTGAAATCGTTCTAGAAGTTCAACAACAACTCGGTGACGGTGTTGTGCGTTGTATCGCGATGGGTTCATCTGACGGTATGAAGCGTGGTATGAAAGTTGAAGGTACTGGCGAGCCAATTCAGGTTCCAGTTGGTAAAGAAACTCTCGGCCGCATTATGGACGTTTTGGGTAACCCTATCGATGAGAAAGGTCCAATCGGTGAGCAAGAGCGTATGGCTATTCACCGTAAAGCGCCTTCATATGAAGAACAAGCCGCAACAAACGAACTATTAGAAACGGGTATCAAAGTTATCGACTTGGTATGTCCGTTCGCTAAGGGTGGTAAAGTTGGTCTATTCGGTGGTGCCGGTGTTGGTAAAACCGTAAACATGATGGAATTAATTCGTAACATCGCGATTGAACACTCGGGATACTCGGTATTCGCCGGTGTTGGTGAGCGTACTCGTGAAGGTAACGATTTCTACCATGAAATGACAGACTCAAACGTTATCGACAAAGTATCCTTAGTATATGGTCAGATGAATGAACCTCCAGGTAACCGTTTACGTGTTGCTTTGACCGGTTTAACCATGGCAGAAAAATTCCGTGATGAAGGTCGTGACGTATTATTGTTTATCGACAACATCTATCGTTACACACTGGCTGGAACTGAAGTATCAGCACTTCTTGGCCGTATGCCTTCAGCGGTAGGTTATCAGCCAACACTTGCGGAAGAAATGGGTGTTCTTCAAGAGCGTATTACCTCTACGAAGACTGGCTCGATCACTTCTATCCAAGCGGTATACGTACCTGCGGAAGACTTGACTGACCCATCACCTGCAACCACCTTTGCTCACTTAGATGCAACGGTTGTACTTTCGCGTCAAATTGCTGAGCTTGGTATTTACCCAGCGGTTGACCCACTTGATTCAACGTCACGTCAGCTTGACCCATTGGTAATCGGTCAAGAGCATTATGATGTAGCGCGTGGTGTTCAGTCGGTTCTTCAGCGTTATAAAGAGCTTAAAGATATCATTGCGATTCTGGGTATGGATGAGCTTAGTGAAGAAGATAAGCAAATCGTTGCACGTGCTCGTAAGATCCAACGTTTCTTATCACAACCTTTCTTCGTAGCTGAAGTATTTACCGGTTCTCCAGGTAAATACGTTCCGCTTAAAGAAACCATTAGTGGCTTTAAAGGCATTTTAAGTGGTGAATACGATCACTTACCTGAGCAAGCTTTCTATATGGTTGGTAGCATTGAAGAAGCTGTTGAAAAAGCTAAGAGTCTTTAAGACTAACTTGAAGGGATGAAGACTATGCCATATACATTTCATCTCGATATCGTCAGTGCCGAAGAAGAAATCTTCTCCGGCACCGTAGATATGCTCGTTGCTCATGGTGAGCTCGGTGAGTTAGGTATTGCTCCGGGGCATGCTCCGTTGTTAACTACCTTAAAACCAGGTCCTGTGAAAGTAACCAAGCATGGTGGTGAAGAAGAGTTTTATTACGTGTCGGGTGGTATGTTAGAAGTCCAACCTCACGTGGTAACTGTTCTAGCCGATACGGCTGTTCGCGCTGGTGATGTTGATGAAGCTGCTGCTCTTGAAGCACAAAAAGCAGCTGAGCAAGCGCTGAAAGACCAAAGCGCTGAAATTGAATACTCGAAAGCGGCGGCAGAACTTGCTGAAGCGGTAGCTCAGCTACGAACTTTGCAAGCGATTCGTCGCAAAGCAGGTAAATAAACTAGTTTTACCATCACAGTCTTTTAAGGGAGGGTAACCTCCCTTTTTTCGTTAGCAGTAATCGCCTTGCCCTATTTCAAAATGGACACGAATAAGGCAAAATTTAGTCTAGGCGTTTAATGAAGGTTACAGGGAATTAATTATGGGACTAAGTGTTGTTATTTTAGCGGCTGGTCAAGGGACTCGCATGCGCTCAAGCATGCCCAAAGTACTTCATCCAATTGCGGGTAAACCCATGTTGCAGCATGTGATTGATACCTGCAAAAGTCTGCGCGCTGATAATATTTTTGTCGTCTATGGTCATGGCGGCGACCAAGTTCAACAAGCCATTAATGATGACTCCATCCAATGGGTTAAGCAAGAGCAACAACTGGGAACCGGACACGCGGTAGCCCAAGTAAAACCTTTCTTAAACGATCAAGATAAGGTGTTGATCCTTTATGGCGACGTGCCATTAATTCATCATGATACTTTGTTTGAATTACTCGAAATTCAGCCTGCAGGTGGCATCTCGTTATTAACCAATATTCTCGACGATCCAACCGGTTACGGTCGCATTGTGCGCGATGACGATAATCGAGTGATTGGAATTGTTGAACAAAAAGATGCTAATAGCCATCAACTGCTGATTAACGAAGTGAATACCGGTATTTTGGCGGCCAGTTCTGCTGAATTAAAAGGTTGGCTTGGTCAGCTATCTTCCGATAATGCTCAGGGTGAGTTTTACCTGACCGATGTCATTGGCTTTGCAGCTAATGATCAGCGCGAAATTGTGACAGCTTCGCCGAATAACTCGAATGAAGTGGAAGGGGTTAATAATAGACAGCAGCTGGCAGCTTTAGAACGCGCTTATCAATTACAGTGTGCTCAAGTATTACTGGAAGGAGGCGTCACCCTTCTCGATCCTTACCGCTTTGATCTACGCGGAAAAGTGACCATCGACCCTGATGTTACGTTAGATGTGAACGTCATTATAGAAGGTACCGTGGTTATTGAAAGTGGTGCTTATATCGGCGCCAATTGTGTGTTAAAGGACTGTCATATCGGTAAAAATACCCTAGTAAAACCCAACTCAGTTATTGAGCAAGCAGTCGTAGGTAGTGATTGCACCATTGGACCCTTTGCCCGCTTGCGTCCCGATACTGTTCTCCACAACGACGCTCATATTGGAAACTTTGTTGAAGTAAAAAAGTCTACCATTGGTAGCGGAAGTAAAGTCAATCATCTTGCTTATATCGGTGACTCGGAGATTGGACAACGGGTAAACGTTGGTGCCGGGACCATAACTTGTAATTATGATGGCGCGAACAAACACAAAACCATTATTAAAGATGGCGCATTTATTGGTAGTGACAGTCAATTAGTCGCACCGGTAACAATTGGTTTTAATGCAACCATTGGCGCTGGCAGCACCATAGCTAAGGATGTTAGTGATGATGTTTTATGTATCACTCGCGTTAAACAGAAAGAAATTCCGGGTTGGCAACGACCTGTTAAGTCAAAGTAATTTGGAGAAATAACCATGTGTGGAATCGTCGGTGCAGTAGCACAAAGGGATGTGGCCGATATTTTAGTTGAAGGATTGCGCCGTCTTGAATATCGCGGATATGACTCAGCAGGAGTCGCGATAATTAATGATGAAAAAATCGACCGAGTGCGACGCCTTGGCAAAGTGAAAGAGCTGAGTGACGCTTTAGCATTATCCGCATTGCCCGGTGGAACCGGTATCGCTCATACTCGCTGGGCTACTCACGGTGAGCCCAGTGAGATCAATGCACATCCGCATATTTCTGGGTCTGACATTGCGATCGTGCACAATGGTATTATCGAAAATCATCAGCAGCTTAAACAGCAATTAATAGCTAAAGGCTATGAGTTTGTGTCGGCAACCGACACCGAAGTTATGGCGCATTTAGTGGCTGATGAGTTTAAGCAGTGTGAGGATTTATTAACCGCTGTGCAGCGTGCGGTAAAACAGTTTGAAGGCGCTTACGGCGCTGTCTTTATGCATCGCAATATGCCTGAGCAATTGATTGTTGCGCGCTCGGGAAGTCCTTTAGTAATTGGTCGCGGTATTGGCGAAATGTTTGTTGCTTCCGATCAACTTGCCCTGTTGCCGGTTACACGTCAATTTTTATATCTAGAAGAAGGTGAAGTTGCGCAGGTAACACGCACGTCGCTAGCGATCTTTGATCGAAATGACAATGCCGTTGAACGTGATTTTGAAGAGTCATCGGTTCAGCATGATGTGGGCGATAAAGGGCCCTATCGGCACTACATGTTGAAAGAAATTTATGAACAACCGGATGCGATAGCGAATACCCTAGAAGGTCGTATTAAAGATGGTACGCTTAATAGCGATATTTTTGGCGAAAAAGCCAAAGAAATATTCGCTAAGCTTGAAGCAATTCAAATAGTTGCCTGTGGAACTTCTTATCATGCCGGCATGGTTGCGAAATATTGGTGCGAAGATATTGCCAATATTCCTTGTCATATAGAGATTGCGAGTGAATATCGCTATCGTAAAAGTTTTGTGCCGAACAATGCATTGTTTATTACGATTTCACAGTCTGGTGAAACCGCTGATACATTAGCGGCATTACGGTTAGCGAAAGATAATGGATTTATGTCGTCGCTATCGATTTGTAATGTACCTGGATCATCGTTAGTCCGAGAATCTGATCTTGCGTTTATGACTCGAGCCGGTGCGGAGATTGGAGTAGCAAGTACAAAAGCCTTCACCACACAATTAGCGAGTCTACTGATGTTGATTGTCGCAATTGCAAAACATAAAGGTATGCCTGAAGCCGACGTCAAGCGCTACGTTCAAGCTCTAGAAGCCCTCCCGGGTGAAATCAATCGAGCGCTTGAGCAAAATGCGTCGATTGAAAATCTTGCGGAAGATTTTTCTGAAAAACATCACAGTTTATTTTTGGGGCGTGGCGACCAATATCCGATTGCGATGGAAGGTGCCTTGAAGTTAAAGGAAATTTCATACATTCATGCTGAAGCTTACGCTGCCGGTGAATTAAAACACGGACCGTTAGCTTTGATTGATCATGAGATGCCAATTGTTGTGGTAGCCCCACAAAATGAACTTTTAGAAAAATTAAAATCTAATATGGAAGAAGTTCGCGCACGCGGTGGTCAGCTATATGTGTTTGCAGACTCAACTTCAAATTTTGCCAATGAAGAAGGCTCAAAGGTTGTTTATGTGAACTCAGAACATGCGGTTACAGCACCTATTGTTTACACTGTCCCGCTACAATTATTAAGTTATCACGTTGCGGTTATCAAAGGCACAGACGTTGATCAGCCGCGAAATTTAGCTAAATCAGTCACGGTGGAGTAAGGTAATGCAGGTAGTTAAAGTAGTTTTATTATCGTTGTTAATGACATTTGCACTAAGCAGCCAAGCGGTAGAGCTGGAAGAAGGCGTCCACTATAACGTGGTTAGCACTGTGCCAAGCGATAAAAACTTCGTCGCTGTCTACTTTAACTACGGCTGTCCTGGGTGTTTCAAGTCAGAATCCTTGGTGAAGTATATTAAAGATAACTTGCCGGAAGGCGTCCCATTGATTCATGTTCCATTTGAAAATCATGCGGGCTGGAAGATTTATGTCCAAGCGTTCTATATTGCTGAGATGCTAGATATGAAAGAAAAGACTCATGATGCTATTTTTCATCGAGTTCATGTCGAGCGTAAGCACATTGCCGATCTTGATACGCTAAAGGAGTTTTTCGTGAGCTTAGGTGCTGATCCGAAACGCTTTGATAGTGCTGCGAAATCATTCCAACTTGACGCGAAGCAACGAATGGCACGCAAGCAAGCCATTGCTAACCAAATCATGTCGACACCTACCTTTGTAGTGAATGATCAATATCGCTTAAATGCCAATCAATTTAAGTCGAATAAAGAGCTGCTTGATGGTATCAACCAACTGATCGCTAAATAATTAATGGGCGCTTCGGCGCCCTTTTACATTTCGTTACAGCTATTTTCGTTCAAGCCAAACTTTTCTCCACTCGCCGTCGTCTATTCTGCGGTAAAACTGATGACGGAGGGTTCTATGAAATATTTAGTCTTATCTATGGGGATTGCCTGTTCAACCATGGCGACGGCAGGGATTAAAGTTGATGATTGCAACTTAGACATTCCCTATGACATTTCGATTAATCAAAAAGAAGTGTCGATCCGTGACAAAACCAACACTATTATGCGAGTAGACGCTGATGACCGTTTGTTCATTAATCAAACGGCGGTCGACTTGAGCCCTAAGCAGCAGCAGTTAGTAAAAGAAATGGGTCGTGAATATCGCGCTATGGTTCCTACAATTGGCAATATTGCTAGCGATGCGGTTGGTGTTGCGTTAAAAGCAGTCACTATGACCATGGGCGCAGTTTTGGTCGATGATATGGCTTTTCAACAGGATGTAAATGCGCGCCTAGATAAAGTTTCCGAGAAAATTAAAAGCAAGTTTAATGCTAGCTTTTATAATGGACAGGCGATTAATGATGGTGCTATCGATGACCTAATTGATGAAGATCTTGACGCTATCATTTCGGATATAGTGGAAAAGTCTTCAGGTCGTATTGTGGCTAAGGCATTGGGCCAAATTTTTAGTGGAGATGAAGAAGAAATTAAAGATCTCGAATTCAAGATGGAAATGTTTGAACAAGATCTTGAAGCTGAGCTGGCGAGCCAAGCTGAAAAAATTGAGCAAGAAGCGAAAAAGTTTTGCGTACATTTAAAGCGCATCGATAAAGTAGAAACTCAATTACAACAAGAAGTTGCTGAGTTCTCATCGATTAATATCGTTCAATAAGCGCTAACGCTAGGCGGTGGCATTTCCACGGCAGATCCACTAGAATCGGTCGCGTTATCTGTTACGCGGCCGTCTTCATGCCTAAATCAACCAGCATTTCACAATACTTTAAAAGCACCCTTCTCCGCGTGTTATTCAAAGGCTTTGCATTGCTTCCTTTGTCTTGGCTGCGTGGTATTGGCCGTTGGCTCGGAAGTTTGGTTTTCTCCATTAATACTCGTGATGTGAAAGTAACTCGCAAAAACATTCAGTTGTGCCTAACTGAATTGCCTGCGCAGGAACAAGAGCAGTTAACTAAACTGAGCACTCAGGCTTCTATGATGTGTGCCCTCGAATCCGCTTGGGCTTGGTTTAATCCGCGGGCTAAGGTTACTAAGCAAATCGTTGAAGTATCCGGTATTGAGCATCTAAAACGCGCTCAAGCACAACAACAACCGCTGGTTTTAACGGGCGCTCATCTCGGCAACTGGGAGGTTTTGCTAAACTGGATCGCCGCTTTTGACGACTGTGCCATCGCCTATAAGCCGCCGAAAAGTTTGGCAATGGACCCTGTTGTGCGCAAAGCTCGAGAAGCCACCGGTGTCACCATGATTACTGGTGATCGAAGCGGTATTGAACAGATGTTTACCGCTGCGAGCTCTGGCAAGCCATTTGTTATTTTGTCGGATCAACGGCCGGGTAAACGCGGTGGCGTGTTTGCACCTTTTTTTAATCTCCCTGCATTTACCATGACTATCGTTCAAAAACTTGTTCAACAGGCAAACGCACAACTATTATATTTTCATGCGCTGCGCGTTCCCTCTGGATTTAAAGTGATTATTACACCAGCCGCTTTTGATTTAACCATACCCGATGAAATTGAATTTGCGACTGCGCTAAATGCTGGGCTTAGCGAGATAATTACCACTTACCCCAGTCAATTTGAGTGGTCTTATCGACGTTTCCGCCCACTACCCGAAGGGTTCGAACCGGTATACACTCAGCTGAAATGAAAACACTACTTAAATTTTTAGTATTTATTCATGCTCGATTACCCTTGTCGGTTAATCGTTTTCTCGGTCGTTGTTATGGCCGTTTTATATATTATTTTTCAGCGCGTCTAAAGCACACAACCGAAAAGAATTTATCGGTTTGTTTTCCAGAATGGGATGCCGCAAACTTGCATCGCCTGACTAAAGAAAGTTGTCGCCACACAGGAATGGCAATTGCTGAATCATTATGGATCTGGGGCCGCAAACCGAGTTCAGTTTTCAAGAAAATTTCGGTTGTTGGTCAAGAGCTAATTGATGACGCTCTAAGCTCTGGTGCGGGTGTCATTCTCACGGGTTTACACATGGGATGCTGGGAGCTAATTACCAATTGGTCTGGTCAATATTATTCGAGTTATGGATTCTATCGATCACTAAAAAAGTCTTCATTAGATGGTGTGATTAAACGCGGTCGTAGCCAAACCGGTGCTCACTTGATAGCGGCAACAAGAAGTAATGTTAAAGTAATCATTGATGCTTTAAAGCAACCGAACGTATTTATTGTGTTGGCTGACCAAGAGCCGAAACGTGGCAGTGGTGTATACGCTCCATTCTTTGGTCGCCCAGCTTACACCATGACGTTACCTTATCAATTGGCGAAGAAAACCGGAGCTCGAATACTGGGGTTTGACATTTTACGTACCGAAGCCGGTTGGACGTTGACCATCAGTGATATTAGCCACTTGGCTCATTGCGAAACTAAAGAACAGTTTGCAGTGGAGCTTAATCTTATTTTTGCCCAGATAATTGGCAAAAACATCGCTCAATTTGAGTGGAGCTACAAGCGTTTTAAAACACCATTTGATGGCAACTACGATTTTTACCAATGACTTAACGCCGCCAAAACGCGGGTGTAAACAGTACCAATAGCGTAAATATTTCTAGGCGGCCAAACAACATGGCCAAACATAATAACCATTTAGCCAAATCATTAATGTTGGCATAGTTTGCTGCCACATCACCCAATCCCGGTCCTAGGTTATTCATACAGGCTGCAACGGCTGAAAAAGCAGTGACTTGATCCATCCCGTCGGCAATCAGTACGAGTAGTAAAAGTACAAAAATCGCGACATAGGTAGCAAAGAACCCCCAAACCGCATCGGATACTTTTTCTGGCAAAACTTGTTTGCCGAGTTTAACTTTTAATAATGCATTAGGATGAATCAACTTTTGTATTTCACGCATACCTTGTTTGAATAACAACAAGAAGCGAATAACCTTGATACCACCGCCGGTTGAGCCAGCACAACCGCCTACAAAACTAAGAAATAGCAACAACAGAGGTAACATGCCGGGCCAAGCAGAAAAGTCGGTACTGGCAAAACCCGTCGTTGTGCCAATTGAAATGGTATGAAAAATAGCTTTGTAAATCGACTCACTAAAATTAAAAGTTTGCGTGGCGAATAGCCCGATGAAGCAAATGGCAAAAACGGCCAACATTAAGCTAATGTAGGCTTTAAACTCAGGATCACGGGTATAAGGTTTAATACTTAACTGGCGGTAGGCAACAAAGTGCAGAGAAAAATTGATTCCTGATATCAGCATGAAAATGCTACAAATAAGTTCTATATTACTCGACTCAAACCAACCGATACTCAAATCATGAGTTGAAAAGCCGCCAATGGCGACGGTTGAAAAACTATGGCTGATGGCATCAAATGGCGACATCCCGGCTAACCAATAGCTGACAGCACACGCTATCGTTAAGCCGAGATAAATAAACCATAAGGCTTTCGCGGTACCCGCTATACGCGGTGTGAGCTTGGCATCTTTAACCGGTCCAGGTGTTTCCGCTCGATATAGCTGCATCCCACCAATACCCAGCATGGGCAATATGGCGACGGCTAAAACGATGATCCCCATACCGCCAAGCCACTGCAGTTGCTGACGATAAAATAAGATAGCTTTGGGTAAGCTATCGAGACCGGTGATAACCGTGGCTCCGGTTGTTGTTAAACCAGAAAAAGATTCAAAAACCGCATCCGCCAGACCAAAGTTATCAATATCGGCTAAGTACAAAGGTATTGCACCGAAAAAACTTAATACGGTCCAGAACATAACTACAATGACAAAGCCATCGCGGGTTTTAAGCTCCGCGCGTGCGCGGCGATTGGGCCAAAATAAAATCAATCCAGTTAATAAGCTGAGCAACAGTGCTGTGGCGAAGTTAGCGCCAGCACCATCTTCGTAATAGAGCGCGACGGCAATTGGTGGCAGCATGGTTAAGCTAAATAGCATTAACAGAATGCCTACAATGCGAATCACCACCTGTCGTTGCATGCGTAGCTGCCCTTGCGGTTAGAAAAATGAAAAGTCGACTTGGAACAACTGCTCAACATCGTTGATATATTTCTTATCCACCAAAAATAAAATGACATGGTCATTGGATTGAATAACGATGTTGTCGTGAGCAATTAATACTTGATCATCACGGACAATAGCTCCGATGGTTGTCCCGGGCGGTAACTCGATTTCGCCAATTGGGCGACCGACAACGCGCGAGGTTTGCTCATCACCATGCGCTATCGCCTCGAGAGCTTCTGCGGCGCCTCGACGCAACGAGTAAACATTCGCTACATCACCTCTTCGAATGTGGGTGAGTAAACTACCAATCGTAGCGTGCTGAGGCGACACAGCGATATCAATTTCGTGACCTTGCATTAAGTCGACATAGGCCGGACGCGAAATCAACACCATGGTTTTTCGTGCACCCATGCGTTTGGCGAGTACCGCTGACAAGATATTAACCTCATCATTATTGGTTACCGCTACAAACACGTCGATGTCTTCGATGTTTTCATCGTTAAGCATATCGTGATTCGAGGCATCGCCTTGCAGTATTAGGGTATCGTCTAGCTCTTCGGAAATCACTTGTGCGCGTCGCGCATTATGTTCAATTAATTTGACTTGGTATTCTTTTTCGAGCAACTTGGCAAGTCCGAGCCCTATATTTCCGCCACCGGCGATCATAATTCTGCGATAGGGCTTTTCGAGTCGTTGCAACTCACCCATTACCGAACGAATGTGATGCTTAGCGGCTAGAAAAAATACTTCATCGTCGGCCTCAATCACAGTACCGCCGGTTGGCATTATGGCCTGTCCTTGACGAAAAATAGCCGCTACGCGAGTATCGATTGTCGGCATATGTTCTTTTAGCGCCGATAATGCGTTGCCCACTAGTGGTCCGCCATAATAGGCTTTAACGGCAACCAAGCGAACTTTGCCCTCAGCAAAGTCCATTACCTGTAAGGCACCAGGGTTCTCAATTAGACGATAAATCGACTTCACCACCAGCTCTTCTGGACTTATCACCACATCCACCGGAACCGCATCGGATTGAAACAAATCCGCTTCATCGAGGTAACTCGGGGCGCGTACTCGAGCGATTTTTCTTGGGGTATGGAAGAGAGAAAAAGCCACTTGGCAAGCGATCATGTTGATTTCATCGGAATTGGTTACGGCAATCAACATATCAGCGTCTTCGGCGCCTGCTTGACGCAAAATATGCGGATAGGATCCCGATCCAACGATTGTTCTTAGATCGAGGTGATCTTGCAGTTCTCGCAAACGTTTGGCGTTGGTGTCAACGACAGTTATGTCATTATCTTCACCGGCTAAGTTAACCGCTAATGTGCCACCGACTTGTCCAGCGCCCAAAATGATAATTTTCATAGAAGTCGATCGTTATCTCGTTTTGTAGCCATTATGCGCGTTTTCGCTGTTTTTTCCACTAAAAAGCAAAAATATCAACAGGTTAATCTTCACAGTGAGGCGTTTTTTGTAGCAAGCAATAAAAGAAACCGTCTTGCCAATCAGCGGGGAAAATTTGCCGTCCATACCCAGTATCGACGCTGTCAGCGATACCGAAGTTGCTTAAAGGCTGTACTGACGCATCTGGATAATCGCGTGCAAAGCGTTTGATCTGCTTAGCATTTTCATCCGGCAGCAAAGAGCAGGTGGCATACAATAAAAAGCCATTCGGTTTTAGCTGAGCCCAGCAATTTTCTAAGATGGCGCGTTGTAATTTAACCAATGGAAAAATGTCCTCATCGCGTCGATGCAACTTGATATCCGGTTGACGTCTAAGGATCCCGGTGGCTGAACAAGGGGCATCGAGTAATATCGCATCAAACTTAGCGTCCGCTTGAAATTCGCTGGCATCAGCCGTTATTACGCTGGCTGATAGCCCTAGTCGTAGCAGTGACTCGCTAATTTTAACGCTGCGTTCAGGATCAATTTCTAATGCGATCACTTCGACATCGTGACGTTCGAGTAAATGCGCTGTTTTACCGCCGGGCGCGGCACAGGCATCCAATACTCGTTGTCCAGATTGCAGCGGTAAATAGTGTGCCGCTAATTGGGCACTTAAATCTTGTACTGAAAACAAACCTTCTTGAAATAGTGGGATCTGTTCGACGGGTACGGGTTGTTTTAATTGTACCGCTTCACTTACTTCACTATGTTGTTGGTATTCTAGTTGCTCAGCGGCGAGCCGCTCAAGTGCCGATGAGGCTTGGCTATGGCGACAATTAATTCGTAAGGTGAGCGGTGGCGGTTGCAAACTGGCTGCAGCGACGGCTTGATACTGTTCCGGCCATGCATTGCGCAAGCGTTTAAACAGCCACTCAGGCAGTTCCAGTTGTTCAAATGCTTGCATTGATTGGTCGCTTTCTAACAACGCATCTTCCTGCGCAGCCTTTCTAAGCAGTGCATTAATGAGCCCGCAGGCCCAAGCTCGATCTAGCTGTTTCGCTGCTTCTACCGCTTCCGAAATAACGGCATGATCAGGTGTTCGCAGATACTTTAATTGGAACAAAGCGGTGAGCAACAGGCTTTCAACAATATGCTGTTGCCGTTTAATCGGCTTTTCAAGGTGCTTCGTGAGCCACCAATTTAGCCGCTCAAAGTGACGAGCGGTGCCAAAAATACATTGTTGTGCATAGCGCTTGGCATCGGGACTTAACCGTTTAAGCTGCGGTTTTATCGATTGAATTGAACGACCGCCAAAGTAAACCTGGTCAAACAGCTCGGCAATAGTTGCGCGCAGACCTTGCACTAACCGGCACCGATCGCTTGGCCGGACACAAACCAATGTTGACGCGCATTGAGTAAGTCCGCTACTGACATTCGCCGACTGCCGGCCGGTTGTAATTCTTCAAGTGCCAGTACACCTTCAGCACAGGCAATTAAAATATGCTCGCGGTTTGCAGCGATCACACAACCTGGGGCCAGATCCGTTGATTGCTCGATGGCATGAGCCTGCCAAACACGAACCGGCTGCCCATCAACATTAAAATACGCTACTGGCCAGCTGTTAAACGCGCGGACTTTGCGCGCGATGGTCGTTGCACTCTCTTGCCAATCAATTTCGGCCTCTGACTTAACTAATTTATGCGCATACGTCACGCCTTCCTGGCTTTGTGGGGTCGGGTTTGACTGTTGCTCAAAGATTTTGGGCAAAGTCTTGAGCAGTGCTTCTGCCCCTAAGGCTGCAAGTTTGTCATGTAAACTGGCGGCCGTATCGTTATTATCGATAAGTAAAGACTCACTATGCCAAACAGGGCCGGTATCTAAGCCTTTATCCATCTGCATTATCGCAACGCCTGTGGTTTCATCGCCAGCAGCAATGGCGCGTTGAATCGGCGCCGCACCGCGCCATCGCGGTAATAACGATGCATGGACATTGATGCAGCCGAGTCGTGGGGTTGTCAGAGCGGCTTCTGGTAATAGTAAGCCGTAAGCCACCACTATCATTAAGTCAGCTTGATAACTTTCTAATTGCGCTAGGTTGTCGCTGGATTTCAAATCGAGTGGCTGCTGCACAGGAATGTCGTGGGTTAGTGCAACGGCTTTAGTAGCGGAAGGCTGTAGCTTTTTGCCGCGTCCAGCGGGTCGATCCGGCTGAGTATAAACGGCTACGGGTTTAAGATCGCTCGCTATCAGCTGCTCAAGAATGGTCGCGGCGAAGTCGGGTGTTCCGGCGAAAATTATGCGGGGACGCGCCATCTTAGCGACCTTTATTAAGTTTTTTTAACTTTTTCTTGATCCGTTCTCGCTTTAGTGGCGACAAGTAGTCGACGAACAAGCGCCCCTCGATGTGATCGATTTCATGCTGGATGCATACAGCGAGTAGTTCGTCGGCTTCGAGGGTAAACGGTTGTCCGTTTCGGTCGAGCGCTTCTACTGTCACGCGGTCAGCTCGCTGGACTTTAGCGTACACGCCGGGAAACGAGAGACAACCCTCTTCTCGCTCCTCAACCCCTTCTTTTTTAACTATCTTGGGGTTAATAAGTACTAACGGACTTTTTTGGTCATCGGAAATATCAATGACAATTAATTGATGATGGTAGTTGACCTGAGTGGCCGCTAAACCGATGCCCGGCGCTTGATACATTGTCTCAAACATATCATCAATTTGCTTTTGCAACGCCTTATCGAAGCGTGCAATCGGTTGCGCCTCAGTCCGCAGTCTGGGATCGGGGTATTCAAGAATCTCTAATAAAGCCATATATCTGTGATCTAAGTTCTAGTAAAAAAGTAAGTTTTGCTGCTAAGATTATGATCATACTGAATAAGTCGGTTGATTGATAGCAGCCGATTCAAATATGACCGGCGTCTTAACGGCGGCCAATCAGTAGCACTATTGCGATAGTATAATTTAAGGGATATCGATTATGAAAAAGTTTATTATCGGTGTGGTGGCCGCAACGGCATTTTTTGTCTGTGCAATCGGTCAAGCAGCTGAGTTGCGCGACGACCACCCCGAGTTCCACATCGTTCAGCCCGGTGACACGTTATGGGACATCTCCGAAGCCTTTTTGAAAAGTCCATGGCTGTGGCCCGAGATTTGGCATGTGAATGAGCAGGTGGATAATCCGCATCTTATCTTCCCGGGGGATGTGTTGGCATTAGTTTACATTGATGGCCAACCGCGAATCACCAAAACTAATCGTTTGCCAAACGGCACCATTAAGTTGTCACCGAAGGTGCGTGAGCTAAGCCGTGGTCAGGCGATCACTACCATTCCGCTCGACGCTATATTGCCATTTTTAGTCAGTGCACGGGTGGTCTCTAAAGAAGAGCTGCAGCATGCGCCCTATGTGTTAGCTGGTGATGAAGGCCGCTTGGCTAACGCGCAAGATAACAAAGTTTATGTGCGCGGTATTATCCAACCCGAAGTCAGCAAGTTCGCATTCTATCGTGAAGGTGAGGTTTATATCGATCCCGATACTGGTGAAGAACTTGGCGTTGAAGCTATTCATTTGGGAGCGGGTGTTAAAATTCGTTCTGGCGATCCTTCAACCATTCGAATTGAAAAGTCGGTAGCTGAGGTGCTTAAAGGTGACCGTTTGTGGCCGACTAATGATGAGCAACTTCGCCCCTATTATTTTCCACATGCGCCAACCAGCGAAGTCGATGCGACTATAATTTCGGTTTACGACGGAGTTGTGCAAATTGGCCAATATGACGTTGTGGTGATTAATCGTGGCGAGCGCGATGGGATTGAAATTGGCCATGTGTTAACGGTACATCAGCGTGGCAAAGAAGTTGAAGATCCTTACGCTAAAGATAATAAAAACGTGAGTGACGATGGCGCAATGAGCCGTTTCTTTAAATCATTGGTTAATGCCAAAGATACGGTGATGTTACCGGAAGAAGAAGCCGGAACACTGATGATTTTCCGTACTTTTGACAAAGTTAGTTTAGGACTAGTGTTAAAGGCACAGCGTCCTTTACACGTATTGGATAAGGCGAAAACGCCCTATTAAACTTTACTGAAAATTAAGCTTAGGAGGTTCAAGGATGAACCTAGAAGCCATCGCTTGGTACAAAACCTTGTTGGCGATCCCTGGGGTCGGTCCGGCAACGATTAAACACTGGCACTCACAGTTCACCGCTATCGATCAGCTTTTTTCCGCCCCCACTGCGCGGCTTCACCAGCTTGGGTTGCCAGCCAAAATTATCTCCCAGCTGCACCGTGCAACGCCCAGTGACTTGGAGCATGAGCGCCGCTGGTTAGCCTCATCGCCGCAGCACTTCATACTGACCTTGGATGATCCCGACTATCCGGTTTTGCTCAAACAAATTGACGACCCCCCAGCGCTGCTGTTTGGCAAAGGCGCGAAAAGTTTGTTACACCAAAGTCAGTTGGCGGTGGTCGGCAGCCGTAATCCTTCGCCGTTGGGACGTGACTTGGCGGGTTCTTTTGCCGGCGAGTTGGTGCGTCAATCAATGACGATTACCTCCGGCTTAGCCATGGGTATTGACGCTCAGGCGCATCAGGCGGCTTTACGCAATCATGGTCATACGGTGGCGGTTGTTGGCACCGGGTTAGAGCGCATCTATCCAAAACAAAATATTAAGTTGGCGCAAGCGATTGCTGATTCAGGAGTCATTATTTCTGAGCTGCCGTTGACCGAGCCGCCCAAAGCGCACCACTTTCCGCGGCGTAATCGGATCATCGCGGGCTTAAGTTTGGGCGTTTTAGTCATCGAAGCCGCCGCAAAAAGCGGCTCACTGATTACTGCGCGACTGGCAATGGAGCAGAACCGAGAGGTGTTTGCCCTGCCCGGCGCCCTAAATAATCCGCTAGCGAAAGGCTGTCATCGCATTTTGAAGCAAGGTGCTCACCTTGTAGAGTCGGTTGGCGAAATTCTCGAGCATTTGGGTTACCTAGCGTTGGCGCAGCAACAGTTGGCGGTCGTACCCACCGCTCAACCTAGTTCTGCTGGAGCCGCTGAGTTACTCGCGTTTATTGATTATTCGCCGACCTCTTTAGACACCTTGGTAGAAAGAACTCAAAAAGCGGTAGCTGATCTTTCCCCAAAATTGTTAACATTAGAGCTAGATGGTTGGATAAAGCAGACCGCAGGCGGCTATTTACGCCAAAAATGACATAGAATGGACAGTGCTTACTGTCGCTAGGGTTTTTGTTAGGGGCTTTAATGAAAAATGATGTTCTTGATGTGCTGATGTACATCTTTGAACGCTTTCAAGATCAAGAATATGTTGTGATTGAGGAAGCGAATAAGCTTAGCGATGAGCTCACTGAAGTAGGCTTTACTGACTCAGAAATAAGTTCAGCTTTAACGTGGATTGATGGCTTGGTTGAGTTAAGAGAAAGTACCGCAAACTCAACTTCAGATAAGCCGGCCGCTCAATTTAGTAATCGACTATACAGTGAGCATGAGTGTCGGGTACTGGGTTTGACTGCACGCGGCTTTCTTTACCATCTCGAAATCATCGGTGTACTTGATTTTGAATCGCGTGAAGCTGTGATTGAGCGCCTAATGGCCTTGGATATCGAGCAAGTTGATATCGAGCAGCTTAAGTGGGTTACTATGATGGTTTTGTTTAACTTGCCTGGCCGTGAAAGCGCATGTGCTTGGTTTGAGAACCTAGACGACCACATCCATTAGTCGTTAATATTTTCACAACCCTAAACTGGCAATACTCAGTGGTGGGGTACGATTGATAGCGCAATTGTTTGGAGCATCATGACACCTTATTACGTTTCTCGTTGGCACCTCAATCAAATAATCAAGCTGTTGAAGTGCGGTGGTGTGGTGGCTTGCCCTACCGAAACTGTCTGGGGGCTGGGCTGTTTACCAAAGGAGCAGCAGGCGGTGCAGCGCATCTTACAACTTAAAGTTCGCGCTGCGAGCAAAGGTCTCATTTTACTTGCTTCACAACCTGAGCAAATAAAGTTATGGACGCGCGGCTTAGATGATCACGACCTGACACAAATAGCAGCGCGTAAAGCGCACCCAACAACCTATATTTTACCAGCGTCGAATGCGGCACCGGCCTGGATAACAGGTGGGCGAGATACAATCGCGATCAGAATGACGACTCACCCTTTTGTACAAGCGCTTTGTGATCAACTTGGGCTGATCGTTTCAACCAGTGCTAATCGTAGTGGCAAAGCGGTCGCGCGCAACCGCTTGCAATGTTTGCAATGGTTTGGACGCGGTTTAGACGCGATAGTGCCCGGAAAAAGTGCCAGTGAAATGGACGCAGGTCCAGTCGCACCCTCGCATATTATTGATTGGCAGAGTGGCGAGCGCATACGCTGAACTTACCCATTATTAATTTATGATTTATTAAGAGTAGATATGAATAAACAATCCGTACTCGACTATTTAACTCAACTGCAAGATTCTATTTGTCAGGCATTCGAGCAGCTCGAAGGTGGCGCGAAATTTCATGAGGACGCGTGGCAGCGTGAAGAAGGTGGTGGTGGTCGCACTCGGGTACTTGAAGAGGGTACGATTATTGAGAAAGGCGGGGTTAACTTTTCGCATGTTAAGGGCGCCGAACTACCCGCTTCAGCAACTGCCGCCAGACCTGAACTGGCGGGGCGTTCGTTTGAAGCAATGGGGGTATCATTGGTGATCCACCCGCGCAACCCGTTCGTACCCACCTCGCATATGAATGTGCGCTTTTTTGTTGCTGAGAAAGACGGTGAAGATCCGGTTTGGTGGTTTGGAGGCGGCTTTGACTTAACCCCATATTATGGCTTTGAGGAAGATTGTGTGCATTGGCACCAGGTGGCCAAGCAAGCCTGTGACCCATATGGTCCTGAGCTTTATTCGGAGTTTAAACAGTGGTGTGATGACTACTTTTTTATTAAACATCGCAATGAAGCGCGCGGAATTGGCGGGTTATTTTTTGATGATTTAAATCGTTTTGACTTTGCCACTTGTTTTAAATTAATGCAGTCAATTGGTGATGCTTACTTACCTGCCTATATCCCAATTGTCGAGCGAAGACATTTATTACCTTATAACGACGCTCATCAAGCCTTTCAGCATTATCGTCGTGGTCGTTACGTTGAATTTAATTTGGTATACGATCGTGGCACTTTGTTTGGATTACAGACCGGCGGCCGAACCGAATCGATTTTGATGTCTCTGCCAGCTCAGGTGTCGTGGCGCTATGATTGGCAGCCTGAACCTGATTCAGAGGAAGCGCGATTATATCGTGACTTTTTGCCACATCGCGATTGGTTATCTTTGTCATTATAATGTCATCTTATTTAGAGAAACTTTAAGGAGATTCGAGTGAGCGCATTAACAACTGGGTTTTACCCGACCACTCGTAAACGTCGTAATCGAAGTGATGAGGGAATGCGTCGCTTGGTCGCAGAGTGTCAATTTACCGCGAGTGATTTAATTTATCCCATGTTCGTACTCGATGGTAAGCAGCAGCGCGAAGCAGTCGCTTCAATGCCGGGTGTTGAGCGATTATCGATCGACTATGTGCTGCAAGAGGTTGAGCAGTTATTGCAGTTGGGCGTGCCAGCAGTCGCGTTATTTCCGGTTATCGATGCGGCGGGTAAGTCTTTATTAGCCGAACAAGCGTATGCTGATTCGGGTTTAGTTCCGCGTGCGGTAGCTGCAATTAAGCAGCGATTTCCGGAGATGTTGGTAATCACTGATGTTGCGCTCGATCCTTATACCAGTCATGGCCAAGATGGCATTATTGATGAAAATGGCTACGTGTTAAATGATGAGACCGTGGATGTTTTAGTTAAACAAGCATTGTGCCATGCACAGGCCGGAGCAGATATTGTCGCGCCCTCCGACATGATGGATGGGCGTATCGGCATGATTCGCGAAGCCTTAGAAGTTGAAGGCCAGGTCCTCACTAAAATTTTGGCCTACTCCGCGAAATATGCCTCGGCTTTTTATGGACCGTTTCGAGATGCCGTCGGCTCGGCTGCCAACCTAGGCAAAGCGGACAAAAAAAATTATCAAATGGATCCCGCAAACGCCGATGAGGCTTTACATGAAATTGCGCTGGATATTGAAGAAGGCGCGGATATGGTAATGGTAAAACCCGGCATGCCATACCTCGATATTATTAAACAGTCGAAATCAATGTTTAAAGTGCCTGTTTTTGCCTATCATGTAAGTGGTGAGTATGCGATGTTAAAAGCGGCAAGTGCTAATGGTTGGTTGGATGAGCAAGCGGTGGTAATGGAAGCGATGACATGCTTTAAGCGAGCAGGAACCGACGCTGTTTTGACTTATTATGCGAAACAAGTAGCTAGTTGGCTACGTAATTAGAGATGTAACTAATCAATGGTAAGTGACACTGATAAGAATCAAAATATTGACAATGCGGATGAAATTAAGTCACTTGCCAGTTATTTAGAAGACTCAACACTTCCAACAAAAAAGTCGCTTACTGATCTCAAAGCACCCGCTTTGTATATCAATCGAGAGCTGTCATTTTTACAGTTTAATTGGCGGGTTTTACAACAAGCATTAGATGAAGATCTACCCCTGCTCGAGCGGATCCGATTTATTTTTATCTTCAGCAACAATTTAGATGAATTCTTTGAGGTGAGGGTCGCGTCGTTAGTGCATTGTGCTAACCATCATCCAGAACGCAAAGGTCCCGATGGACTGTCGCCGTTACAAGCGCTTAATGAAATTAGTAAGACTTGTCATGAGATGGTCGATGAACAATACCGTATTTTTAATGATGTGCTATTACCTAAGCTAGCTCAAGAGCGGATACACTTCTTACGCCGTAATCAATGGAATAAACGTCAAGCAGAATGGGTTAAACAATACTTTCTCGATGAAGTCGCGCCAGTTATTAGTCCGATAGGATTAGATTTGGCCCATCCATTTCCTCGCTTGGTTAATAAAAGTTTGCACTTCATTGTCGCTTTAGAAGGGAAAGATGCTTTCGGACGCGAGAGTGATTATGCTGTGGTTCATATGCCGCGCTCACTACCGCGAATTATTCAATTACCGAAACATTTATCAGGCAAAGGTGACAGTTTTGTTTTCTTGTCCGCCATTATCCACGCCAATGCGGAAGAGCTATTTCCGGGGATGAAAATAAAAGGCTGTTACCAATTCCGCCTTACCCGAGATTCAGACCTGTTCGTTGATGAAGACGACATTGAAGATCTTGCTAACGCATTAAAGTTAGAGCTTCAAAGTCGCGATTTTGGTACGTCGGTTAGACTTGAAATTGCTGATAATTGCCCGGATAAAATTGCCCAATTTCTGTTACAAAAATGCCATTTAACCGAGCAAGAGTTATATCGAGTAAATGGTCCAGTTAATTTAAATCGCTTGCTTAGTTTAAGTGATATGGTTGATCGCGATGACCTAAAGTTCAAACCCTTTGCACCGGCAATACCGAAAGCTCTGCGCGTAAAATCTCACAGTATTTTTGAAACATTAAAACAGCACGATGTTTTACTGCATCATCCGTATCAAAGTTTCGAACCGGTGGTCAATTTCATTCGCGCGGCAGCGCTCGATAATGAAGTGCTGGCGATTAAACAGACTTTGTATCGTACAGGATCGAGCTCACCAATTGTCGAAGCATTAATTGATGCTGCTCGTTCAGGGAAAGAAGTAACCGCGGTTGTCGAACTTAGAGCTCGCTTTGACGAACATGCAAATATAGAGCTCGCTAATAAATTACAAGATGCTGGTGCCTTGGTGGTTTATGGTGTTGTTGGGTTCAAAACACATGCAAAATTATGTGTAGTCACTCGGCGCGAAAAGAAAAAGCTTCGTCACTATGCGCATTTAGGTAGTGGTAATTATCATGCTGGTACGGCAAAACTTTATACCGACATTGGCCTTTTAACCGCGAATAAAAAATTATGTGAAGATGCGCAACGAGTTTTTCTTCAGTTAACTGGCATGGGTAAAGCTTATGATATGAAAGCAATGCTACAGGCACCGTTTACCTTACATAAAGGTTTGCTTGCGTTGATTGAACAGGAAATTGCTAACAAAAAGCAAGGCTTACCGGCTTACATCAAAGCGCGTATGAATTCTCTAACCGAAGCGAGTATGATCGAAAAACTCTACGAAGCTTCACAAGCTGGTGTCGAAATAGATTTAGTAATACGCGGTATATGTTGTTTGCGCCCCGGCCTTAAAAATATATCTGAAAACATACGCGTACGTTCCATTGTTGGACGCTTTTTAGAGCATTCGCGAGTATTTTGCTTTGCGAATAATGATGATCCGAAAGTCTACGTTTCAAGTGCAGATTGGATGGACCGAAACTTGTTTCATCGTGTCGAAACCTGCTTTCCAATTCCTGACCCAGCCTTGGCTGAGAGAATTATTAATGAAACATTAACGGTGTATCTAAAAGATAACAGTCAAAGTTGGGAGTTAATTAGCGACGGTCGCTACATCAAAAGCTCTCCGGGCGACGCGAGTCATTTTCGAGCTCAAAAGTACTTGTTGGATCGTCTTTGTCCAAGCAAAAATTAATAATTAACGCTTTTTGTTAAGTTGCCACTTTTATTTAGCATAATTACGCGGTAGCATAATTTTTGTTCAACTCATTAGCAGGTGGTGTAATGAAACGATTAATATTATTCATGGTTGTCGCCTTGCTGTTATCTGGTTGTAGCAATAGTAATAGTGGCAATCAGCAGTGCAGCATAGCCGAACAAAATTCAGTTTGGTTTAGTTACTTGCAGGACTGGTATCTTTTTTATCAAGATTTACCAAGCGAAATTGATCCGAATAGTTATGCTTCCGTTGCGGCAATGCTCGAAGCCGTGCGGTCTTCTCAAGATCGATTCTCGTACATTATAACTAAACAAGACTATGATGCCTTTTTTAATAGTGGCAGCTACTTTGGCTATGGATTTAGTCTTGATACGGAACAAGTCGCTGATGCCTACGTTATTCGCTACGTTTTTTCAGGCTCTGGCGCTGACAACGCTGGCCTACAGCGTGGCGATCAACTAATTTCGATAAACGGATATAGCGTAACGGAAATTAAGCAGCAGAGTTTAGACTCCGCGACCGTATATGGACCCGATCAAGACGGCTATACTATTTCCGTGACTTATCGTGATGCACAAAGTAATACTATTACAACCGATATTGTAAAAGGCGTAGTCACGACCAATACCGTATTTGACGTTCGATCCTTTAACACTAGTGCGGGTACCGTAGGTTATTTATCGTTTCAACATGGTTTTATTGAGCCATCGGAAAATGAGTTGTCGTCGGCATTTGCGACGTTAAGCGCTGATAATCCTGAACAACTGATTCTTGACCTTCGCTATAATGGTGGCGGGCGAATTTCCATTGCCCAACAATTGGCGTCTTTAATTGGCGGCGATAACACTGCTGGAGAGGTTTTTGGCACATTAACCTTTAATGATAAACACACTAATGAAAACTCGACCTATTCATTCGTTTCACTGCTTGATGATTTAAATATCACGAGGTTAATCGTGTTAACGACTGATAACACTTGTTCTGCGAGTGAAATGGTTATTAATGGTTTAATGCCTTTTTTAGATGTGGTTGTCGTTGGCGGTACCACTTGTGGCAAACCGATTGGAATGTCTCCGCAAGAGTATTGTGAAATGGTGATGTCGGCAATTAATTTTAAAGTCACAAACGCAAATGACTATGGTGAATATTTTGATGGTCTTACGGCGCAGTGTAGTGTGGCGGACCAAATTGTCGCTGACTGGGGAAGTCTCGACGATCCACTGCTTGCCGAGGGTATTTATTTCGCGGAAAACAGTAGCTGTTCTAACGTAGTACGGCCGGAGTTGTTATCGCGCTCATTGCAGTCGCAAGAGCTACCCACCTACCAGAGTATCCTATTTGGAAATCGTTATTGATGCTCAAGAAATAACAGTGGCAGGTTTACTTGTGACAAGTAAGCCTGCTCTTGTTCCAAATCGGCAGCCAATAATGAATGTTCAGAAAGATATTGCGCCGGAAAAACTAAGGTCATTTCTTCATTGTCGACGGCTACTTCTATTTCTGGCCATGCAACATCTCGGCGCCGATGATTAAACAATACAGCTAAACGTAAGATTCGTCCTAAGCGAATTAGTTGAGTGCGAAATTTATCATCGCTGATCACTTCAAAGCGGTGTAATGGAAACTTTCGTCGAAAACTTCTTACCAACAAGGCAAGCAAGCGTTGCTGCATAATACTGAAACCACTTAAGTCCGAGTTTTTAATAATATACTCACCATGTTTTTGCTGCTTGCTAAAATTGATACTCAAACCAATTTCATGGCAACGCGCTGCCCAGCTCAACATATATTTAAAGTAATCGTTATCTAAATCCCATGGCTTAGCAACTTTATTCCAAAGGAGCAAAGCAATCGTATTTACTCGTCGTGCTTGGTCCATATCGATATGGTAACGAGCCAACAGCCCACGAACGGCTCGCTCTTTAATATCAGCGGTTTTTTCTTGACCAACTAGCTCATAGAGCAATCCTTCACGCAGTGCTGCTGGTGAAGTCGACATCGACTCAATTTTGAGAGTTTTGAATATTGCGATTAGGATTGCTAGTCCAGCCGGAAGAATTTCACGGCGGGTTTCTGACAGGCCTTCAAGATTGATATCGGCAATATTTTTAGTATCAATGAGGCGTCTTTTAAGGGTTAATAGGTCATTTAGAGTAATATCGCTCTTTTCGCTATTCGTCGCCTGATAAATGTCTAAAATCGACTCTATTGTCCCCGAGGTGCCAACCGTAATTTCCCACCCTTCGCGCAAATATAGATCTTGTATCGAGAGTAACTCTAATCGAGCTGCGGTAATTGCACGCTTGAAATTTGATTTGCTAACGAGTCCATCATTGAAGAACTTTTGACTGTAAGAGACACACCCCATTTGCAAGCTATCAAGTAACACTGGCTCAAAGGCTTCGCCAATCGCAAACTCGGTACTACCGCCGCCGATATCGACTACCATCTGCTTGCGATTGGTCAGTTGGAAATGCGCAACGCCTTCGAAAATTAACCGTGCTTCTTCACGCCCGGATATAACTTCGATCGGATAGCCGAGTATGGCTTCGGCTTTAAGTAAAAATTCAGGGGTGTTTTTGGCTTTTCTTAGAGCATAAGTACCGACTGCTCGCACATACGCGGTATCACTGTCACCCAACCGCTGTTTAAATTGCTCAAGACAGTTGAAAGCGCGCTGCTGCGACTCTTCGGTTAAAATATTATTCTTATCAAGGCCGGCTGCGAGTCGTACCTTTTCTTTTAATCGTCCGATGATCTGTAAATTATTATGTTGCAGTTGAGCCAGCGTTAAATGAAAGCTATTCGATCCCAGATCAACTGCAGCAATAATAGGGTTGCCATTGTTCTTGGCCATAAAACATTATCTTCCTTGATTATTGTGGCGCTTATTGGGGCGTCCTCTGTTGTGGCGTTTTACGTGGAAAGGTTTTACTTCAGCAAGTAATTCGGCGGTGACCTCTTGTTTTGGGATCTCGTGCTCGATGTACTCTTCTATAGCCGGTAAGGCAAATGCGCTGTCTTCACAGGCAAATGAAATAGCATCGCCTTCAGCGCCGGCGCGCGCTGTTCGACCAATGCGATGAACATAGTCTTCAGCATCTTCAGGAAGATCATAATTAATCACATGAGTGACGTCGTCAATGTGCAAACCACGGGCGGCGACATCGGTGGCAATCAAGGCTGGTAGTTCATCGGTTTTAAATTTGTCCAGTAATGCCATGCGCTTCTTTTGCGGGACATCGCCAGTGAGTAGCCCGACCTGCCAATCATTGGCTCGAAGCATGGCGAAAATGGTTTCGGCATCGCGTTTAGTGTTCACAAAAATCATGGTTTTATCGGGCGTTTCTTGGTTCATTAATCCAAGAAGCAAACTCAGTTTGTCAGAGTTGCTGGGGTAATAAAGAACCTCACGTACCTTTTTCGCAGTTACTTGTTCGGGTTCGACTTGCACATGTTTTGGTGTATTCATATGCTCATAAGCCAGCTCTTGTACGCGGTGTGATAAAGTCGCTGAAAACAACATATTCAACCGGTCATTGGCCGGCGGCATGCGTCGGAATAAGTAGCGAATGTCAGCAATAAAACCCAGATCAAACATGCGATCGGCTTCATCGAGTACTACTACGTCGATAGCATCGAGTCGGTAAACCCCTTGCTTTAAATAGTCGATCAAGCGACCGGTTGTGCCGATCAATACATCGACGCCTTCGGCGAGCATTGTTCGCTGTTCGTCGTAGCCAGTGCCGCCATATACAGCCCCGACTTTGAGTTTAGTGAACTCAGCAAGCTTCTCAGCATCATTCATAATTTGCACAACCAGCTCGCGTGTGGGAGCCATAATAATGGCGCGCGGCTCGTTTTTGAGTCGATTTTGATCTGCGGGCAGAGTGAGTAGCTCATCGAACACCGCTAATAAAAATGCGATTGTCTTCCCGGTGCCGGTTTGCGCTTGACCCGCAACATCTTGCCCTTTAAGGGTTAACGGCAGCGATAGCGCTTGGATGGGTGTACAATGGGTAAAGTTGTTTTTGTTGAGCGCTTTGATTAACCGTGGGTCGAGACCGATTTTACTGAAGGCTGTTGTCGATAGGTGTTTTGTCATAATTATTTATCAAACTGTTGGGTTGGCGACAATTGCGGTTAGCGGCTGCTCTATTCCAGCCACCGAAAACTGTCGTTAGGTTTCTGATTTGTCACATTATTACGTCAGTGTAATGCCCAATCACGCTTTTGGAAACTGATAGTTTTGCTATTGGGCTTGAAATTTGTCAAACTAAACCCCAGTTTACACCTTCTAATATTACGATTGACTGACTACGAACATTTCCGGAGAAAGCAACAGATGAGCGAACAAATTGTCCACTTAAGCGATGACAGTTTTGAGTCCGAAGTATTACAATCAGATGTGCCCGTTTTAGTGGATTACTGGGCGGAATGGTGCGGTCCATGCCGTATGATCGCCCCGATTCTCGATGAGATCGCCAGTGAATACGACGGTAAAATTAAGGTCGCTAAGTTAAACATTGACGAAAATCGAGCAACGCCACCTAAATACGGTATCCGAGGTATTCCAACCCTTATGCTGTTTAAGAATGGCGCAGCCGAGGCGACTCAAGTGGGCGCGGTTAATAAGTCACAGTTGGTAGCTTTTATCGACTCCAATATCTAAGGTTAGGAACGGCTAGTACCGTTCTCGCCTTTTGAGTTCCCGATTCTTTCATTGCAACACTGGACAGGGTCGGGAATTAATGCTAATTTCCTTGATAGCTTTCCTGTGGGGCCTCCCAATATCCATAATTCCAGGATAAAGCCAATCACCTAAAACAGTTTTGATAACGGAATCAGTTGGAATCAGGTCGTAACAACTCATGTTTGATCGGAATCCATTAACACTCTAACTATAACCATTCGACATATCCAATCATGAATCTAACGGAACTCAAACAGAAATCAGCTTCTGAACTTACTAACCTTGCAGCGTCTATGGGCATTGAAAATATGGCCCGTAATCGTAAACAAGATATCATTTTCTCCATTTTAAAAGCGCATGCGAAGTCAGGCGAAGATATCTTTGGCGATGGTGTTTTAGAAATCCTACCCGATGGCTTTGGCTTTTTACGTAGCGCTGACTCCTCTTACCTTGCGGGGCCTGATGATATTTATGTATCACCCAGCCAAATTCGACGATTTAGCCTACGCACTGGTGATACTATCTCCGGAAAAATTCGTCCGCCAAAAGATGGCGAGCGCTATTTTGCGTTGCTAAAAGTCAACAAAATCAATTACGACAGCCCAGAGAATGCGCGTAATAAGATTTTATTTGAGAACCTAACGCCGTTACATCCCGATGAGCGAATTCGAATGGAACGTGGCAACGGTAGCTCAGAAGATATTACCGCACGCGTAATTGACTTAGCTGCACCGATCGGTAAAGGTCAACGAGCGTTGGTGGTTTCTCCACCGAAAGCCGGTAAAACGATGATGATGCAAAACATTGCTCAATCTATCACCGCGAATAATCCCGACTGCACCTTAATAGTGTTATTGATTGACGAGCGTCCTGAAGAAGTTACCGAGATGCAACGCTCGGTGCGTGGTGAAGTAATCGCTTCTACTTTCGATGAACCGGCAAGTCGACATGTACAAGTGGCTGAAATGGTTATCGAAAAGGCAAAACGTCTCGTCGAACACAAAAAAGACGTGGTGATTTTGCTCGACTCAATAACGCGTCTTGCGCGTGCTTACAATACGGTGATCCCGTCATCTGGCAAGGTATTAACCGGTGGTGTCGATGCAAATGCATTGCAGCGTCCAAAACGCTTTTTCGGTGCGGCACGTAACATTGAGGAAGGTGGAAGCTTAACGATTATTGCGACGGCTTTGATTGATACTGGTTCGAAGATGGATGAAGTGATTTACGAAGAGTTCAAAGGTACCGGTAACATGGAGCTGCAACTCGACCGTAAAATAGCGGAAAAACGCGTGTTCCCAGCGATCAATATTAACCGTAGCGGTACCCGTAAAGAAGACTTATTAACTAGCCCAGATGAACTGCAGAAGATGTGGATCTTGCGTAAAATTGTGCATCCGATGCAAGAAATTGAAGCTATGGAGTTCTTGGTTGATAAGCTCGCTTTGACCAAAACCAATGATGAATTTTTTGAGTCGATGAAACGCTAGTCGATTTGCCTTGAGAGCAGCATGCAATATCGAGACTTAAGAGATTTTATCGCACAATTAGAATCAATGGGCGAGCTAAAGCGGATTTCTCACCCCATTGATCCCAATCTTGAAATGACGGAAATTGCCGACCGCACGTTACGCGCGGGCGGTCCTGCCCTGTTATTTGAAAATCCCATTGGCAGTGACATACCGGTGCTGGCAAATTTGTTTGGTACCGCGCGCCGAGTGGCGCTTGGTATGGGACAAGCGGACACCGCTGCACTAAGAGAAGTCGGTGAGTTATTGGCGTTTTTAAAGCAGCCTGAGCCGCCGCAAGGCATTAAAGAAGCCTGGTCACAGTTACCGATATTTAAGCAAGTCTTGAATATGGCGCCAAAAACCATCAAAAAGGCACCGTGTCAGGAGATAGTGTGGCGCGGTGACGAAATTGACCTTGCACGTTTACCGGTTCAGACCTGCTGGCCGGGTGATGCAGCACCGCTAATTACTTGGGGATTGGTTATTACTCAAGGACCGCACAAGTCGCGGCAAAACCTTGGTATTTATCGGCAGCAAGTGATTGCTCCTAACAAAGTTATTATGCGTTGGTTATCCCATCGCGGTGGCGCACTTGACTTTCATGAGTGGCAACAACAACATCCAGGTAAACCCTTTCCTGTTGCTGTGGCGCTTGGCGCTGATCCAGCGACTATACTCGGTGCTGTGACACCGGTGCCAGACAATATGAGTGAGTACGCTTTCGCTGGTTTGTTACGTGGCAAAAAAACCGAACTTACCGAGTGTGTTTTACACGACTTAAAAGTCCCTGCGAGCGCTGAGATTGTGCTAGAAGGCTACATTTACCCCGATGAACTAGCGCCTGAAGGGCCTTTTGGTGATCACACGGGGTACTATAATGAAGTTGATCATTTCCCAGTGTTTACCATCGAAGCAATTACGATGCGTGAGCGCCCGATTTACCACAGCACTTATACCGGCCGGCCACCTGATGAGCCTGCCATTTTGGGGGTGGCCCTTAACGAAGTATTTGTGCCAATTTTAAAGAAGCAATTTCCGGAAATTGAAGATTTTTATTTGCCTCCGGAAGGTTGTTCTTATCGAATGGCGATCGTCACTATCAAAAAACAATACCCTGGTCATGCAAAACGAGTGATGCTTGGGGTATGGTCGTTTTTACGTCAATTTATGTATACAAAATTTGTTATAGTAACGGATGACGACGTAAATGCGCGCGATTGGCAAGATGTTATTTGGGCGATTACCACACGTGTCGATCCTACGCGGGACACCACGCTAATCGACCACACCCCAATTGATTATTTGGACTTTGCGTCACCAGTATCGGGTCTTGGCTCCAAAATGGGCATAGATGCTACGAACAAATGGCCCGGTGAAACGGATCGTGAGTGGGGGGAAGTTATTCAACAAGACCCTGCGGTAAAACAAAAAATTGATGAAATTTGGCACCAACTAGGAATAATGGAATGACAGTTAAGGAAATATTTTGTCAAGTCGCAGAGCTTGATGTTATAGGCAAGGATGTATATCGCGTTAAGCTGACCGCTGATGAATTATCAGCCACTCCTTATCAAGGCGGTCAATATTTAACGCTGCAAGTAGAAGGTGGTCGTTGGATACCGTTTTCAATCGGCAACGCTCCCGAAGAGAAAAGTCATGTCGAGCTGCATATTCGACTAGTCCCTGGACACGAATTGGCACAACAGATCATCGACCAACTGCAACAAACTCGCACCGCGCATATTCAAGTTCCGATGGGGAAATGCGTGTTGCGCTCTGGATCGCGCGATGTAGTGTGTATTGTTGGTGGTACTGGTTTCTCTCCGATCAAAGCGATGTTGGAGTCAGCGTTTCACGCGCAAGATGCACGTCGTTTTCACTTATTTTGGGGTGCGCAAACGGCTAGTGAATTGTATTTGAATGAACTGCCTGAGCAATGGCAGCAAAGCAAAACTAACTTCAATTATGTGCCGGTTATTTCTGGTGATGATCCGAATTGGCAAGGAGAGCGTGGTTTCGCTCATGAACCCGCGTTTCGTCAACTCGACTGCCTAACCGATAAAGACTTTTATATTTCAGGTTCTCCAGCAATGGTGATGGCGGTGTATGAAGCCTTATTACAGCAAGGCGTCGACAAAAGCCAAGTGTTTGCCGATATGCTTGATATCAAAAGAGAAATGGGGGAAGACGTCTAAATCAGACGTCTATCCAATTAAAGCATATAACGCTGTAAAATCTGCTTGTATGTGCCTTTCTTTTTGAGCGATTTAAGCGCTTCGTTAAAGCGCGTGACCGTCGTGTGATCCACTGACTTAATGCTGAACATTAGGTGCACATCTCCACTGTGTAGCCGGATGTCGAGCTTGTCAATTTGCTCTTCGATGCCCTTACGTTTGATGTTATAAGCACCGACGAATGGATCTTCGATAATCACATCAACATTGTGTTGCAACAAGTTATAGTAGTTCGCCTCTCCAACTGCTGAATAAACAAAGCTAGCACTGAATTCTGGCTTATCTTGTAATGAGGAGACTTGCTCGCCATAGATGTAATCCGTGGTAACGCCGATGCGCTTACCCGAAGCAACAATGTCGCTGAAGCTTTCCGCAAACTTAGCTTTTTCGCCGGCACGAACATAGAGCACAAAGTTTTCTGAACGATAGGGTTCGGAGAACATGGCATAGCTTTTTCGCTTTTCGGTAATAGACGCTCCCGCAACCAGATCGACCTCACCAACCTCGAGCTTCTGCAGCAGGCTCATCCAATGATCCTGCACAAAGCTTAGCTGACAGTTGGACTCCTCTGCCAAAGCTTGAATTAATTCAATATCGAGTCCCGAGACTTCATTACCCGGGGTTAAATACATGTAGGGTTCCCATGGATCCCAGCCCATGGTTAGCTGACAGTCATTCACTTTTGGTTGCGCAGCGCTCGGTTGTGCTTTGGGTGGTGCCGGATCGTCACAGGCAACGAGCAATACGCTGGTGATAATTAGAGGTAATATTCGCACGAGTGTCATTATCTACTCTCCTTCAATCAGGTGAGACTTTTTCTTCTTATTGTTAATTGAAGTGTAGTTGATTTTTCTTAGCTGCTAACAAGAACTTTGAGATTTCCCGCGCTGAGAGCAAAAAAAAGCGCCCTATTAGGCGCTTTTTGCAAATTTTTTGACCGCCGTTTAAGCGACAATCGAAGCTTTCAGCTTTTTGATTGCGTTCTTTTCCAGCTGTCGTACACGCTCTGCAGAAACTTGGTAATGATCTGCTAACTCCTGCAAGGTGGCTTTGTTTTCATCAAGCCAGCGGCGCTTTAAAATATCTTGGCTACGCGAGTCAAGCTGCTGCATTGCGGCAATTAACTTTTTCTCATGGTGCTCTTGCCAGTCGTTTTGCTCATAAGAAGTGGCAGGGTCTGCTGACTGATCTTCTAAGAACTGAGCTGGCGCAAATTGGGCACTGTCATCGTCGTCACCGGCGGGTGCATCAAATGCCATGTCACGCGCATTTAAACGCCCTTCCATGCGACGCACTTCGGCCTCACTGACGCCTAAGTCATTCGCTACTTGGGTTATTTCATCGTTACTAAACCAGCCCAATCGCTTTTTAGAGCCACGTAAGTTGAAGAATAATTTGCGTTGCGCTTTGGTAGTGGCAACTTTAACAATTCGCCAGTTGCGTAATACAAACTCATGGATTTCGGCTTTTATCCAATGCACGGCAAAGGAGATAAGACGAACGCCAACATCTGGATCGAAGCGTTTTACCGCTTTCATAAGTCCGACGTTACCTTCTTGAATTAAATCGGCCTGTTGTAAACCGTAGCCGTTGTAGCTACGTGCAATGTGCACAACAAAACGTAAGTGCGAGAGGATTAATTGTCGCGCCGCTTCTAAATCTTCATTATCGCGGAATCGACGCGCCAGCTCTCGCTCATCGTCAGCGCTTAGTACCGGGATCGCATTGACGGCATGAACATAAGCCTCGATGCTTCCTTGTGGCACTGAAAGTGCTAAATGTTGATTGGACAGCTGAGTATTCATAAGTCTCCTAACGAGCAGCTAAGTCTTGTTACCAAAGGGTTTGCGGCAAATATTAGCATTGTTAAAGCTGGAATGCTAATTTTTAGCAGTCTTAACCTTAGAGTGCTAAATTAAGTAAAAGTTTCCGAATCTAAGACTCCCTTTTATAAGGGGCAAATGAGGCCTTTTCAATCCTTTGTCATACCCAGTTACAAGTTATATTTCGCCTATCGTGCGGTTAAGTGGGTTCAATTTCGCGAATATGGCGGCCAACTGATAACCAGCTGCCCAATAAGCCAAGTCCGGTGGCGATGCCAATTAGCTGTAGTGCCTCGAACAGCCCAAGGCCACTAAGCTGAAATTGACTCTCATACAGCCCCGCTAAATTACGTACCGGATCTTTCAGCCAGAGCACGCTAAGGTTGACCAAAAGCCAACTGATGGTTCCGGCTAGAATGCCGTACCACAGGCCTGAATAAAGAAAAGGCCGGCGGATAAATGCATCGGTTGCTCCGACTAGTTTGATGATTTGGATTTCCTCGCGTTTGTTTTGAATTGCGAGGCGAATGGTATTACCGACAATTAACAGTACCGCGAGCCCAAGCAAAACGCCCAATGCACTTACCGCTCGTTGTGCGATATCCATCATACTGTAAAGTTTGCGCACCCACTGCAAATCGAGCTGAGCGAGTTCAATTTCCGGCATGGCTTGCAGCTCGCTCAGTAAATCGGCCGACGCTTGTGGTGAGCTATGCGCTTGTGTGGGTGTCACGACTAAGGTGTCGGGAAGCGGATTGTCGTCTAGCAGCGCAATAGCATCGCCGAATCCCGATAGAGATTGAAACTCTGCCAAGCCTTCTGCTTTCGGAATGTACAGCACTGCAGCTATTTTGGGGGAGCGTTCTAAGTCACTGGTAAGTCGGGTAATTTGTTGGCTACTGAGCTGAGGTTTTAAGAACAACGATATTTGTGTGGCATTGTCCCAGCCACTGGACACTGCTTGGGCATTCTTAAGGAAAACATGAAAAGCGGCCGGCATTGCCAGCGCGATGGCGAGAACCGCAATGGTCATTAGGCTCGACAATGGCGTTCGAAACAACTCAGAAAGTCCTTTTCGACACTCAAGACTGTGCTGCCTTAGGCCCATCGCAATGCGCGACGAAAAAGTGCTGCCACTTGATAATTGAGCGCCTTTATTCGATTTTTCTTTTTGCTGGCTCATGATGACGCGCCTCCATTGGCTTGCAGTCCATCTTGAATCAACTGGCCTTCTTTTAAGGTCATTACCCGGTGCGGCAAGCGTGCGATCAGGCCTAAATCATGCGACGCAATGAGCACACTGACACCCACTTGGTTAAATTGTTCGAACAGCGCCATAATCTCGGCTGATAACTCTGGATCCAGGTTTCCCGTCGGCTCATCCGCTAACAAAAGCGGTGGCTTATTGACCACAGCACGGGCGATACCAACTCTTTGCTGCTCCCCGCCTGATAGCATGATTGGGTATAACTTTTCTTTCGATAGCAACCCAACTTTATCCAACGCAGCTCGCACGCGGCGTCCGATTTCTTTGTGAGGATGGCCAGCGATGACTAACGGCAAGGCGACATTGTCAAAAATCGTACGATCGAAAAGTAAACGATGATCTTGAAAGATCATCCCGATATTGCGGCGAATGTAAGGGATTTTACGTTTGCCAATACGACCAACGTTACGACCATCGATAATAACCTGACCGGAAGTTGGCTTTTCCATTACGCAAATCAATTTAAGTAGGGTACTTTTACCGGCGCCGGAGTGTCCGGTCAAAAATGACATCTCACCGCTACCTAGTGTAAACGTCACATTTCTGAGTGCTTCGTGTCCATTAGGATAGCGTTTTGAGACTTCGTTAAATTGAATCATAAGTTTTTTATTATTGTTCAGCTACGTCAAATAACGCGTTAATAAACTCAGTGGCATTAAACGCCCTGAGGTCGTCGAGTCCTTCACCCACCCCAATAAAACGAATCGGAGTTTGAGTTTTGCGCGCTAGCGCAAAGATTACCCCACCTTTTGCGGTACCGTCTAGTTTAGTCAAGGTAATACCGGTTAGGCCGATGGCTTTGCTAAATTGTTCGGCTTGATTCAAAGCGTTTTGTCCAGTTCCAGCATCGAGAACCAGCATGACTTCATGTGGCGCATGCGCATCTAATTTCCCAAGCACTCGCTTAACCTTAGCGAGCTCATCCATAAGATTAGCTTTGGTGTGCAGTCGTCCAGCCGTGTCAGCGATGAGTACATCGACGTTCTTTGATTGCGCTGAAGCCAATGCGTCGTAAATAACGGATGCTGAATCGGCACCTTCTTGCTGCGCGACCACCGGGATTTGGTTGCGCTGCCCCCAAACTTGTAACTGTTCGGTGGCCGCCGCGCGGAAGGTATCCCCCGCCGCTAACATCACTGATAACCCTTGTCGCTTATATTGCTGAGCCAATTTGCCAATGGTCGTGGTTTTCCCAACGCCATTGACCCCCACCATTAAAATGACGAAAGGACCTTGATGATCTGGTGGAATTTCTAACCGCTGCTCGACGGGCTCAATCATCGCTTGCAGTAATTGTTGCAAACGCGCCATCAGCGCCGACGCGTCGCTTAACTCGTTGCGTCTAGTTTGCTCGGTTAATTGCTGAATAATTTCGGTGGTAGCGTCAATTCCGATATCCGCCATCAGCAGTTGGGTTTCAATTTCTTCGAGTAAGTCATCGTCTATTTGCTTGCGACCAAGAACCAGTGAGGCCAAACCATCGGCAAATCCGCTTCGAGTTTTGCTTAGGCCTTGTTTAAGGCGCGCAAAAAAACCGGCTTCGCTCTCAGGTTTCGTTTGCGTCTCCGGTTGCGCGGCGTTTTCGGTGTTCGGGTCATCCGTCTGGCTTTGTTCTTTTTTTAACCAGCCAAACAATCCGCCAGATTTTTTCGGTTTAGAATCAGTTTTATCAGACATAGTAAATCGAAGTTGAGTTTCCCTGTCGGCTGACAGCGCTTATAATGTTGGGGTAATTTAACCGCATATCGTACCATTAATCGAATCAAAGCCATAGTGAGATGTCAGCATGATCCATCAAAATAAGCGTCGTCCTGTTAAAGGAGGCCGAGTCGGTCAAGTTCGCATCATTGGTGGGCGCTGGAAGGGAAGACGACTTAAGTTTGTCGAGGTGAATGGCCTACGCCCAACGTTGGATCGAGTGCGAGAAACCTTATTTAACTGGTTAATGTATGATGTTGCTGGCGCGCGCTGTTTAGACTTGTTCGCTGGTAGCGCAGCGATTGGTATAGAAGCATTATCGCGTGGTGCTAAAGAAGTCGTTTTTGTCGAAAAAAACAAGAAGGCAGCTGATTACATTCATCACAACCTCAAAGAGTTAGCCTTTACTAATGCGCGAGTATTCAATACCAGCGCTGAAGTGGTTTTGAAAAAAAATGAACAACCCTACGATATTATTTTTATCGATCCGCCATTTTATCAAGATTTCCTCGATAAGATTTTACAAGGACTTAATATACCGGCGTTCGTTCACGAAGGAACCCTAGTTTACGTTGAACGAGAGCGCCATAGCGATGACATTACGGTTCCGGACAATTGGCAGCTGGAAAAATCTAAGCAAGTCGGCGGCCTAGAATTTTATTTATATCGTGTCACTGTTGCAGAGTCAGGACTATAAACTTGTTTAAATTTTTTGAACGTTTGACCAAGCCGTTTCCGAGTGCAGAGCCGACCCAGCCACCACAAGGAATATTTCAGTTTTGTCGGCACTACACCAAAGGAATGGAGCGACCACTGATAATAATGTCGCTGTTAACTGCGCTGATGGCAGTTATTGAAGTGTCATTATTTGGCTTTATGGGAAATACGGTTGATTGGCTTACTCAGTACGAGCCAGACGCGTTTTTTGCTGCCCAATGGCCAACTTTATTAGCACTGGGTATTGTACTTGTCGTTATTTTACCATTATTGGTTTGGCTACATTCCAACATTACTCATCAATCTTTGTTGGGTAATTATCCGATGAGTATTCGTTGGCGAGCGCATCAATATTTACTCAAACAAAGCATTGGTTTCTATCAAAATGACTTTGCCGGTCGTGTTGCGACTAAAGTAATGCAAACCTCGCTTGCTGTGCGCGAAACCGTTATGAAGTTAATGGATGTTTTGTTGTACATCACCATCTACTTTATTAGCGCTTTGATTTTACTCGCAATGGCGCATTATTGGTTGATGTTAGTCATGGTAGTTTGGTTAATTGGATATTCACTGATTCAATATTACTTTTTGCCACGGCTAAAACGCATTTCAGCGGCGCAAGCCGACGCACGCTCATTAATGACAGGTCGAATTGTTGACAGTTACAGCAATATTGCCACGGTTAAGCTGTTCGCTCATACCGATAGTGAAGCTCAGTATGCCAAAGAAAGTATGAGTGGCTTTTTGGAAACCGTTTACGGACAAATGCGCTTGGTAACCTTGTTAAGCTTTTGTGTGCAAGCGCTTAACTACAGTTTGGTTTTTGTCACCGCGCTTACGGCGATTTATTTGTGGACTCAAGGGCAAGTGTCGCCGGGTGAAACGGCAATAGCAATCAGTCTTGCGCTGCGCCTAAACGGAATGTCGCAATGGATCATGTGGGAAATTTCGAGCTTATTTGAAAACATCGGAGCCGTTGCTGATGGAGCGACGACGCTATCCAAACCGCGAGAAGTGCTCGATTGCGACGATGCAACACCGATTAAAATACACTCGGGTAAAATTGAGTTTTCGAATGTTGCCTTTCATTATGGCAAAGCCGCCGGTGTCTTAGAGCAATTTAATTTAACCATTCAGCCGGGCGAAAAAATAGGGTTGGTTGGTAAAAGTGGTGCTGGAAAATCCACCCTGGTAAATTTGCTGCTGCGTTTTTATGATGTTGAGAGCGGTGAGATTCTGATTGATGAACAGCCAATTAAATTAGCACAGCAAGAGTCTTTACGGGCGCAGATAGGTATGGTGACGCAAGATACATCATTGCTTCACCGATCGGTACGAGAGAACATTTTATATGGGCGGCCTGACGCAACTGAACAAGAATTGTGGCGTGCTATTCAATTGGCAGAAGCCGACGAATTCATTGCTCACCTTGAAGACCCTCATGGCAACAAAGGATTGGATGCCGAAGTTGGCGAGCGTGGTGTTAAGCTTTCCGGCGGCCAGCGGCAGCGCATCGCGATTGCTCGAGTATTGTTGAAAGATGCTCCTATTTTGGTGTTAGACGAAGCAACCTCTGCGTTAGATTCAGAAGTTGAAGCCGCGATTCAAAGTAGTTTGGAAAAGTTGATGCAAGGCAAAACGGTCATTGCTATTGCCCATCGACTATCGACCATTGCGGCTATGGATCGGCTGGTGGTTTTAGATCAAGGTCAGATTGTTGAGCAAGGCAGTCATCGTGAGTTACTGCAAAAAAATGGTGTTTATGCACAGCTATGGGCGCATCAAACCGGTGGGTTTTTGGGTGAATCCTAGTTTAAGTCAAATACACATCAAATCGATGTTTCTTCATTTTTATTTGGTGAGTAGGTGCTTGATTGGCAAGAAATGGTGCTGACTGAGGTCGCTTGACGACGACGCGTTTGCGGGCTTTTTGTTTAGCCGCCAGCAGCAGTTCGTCGGCATCTAAGTCACTCCCGGCTAGTTGTTTAAATACCTGCATTTCTTTTTTAACCGCCGCAGATTTTTCGCGACTGGGATACATCGGGTCGAGGTAAATCACATCCGCCATTTCAGTGTGCTTGGCCGTTTGCAGATAATCTACGGCGTTGGCGTGGCTAAGCTTCCAGGATGGCTGTGGCGTATTAAGCTGATTCATGAGTCGGCGATGCGCATCTTCCAGTAGCGCGAAGATAATTGGTTGACGCTCAATTGAATGGACCTCGCAACCGAGCGACCAGAGTAAAAAAGACTCTCTTCCCATTCCCGCAGTGGCATCAATGACCGAAGGCACTTGATCGCCTTTGATTCCGATGGCTTTGGCAACACCCTCTTTGCGGCCTCCGCCATGATTGGCTCGATAGCGGAGCGCGCCATCAAGAAAGTCGAAGCAAACGGTAAAGTTTTGCTGCATCAGCTGACCGGTGAGTTGTAAGCAGTCATTAGTATTGTGGTCTAAACGCCAAAGATCATCAGATATCGTTAAGCTGGCTGGAGTGACCTGCTCAATATTGCAGCGTTGGCTAAGGCTATCACTGGTTGTTTGGATGGTGGGCACAGTGCTACTACCAAGAAAAAAGGCCAGTGTACCGGTCGTGACTCAATTGGTAAATTAGTTAGTCATTGTTTGCACTTAACTCGCGACGTGATAATGCGCAGCGACCATTCGCGCAGTAGAGCTTACGCCCTTCTTGATAGCCTTTTTGATATTGTTGCGCATCAAAGTCTTCTGACGCTCCGCCGCGCACGACATGATAATTATTGCGCCAGTTGGGCGATATTCCGGCTTGGCCTTCTTGCTTACCGATATTGTACCAATTGGACGTGGTGGCTTGTGGGATAACCCATTGATTACAACCGGATAGCAGAGCGATGGTGCAGAAAAACAGCAAATAGCGCATAGGGATAAAACCTCCTTGGTTATCTTTAAGTAAAGTTTAAAACCGCATATTTGCAACGCAATGACGCAAAAATTTTGTCTTTTAATCAATGCGTATTCGGCTTAGCAATTCAATTGACATACCAACTGGTCTGTTTATATAATCGCCGCCTACAATCGTATTTTTTGCGATCATGACGGTTAATCATGATCGAATACTCGAGTAATGGAGCTTGCTCAATGTCTAAATCTTTAACTGTTCGATATGCCGAGTGGGTAATTCGAGCGCGCTGGTGGATCCTGCTTTTTTCTGTGCTCGGTTTGGTCGCAATGATGGCCGGCTTTCGCAATTTCGATTTTAAAAGCGACTATCGAATCTTCTTTTCTGAAGATAACCCTGAGCTAATTGCTTTTAACAACATGCAAGATACCTACTCGAAAGCTGATAACGTGATGTTTGTTATACAGCCTAAAGACGGTTCGGTTTTCACAAAAAGTACGCTCGAATCCATCGTTTGGTTAACTGAGCAAGCTTGGCAAACACCTTTATCAACGCGGGTTGATTCGATTACTAACTTTCAATACACCTATGCCGAAGAAGATTTTTTAACCGTTGAAAATCTGGTCGTTGATGGGCAAAGCTTAACTGAACAAGATCTCCAGCGAGTACGTGAAGTGGCGCTTAATGAACCTTTGTTGGCAGGTCGCTTGATTGCCCACGACGGTCTAACTACGGCGGTAAATGTAACCGTACAGATGCCCGACGATCCGCAGACCGAAGAAGAAAAAACGGCGGTGATGAAAGTAGCCGGATTTGCCCGTGATTTGGCCCAACAACTGCGCGAGCGCGATCCTAACTTAGAGGTTCGTTTGACCGGAATGGTCATGATGAATGTGTCTTTTCCGGAGGCTACCCTTAAAGACTTATCGAGTTTATTGCCATTAATGGGGTTAGTCGTAGTCCCGCTATTTATGTGGTTTATGGTGCGCACTGTCAGCGGAGTATTTGCGTCACTATTATTGAACTTGTTTGCTATTTTCGGCGCATGGGGGATGTTTTTTTGGCTCGGAGGTTATTTATCCGGGCCATCGATGAGCACACCTATCGTGATCTTAACCATGGGAGTCGCCGATGCGGTGCATATTTTGGTGACGTTCATTCAGCAAATTCGCCGCGGAGAAACGCGGCAGCAAGCGATGGTGGAATCATTGCGAATCAATATGCAACCGGTATTTTTGACCAGTTTAACAACGGTGATTGGCTTTTTGAGTATGAACGCATCCGATGTTCCGCCGCTCCATGATTTTGGCAACATTATTGCCATCGGGGTCGCGCTCGCATTTATTTATTCGGTTACTTTCTTACCAGCCATTATGATGGTATTGCCGCTAAAAGTTAACCCAAAAGAACCACGCGCCTATCATTGGATGGACAACCTCGGTGACTGGGTTATCGCAAAGCGTAAGTTGTTATTGCCCAGTGTTGCGCTAATTTCAGTCGGCTTGGTTGCGTTTATTCCAAGCAATCAGTTGAATGATGAGTTTGTAAAATATTTCAGCGAAGAAGTTCCGTTTCGTGCAGATACCGATTTTACTAATGAACACTTAACGGGCATCTACAATGTTTTTGTTGCGGTGAAAACGGGTGAGAGCAATGGCATTTCCGCGCCCGAGTATTTGGCTGTGCTGGATAAGTTTAGCCAAGATGCCAAGCAGTGGCCCGAAGTACGCCATGTGGAGTCGTTGAGTCACATTATGAAACGGCTAAACAAAAATATGCACGGTGATGATGAACAATGGTACCGCTTGCCTGAAGATAAAGAGTTAGCCGCGCAATATTTATTAATGTACGAGTTTTCATTACCACAAGGGCTCGATCTGACTAATCAAATTGATCTTGATAAAAGTGCGGTAAGAGTAGGCTTAACTTTGTTTAATATGTCCTCTAATGAATTGCTAGCATTAGAGGAAAGAATTAATCAATGGTTCGCTCAACATGCTCCTCAATACGCAATTGATATTGCTAGCTCAAACTTAATGTTTGCCCATATTGGAGAGCGCAACATTAAGAGCAGTTTAGGAGGAACCGCTATTGCTTTGATTTTAATTTCATTGATACTAATGGTTGCACTGCGCTCATTTAAGCTCGGTATGCTCAGCTTAATTCCTAACTTATTGCCCGCCGCTATCGCGTTCGGTCTATGGGGAATTTTAGTTTCAAACGTAGGTATGGGATTATCGGTAGTTGTTGGCATGACCTTAGGCATTGTCGTTGATGATACCGTACACTTCTTAAGTAAGTACTTGCGGGCACGTCGAGAGAAAAATTTGAGTCCGCAAGAAGCGGTTCGTTATGCCTTTCAAACGGTTGGCATGGCTTTAACAGTGACTACTATTGTCTTGGTTGCTGGCTTTATTATTATGACATTTTCCGATTTTACCATGAATAGCGACATGGGCTTGATGACCGCGATTACCATCGCCGTTGCTTTATTGGTAGACTTTCTACTATTACCTCCCCTGTTAATAAAACTCGAGGAAAAATCACATGCAAAAACTGCTAATCACGCTTAGTTTTCTACTGTTTTTACCTATGCTCGGATTTGCCGAGACTGCGCAAGAGAAAGGTCTTGCAATTGCTCAAGAAGCCGAACGTCGCAACAGTGGCTGGGAGAGTTCTTCGGCGAAGATGGTGATGACTTTAATCAGCAAAAGTGGCGATACCTCAGTCCGTCAGATTCGGGTGAAATCACTAGAAGTCGAAAATGATGGTGATAAGAGCTTGACCATTTTTGATGAACCGAAAGATGTTGAGGGAACCGCATTTTTATCTTTCTCACACGCTCAAGAGCCCGATGAACAATGGCTATATTTGCCAGCATTGAAGCGCGTTAAGCGGATATCTTCTGCAAACAAATCAGGTCCGTTCATGGGCAGTGAATTTGCGTTTGAGGATCTCTCATCATTTGAAATTGAAAAGTATACTTATCAGTATCTGCGCGATGATGTGATTGACGGACAGCCCGTATTTGTCGTTGAGAGTTATCCTACTTACGAGTACTCAGGTTATACTCGACTAATCAACTATATTGATCAAAAAGAGTATCGGATTCTAAAAACCGAGTACTATGATCGCAAAAATGCGCTGCTGAAAACGTTAGTGAATAGCGATTTTAAGCAGTTTCTTGACCGCTATTGGCGTGCTCATAAGATGACCATGGAAAACCATCAGAAAGGCAAAAGTACGGTTTTAGATTGGCAAGATTATCAATTTAAAGTGGGCGTTGACGAAAAGGACTTTAACAAAAACTCACTGAAACGTTTACGCTAAGTGAGAGGCCTTATCTATGGTAAGTCGTAATCCTGACCAGACCCGTAAAAAAATTCTAGAAGCCGCATTAGAAGAAATTCACTTGCGCGGCTTTCAAGGGATGCGGGTAGAACACATTTTGCAGCGTACCGGACTGACCAAAGGTGCGTTGTACCATCACTTTACCAATAAAATGGCGATTGGTTATGCCATTGTCGATGAAATTCTCGGGCAGGATGTTATGGAGCGGTGGATTGGGCCGCTCGCTGATACTGTCGATCCCATCGCAACCTTAATTGCTATATGTGAAGGTGAGCGTGCGGGACGGACAATTGATGAAATTGAAAAGGGTTGCCCGATCAATAACTTGAGTCAGGAAATGTCGCCAATTGATGAGGGCTTTCGAGAGCGCTTGGAAGCGGTTTATGCTCGCTGGACAGAAGCCATTGCGACGGCTCTAGCCGCGGGGCAACAGCAGGGATATGTGCGTGAAGATATCGATCCGGCCAAAGTGGCGCGGTTTCTGTTAGCCTCATTACAAGGCATTATCGGAGTCGCGAAGTGTTGTAAAAATGAGCAAGCATTGGATGATATGGCGGAATGCTTTCGTGGGTATTTGATGCAATTGCGGCCGATGGAAAGTTCATTAAAAACAGCCAGTTAAAAAAAAGCCCCGAATGTCGGGGCAAATCTCTCACTAATTCAACCAAAGAGTAGTCAATTCATAAAAGCTAAATTCAAATCAAGAGGCTAACACAACCACTTAATTGTTAAGACTGGGAGTTGCTAAAAAAGTTCCGGAAAACCCAAATTTTTATTTAAGCGGACGATTCTTACCAAAAAACTTCAAGTCGCGACGATAACTGGTACGCTCCAGCTCGGCGCTAGCCCGGTCTGGGAAAGGCCCCATATCAATTCCTTCGCGCGTTGGGAAAAACCACCCGCGTGGTTGCTGAAAAACTTTTCCGATATCCATATCTTGCGTCACCATGATTGTTACCCGGCTATATTAATGTGGACGAATTATAACAAAGCGAGTTTCCGGTGGCTGTGAGTCAGCGCTGTGGTGTTATGTAAGTGATCGACCATTCTGGCAAATTTCCATAATCGAGCTTTATTTGCCATCATTTGCCATAATCTATCGTTCATATCTTGGTATGATTAATTGATAAGACGGACAATAAGGATTACAAAAATGCATCTTTTCAAGTGGTTAGGGCTGATTGTTTGCCTTTGGCTTGTCACTAGCTGTGAACAGCCATCCGAATCTCCCAGTGTGGAGCCTAAGTCGCAAACGCTCGTACAAGAGCGTCCGCAGTATCAGTCTCCGACGATTGCTGATGCGCAACGACAACAACTCAGCGAAGAGTTTTCGGCCACACCTTTTAAAGTGCTCAATATCTCTGAGCAAATATATGATGGCGGACCAGCGCTTGCGGTTATTTTCTCGGTGCCAATTGATCCTCAGTTAAATGTGACGCGGTATTTGGAGCTTAGCACTGAAGATGGAAAGCCAGTGACAGGTGAATGGGTCTTGAACGATAGCTTGAACATTGCATACTTTCCTTTTGTTGAGGCGCAAACGCGCTATCAAATTAAAGTACATAAAGGATTACCTGCGATTAATGGGCGTTTGCTTGAACGTGATGAAACGCGCACAGTTCGCACCGCAGCCAGTCAACAACAAATACGATTCATTAGTCATGGTGCGCAACTCTCTATGGCGCTTTCCGACGGACTAAGTGTCGAGGCAATTAATGTTGCGGCAGTGGATATTGATTTTCATCGTGTTAATGATGAGCAAATGAGCTTATTTTTAGGCGACTATCTTGGCGATGATTATTATGAGCTCAGACGTTTACAGCAATACGCAACGCTTAGTTACAGCGCTCGTTATGATTTGAACTACACGCCTAACCGCCGCCGTAGCTCTCTAATTTCAATTAAAAATATAAAACCATTGCAGCAGCCAGGCGTTTACATTGCGGTTATGAAAGGTGCTGGTGATTACCCCTATCGCTATCAAGTTACGTGGTTCACCATTAGCGACCTTGGATTACAAGTGCGCAGTATTGGGCAAAGTCAGTTAGCGTTCGTCAATAACGCGATCAATGCTCAGCCAGAAAGCGATGTTGAGATCCGTATTTTAAACCGTAAAGGACAAGTGCTGGCGCAGCAAAAAACCAGTAAGCAGGGGTTTGCAGAGCTTAATGGTGTGCCGTTGGCTGGCGTAGGTGTCGATCAGCGAGCGTTTGCCGTGGTTGCGCAAAAAGGAGCGCATTTATCGGTGCTCAAACTAGCGAAACCGGCCATGGATTTAACCGAATATGGTCTAATTGCACGACCGCAACGCGCACTTGAAATGTTTCTTTATGGACCACGCGAACTGTATCGGCCGGGGGAAACGGTCACGGTTCGCGGCTTACTGCGTGATAATGATGGTCGGTTAATTCAGCCGCAGCCGATTCAAGTGACAATCAAACGTCCCGATGGTCGTACTTTTCAATCCTTTGTTTGGCAAGGCGATGAGCAAAGCTTTTACCAACACGAATTTAGCTTGCCGAAAACCACATTAACTGGGCAGTGGCGGTTAAATGCGAAACTGGGTAATGGCGATCATTTTGATTATGATTTTCAAGTTGAAGACTTCTTACCCGAGCGGATGAAGTTGGCGTTAAACCCAGTGCAATCGCAATTGAGTCCCAATGAAACTGCCGAGATTAACATTCAAGGAGACTACCTTTATGGTGCTCCAGCCGCGAATAATCGCGTCGAAGCTGACATAACCGTCCGACAAGCTCGTTCGCTGTCACAACAATACCCAGATTATATTTTTGGTATAGAGGATTTCCGTGATTTTGATATTGATAAACCGCTTACTCCGTTGAAGTTAGATAGCCTTGGCCAAGCAAAGCTAACCTTGCCGAATTTGTGGCAAAAAACTCAGCAGCCATTGAAGTTATCGACTCGAGTAAGTTTATTTGAATCTGGTGGTCGTCCAGTTACCCGTAGTGTGCAGCAAGTGGTTTGGCCGCGATCCCAGATGCTTGGCGTTAAGCCGGTGTGGGATGGCGCTGTTACGGAGCCGAACGCGACCGCGCAATTTGAAATAATAAATATTAATCAGGCTGAAGAGCTAGTCGCTTCGAAAAAAATTCTGGCTACTTTGGTACGAGAAAATGCTAATTATTATTGGCAGTGGAATGATGGGTGGAGTTATCAACAAAGTGTCCGCAATATTCCAGTGTTTAGCAAAACTTTCGCACTTGAAAAAGGCGAGCGAATGTCGCTTGCGCTTCCGGTAGAGTACGGCAATTATCGTTTAGAATTGCGCGATCCGAGCAATCAATTACTGAATAGCTATCGCTTCTTCGCTGGCTGGCGTTGGGATCGAGCCGATGCGGATGTTACCGGACGTCCCGATATGGTGAAGCTAGCTTGGAATCAAAATCACTTTGCCGCCAATGAGCAAGCTGAACTGAATATTGAGGCGCCTTATGCAGGTACCGCGATCGTAACCGTTGAAGCTGACAACCTATTATGGCGTCAATCGGTAGAGTTGAAACAGCCGCAAGGAAAGGTGTCAATTCCAATCGCGGCGAATTGGCAGCGGCATGATATTTATGCCACGGTCACGGTAATTCGCCAAGGAGAAGCAAAGAACAAACGCTTGCCAAAGCGAGCGTTTGGCTTATTACACCTACCGCTAGATCGAGAGAGCAGAAAGCTCGCGGTCACTTTGGATGTTCCGGAAAAAATTCTCCCAGAGTCGACTTTAACCACCAAAGTCAAAGTTACTGGTGCCAGCGGAAGTACGGTAAATGTCACTTTAGCGGCCGTTGATGTTGGGGTGCTCAGTTTGCATCGACATGTAACACCGAAACCGGATCAATGGTTTTTTGCTCAGCGCCGGTTTCAAACCGAGCTGCGTGACACTTGGGGAAGTTTTATTGAACAGCTCAGTGATAAAGCTGCAAGGCAACGATTCGGTGGTGATGCGGACGTTGAACTAAGCCGTGGCGGAGATGCGCCAATCAGCGACGTTCAAGTGGTGAGTTTAGTGTCTGAAAAAGTGCAATTAAATGATGCTGGAGAAGCGATCATTGAGTTGCCGGTTCCCTATTTTAACGGTGAGCTGAAGTTAATGGCAGTCGCTTTTAATCATTCACAGTTCGGTCATCAGGATGCGCGCGTGAAAGTAGCGGCGCCGCTGGTCGCCGAGATCAGTATGCCAAGATTTTTAGGCGCCGGCGATCAGTCGCTAGCGACTCTCGACTTACAAAATATGACTGATCAGGACCAGCAGTTAGCGTTAACCTTGCGAGCGACCTCTGAGTTAGGTGGTGAGGTCATTACCGACACCGTAACCTTGGCACCAAAACAAAAGGAAACCTTTATGGTGGCGCTTACCGGCGCACAAGCGACTGGAAGTGGCCAAGTTGAAGTGAGCGTCAAAGAGCAAGGTAACTCGGCGCCGGATGCGATCAATCTAACCCGCTCGTGGCGACTGGGATTGCGCTCGCCGTTTGCTGCCGAGATGCGCCAATGGGACGCTGTGCTAACGCCAAAACAAACGCTCTTGTTACCGCAGGATCTTACCGCGGGTTTACAGGTACCCGGACAGCACTTATTGCTAACGGCATCTGATAGTCCTCCATTTAATGCGGCTGATCATCTAAATCATTTATTCAGTTATCCCTATGGTTGTCTCGAGCAAACGACTAGCCGAGCATGGCCAATATTGTTGGCCAGTCAAGCGGAGTTACTACGCTATGACAACAGTAAAGATAAAGTTCTGGCGAATCAGCGTAGTAGCGTAATTAATAAAGCGATCAGCCGGATTATATCGATGCAAAGAAGCGATGGTTCGTTTGGTTTGTGGGGAAATCAAAGTGACGAAAATCATTGGTTGTCGGTATACGCGACCGACTTTTTATTAACCGCTCAAGATCAAGGATACAGTGTCGACCAAGCGGTTTTAGAGCGCGCGCTGAAACGTTTACAACGCTATTTAACCACCTCGCGCAAGATGTGGTCGGAAAATCGCCATTACTCTTCCGATCCGGATCATTATCATATTTCGTACCGCGCTTACGCCGCCTATGTTTTAGCGCGTAAACAGCAAGCACGATTAAGTGATATTCGAAATCTTTACGATCGTTATCATGCCTTAGCAAAATCGCGCTTACCCTATGCGTTTTTAGCGCGCGCGCTGGAACTGGCCGGTGATGCAAAACGTAGTGAACAAGCATGGGCGAAAGCTTTATCGGCAGAAAAGCGTCAAATTGAATACAGTGGTGATTATGGCTCTGCGGTTCGCGATCAAGGATTAGCAACATTGTTAGCTCTGCAAAGTAACGCGGTTTCCGATCCCTGGACTTTGGTATTTCAGTTGCGTGATGATTTGCTTGAACGCCGCTGGTTGTCGACCCAAGAGCGTGTGACTTTGTTTCGCTTGGCGCAGAGCTTTAGTGATCGCAAAGGCGAGCAGTGGACACTTAATGTAACTGTTGACGAAGCCAAAGAAACGGTGACGAGCACGGGCGATTGGACTAAACATTGGGCGGCTTCTGCAATTCCGAATCAAACTCAGTTGGCCAGTACTTTCAGTAAGCCATTGTATGTTTCGGCGCGGGTGCAGGGTTATCCCGAGCAAGCCCCTAAAGCGACCAGCGATGGTATTCGAGTGAAACGTGCTTTTTATAATGAGCGCGGCGAAAAGCTAAATTTAGCTGCGGTAAATTCGGGTGACTTGGTCTTGGTACGCCTTGATGTACAAAGCACCGGTGAGAACCGAATTCCAGATGCTTTATTGGTGGATCTATTGCCTGCTGGCTTGGAGTTGGAAAATCAAAATTTAGAGTCTGCGGTGAAAATGGATGAGATGGTGGTAGCAGGTAAAAGTGTCGCACAATGGATGTCGAATGTTGCGGTTAATCATCAAGAATACCGCGACGACCGCTTTGTTGCTGCGTTGCCCATTCAGCTGCGCCAAGATGCGACGATCTTTTATCTAGCGCGAGCGGTGACGCCAGGCACCTACATTATTCCGCCGACGCAAGTAGAAGATATGTATCGCCCTTATTTAAGAGCTATTGGCGATGCTCAAGGGACGATTAAGATTGCACCAAAGTAAAATATGAAACGTCGTATTTCTCGGCGTGGAAGGGGCGCTAACCTTCTGCGTCGTTGCCGACAATTGGTGATTACCTTAGCGTTTTTGGTAGTCGGCTTTTGGTTACTCGACAAGTTATTTCCATTGCCGAGCTTTGCAAAACAGCAGCAGTTTGCGCAAGTGATTACCGACCGCTATGGGCAACCACTTCGAGTGTTTGCTGATGACAATGGCGTTTGGCGTTATCCAACGGATCGCGCACGGGTGTCGCCATTTTATATTGAAGCGCTGCTTGGTTATGAGGACCGCTGGTTTTACTCTCATCCGGGTGTTAACCCGTTGGCTCTGTTGCGTGCGGTATGGCAGTGGATTCAGTATGGGCGTCCGGTATCCGGCGGTTCGACGTTAACGATGCAAGTTGCGCGTCTTCTCGACCCTCACGACAAAACTATTTCTGGTAAAGTGAAGCAGATGTTCCGTGCTTTCCAACTAGAGTGGCACTTTTCCAAAGAAGAAATTTTAACTTTGTACCTTAACCATGCTCCTTTTGGTGGCACGATTGAAGGCGTTGAAGCTGCGAGCTATGCGTATCTTGGCAAGTCTGCAAGCGATTTGTCGCGTGCAGAGGCCGCTCTATTAGCGGTGTTACCGCAGTCGCCCTCTTATCTTCGACCGGATCGTTATCCCGACCGCGCGCAGCAAGCGCGCAATAAAGTATTGAATCGACTACGTGACTTGAAAGTGTGGAGTGCCGAGTCAGTGGCCGATGCAAAACAGGAACAGGTTTTTGCACATTACCAAGGTAGCCCTATGGTGGCGCCGTTGTTGGCGCGTCGATTACACCAAGTTGAGGGGACGCGGCGAGTCATTCAGACAACCCTTGATGGCGGTCTGCAACTCGAGCTCGAACAGTTAGTACGCGATTATTCAGCGTCACTAGCCGCTAGCATGTCGGTTGCCATGTTGGTCGTCGATAACCGGAATATGGAAGTGTTGGCCTACATCGGTTCTGCGGATTTTAGTGATCCATCACGCTATGGACATGTCGATATGGTCACCGCGCAGCGTTCGCCAGGCTCAACCTTAAAACCATTTTTGTTCGCACTCGCATTGGACCAAGGCATTATTCATGAACAATCCATGATGCTCGATGTGCCAGCTGACTTTAATGGCTATCGCCCAGGCAATTTTGTGCCTGGCTATAGCGGGATCGTTTCGGCGCGGTCGGCATTGCAGCGTTCATTGAACATACCGGCGGTTCAGTTATTAGATGAAGTCACTCCGGCTCTGTTTTATTCACAGCTTTCTCAAGCCGGAATTCAGCTTAGCCTGCCGCACAATTCGACGCCCAATTTAGCCATGATTCTAGGCGGTGTCGGAACTTCGTTAGAGGATTTGGTGAGCGGCTTTGCGAGTTTTGGTCGGCAAGGCAAGGTTGGCCGCATACGGCTACACCGAGACCAAGCTGTGGATTTCGTCGAACGTCCTTTAATGAGCGAAGGCGCCGCTTGGGTCACGCAGAATGCCTTACGCGAGGTTGCATTGGGCGCAAGCAGTGAAGCTTTTGCCGTGAAGCGAGAACAAACCATTGCCTTTAAAACCGGAACTTCTTACGGCTTTCGTGATGCGTGGGTATTAGCTGCCAGCGCCAATATTACTGTGGGTATTTGGGTGGGACGTCCGGATGGAACACCAGAAGCGGAAAATTTTGGTCGCAATTCTGCCGTACCTTTATTGCGTAGCGTTTTGGCCTTGCTCCCTGCGGACGCTTTAGCCGCTCCGGCACGGCCTACAACAGTTAGCACTGCAACTATTTGTTGGCCGTTGGGACGTACCGCATCGGTGCAGCAACCCAATTGGTGTTATGAACGCAAACGCGCTTGGTTGATCGATGGCACGGCGCCACCGAGCTTGCGCGGCCCGCTATTAAATGACTGGGCCAGTTACTTGCAAAATGTTCAAGTTAATCAAGCGGGTAAGCGAGTCACTCCGGATTGTCAGGCGGTGCATAAGACACGGGAAATTGCGCTTTGGCCCAGAGTGGCCGAGCCTTGGCTAGCCAAGTCGCAGCGCAGCGCTGCTTTGTTACCACCATGGGCTGAAAATTGTCAGCCACGTAGTCAAGCGGCAAAAATTAAAGTAACCGGGATCCAGCCTGACAGTGAGTATTACTTTAAACGTGGCACTACGGCTCAATTGCAAGTGCAAGCGCAAGGGGCCGAAGGTGAGCTACATTGGTTTTTAAATGGACGCTGGCTTGGTAAGACATTTGATGAGCATGAGCAGCTTGTTGAGTTAACCGCGTCGGGACCGATGCGGCTGTCAGTCATTGATATGCGCGGCGAAACCAGCGCCATCGAGTTTCAGTCTAAATTTGAATAATTATTGCGCTGCAGCGAATATTGCAAAGGCATGATATTGTTAACTCATTGATTTATAAAGACTTGTTGTGTTGTGTGCTTTGCGGTAATTAAAAAGATTGTGTTCATTCCTAAATTTGATATGTTCAAAGGATAAACAAAATAAGACGTATAATTAAAAGTGGGTAGAACATGCTAGAAACAATCCTTGCGGTATCCGCAGCCGCCACAATGATGGCGCTTTATCAAGGCTTCAGGGGTGGTTTTGAATATTTAAATCAAGCACGACTTGAAGCGAAGGCGAATATCGTGACCGCGCCGATTTGGTTACAGCTGTTAATGTTGGCGGCGTTTGCCGTTGTCATTGGCGAGCTAGTGTACATTTGGAACAGTCAGAATTGGTTAGTAGCGTTGGCTATTACAGTCGGGACATTTATGGTTTCGGTCTCTCTCAAAATGCTATTTATGCCACGAAGCGAGAGTCGATTTTATCAAAAAGTTTTTGGCGAATTATCGTAACCGGGTTTTAGTGCAAATAATCAATAATAATAAAATGATTCAAACAGGCGGGTTTACCCGCCTTTTTTTTGTCCTATGGCTAGGTTTTGCTGGCTGTATGCACGGCGCATCAACGGACATTGATGCTCATCTCACGCGAGATAACGCGTCTGCAGAAAAATTGTTAAGAGCCGCTTATGCTCGTACTCAAGTGTCGGTGGTTTATGATGGTCAATATCAGCGGATTGATTATCCAATGGGGGATGTGCCGAATAATATTGGCGTGTGCACCGATTTAATCATTCGTACTTATCGCCAGCTCGGCATCGATTTGCAAGTAAGAGTGCACGAGGATATGCGCAATCACTTTGCACAATATCCGAACTTATGGGGAATGACTCAGCCAGATCGCAATATCGATCATCGGCGCGTTCCCAATCTAGAGCGATTTTTTTCTCGCTATGGTGTTACCCTACCCTTGAGTTCGCGGGGTGAAGATTATCGACCTGGTGACATCGTGACTTGGCGCTTAGCGAATGGTCTTCCCCATATTGGTTTAATCAGTGCTGACTTGGCCAAAGATGGGAAAACACCTTTAGTTATCCATAATATCGGCGCTGGGCCGCAACTTGAAAACAGCTTATTTGAGTTTACTATCGTTGGTCATTTTCGCTATTTTCCTGAGCCAAAAGAGTAGCGTTTCAAATTTTCTCAAACCGATTATTAACCAGCGTACATAACTCGATAAGCGTAAAAAGCGATTGGAGCTGCGATGATAAACAGCGACCAATTAATCCAAATCATGGGCTTTTTAATATTGCGCCAGCTAAAATAAAATATCATTGGTAACATTAAAAACACGGCAATTGTGGACAACAAATAGTACTTAGCGGCTTTGGCAATTCCGATTAGCACAAAGCCAAGTACAACAGGGATCCCCGCCTTTTTATCTTCAAGCATTGAGTAAAAAATAATAAGTCCCAAGGTAAGTGCTGCGGTAGCTGTACATAGGGCAAAAACCAAGCCCCACTGACTAAATTCTTCAGGTGTCATATAGATGCATTTTGTTGCGATGATTTGGGGTATTATACCGTGCTGGCGCGGCGCTGCGAAATAGAAACATTGACTCGGATCAAAGCCTCAAGCGGCTATCAAGAAGAAGACTTAACTATGTTGGATGACCCCAAGCTAATTGCACAAGCAGTTAATCAAATAATGCCTTTTGGCAAATATGCCGGTAATGCACTGATCAATTTACCAGAGCCTTACTTAGTTTGGTTTAAGCAAAAAGGCTTTCCACAAGGGATGTTAGGACAGCAATTGGCCCTTATATATGAAATTAAATTAAACGGACTAGAGGCCCTTGTGCGGCCATTACTAACTGCGAAATCAACCGCTCATGACTAAGATTTGGGTGGACGCCGATGCCTGTCCAAAAGTAATAAAAGCCATTTTGTATCGTGCGGCTGAGCGCTGTCAGATCGAGGTGATATTGGTCGCGAATCAAAGTTTGACTGTTCCGAGCAGTCGTTTTATTAAAACATTGCGAGTGTTAAAAGAGGTAGATGCGGCTGATCAAGAAATTGTTCAACGGTTACTCGCGAATGATTTAGTGATTACCGATGATATTCCGATGGCAGCTGAGGCGATTGCAAAAGGTGCGATTGTGTTGCGGCCGCGCGGTGAATGGCTTACGCAGGCGAATATCGGCGAGAAACTGTCGTTACGCGACTTTTTTGATGTAATGCGTGGCGCCGGGGTTGAGTCGGGCGGTCCTGCTGCTTTCTCAGGCCAAGACCAGGCTGCTTTTGCCAATGCCCTCGATGGCTGGTTACAAAAACAAACTCGCACTTAGTAGAGCTGTTTAAGGTAGCGATAAAAGGGAGCAAGCTTGCGGTACAGTCGCCGATAAACCGATTGATAAAGTTTGTGATACAAAGGTGTTACGGCAGAATTTGGTTCAATCCGACGCTCGATACGGCACATGTTGCTTACTGCTTCAGGGTAATCGTTATAGATTTGCATCCCCACGGCAATGTTAATCGCTGCGCCGAGCCCTGAAGTTTCATGCGTGTGCGGAACCAATACCGGAAGATTAAAAATATCGGCGGTGACTTGGAGCGCGGTTTCACTTTGTGCGCCTCCGCCCGAGACAAATAGCTCAACGACTTTACGGCCGCTGCGTTTCTCCATCTTTTCTTTGCCATCTAATAGACCAAAGGCGATGCCTTCGATCAGTGCGCGATACATATGGGCACGTGTATGGCCATCGTGAAAACCAATAATAGCACCCCGCGCTTCGGGTCCAGGGTAACGTACGCCTGGGCTCCAATAGGGTTGCAACATTAAACCGTCCGCGCCTGGCGGAATCGTACTTGCCTGTTGATCGAGAACGGCTTCTGTACTGATCGAGTTTTCCGCAGCTTGCAACGCTTCTTTATGTGCGAACTGTTCTTTAAACCAGCTAACCATCCAATATCCGCGGTAGATTTGGTACTCACATGTGAAGTAATCCGGTATTGCGGCAGGATAAGGTGGTAAATATCGGATTGGCTCAAGGTATCGTGTCGATAACATGTTAAAGGTGGCGGTTGTGCCATAACTAATTTGGCCTTGATGCTCCCCGAGAGCGCCACAGCCAAGTGTCTCGCATGCCTTATCTGCAGCTGCCGCTATGACCGGTAGGTCTGGTGGCAAACCGCTTTGCTTGGCCGCTGCAGCGGTCACCCGCCCGAGTGTGCCGCCGACTTTTACCAGTTGCGGTAACTGTTGCGGATCTATCGGACAAGCTTGCCACTTCCAATCACTGCTTTTAGCCCACCGTTGACGCTTGTAATCAAAGGGTAAATAGCCCACTTGTGCGCCTACTGAGTCTTTGAATTGACCGGTCAATTGGTGAGTTAAATAGCCCGAAAGTAACAGTATTTTGTCACTCCGCTCGACCACTTCGGGTTGGTACTGACGCAACCAGTTGATCTCGGCATTTTGTAAAAACTGTTGCACTGTTGCATTAACGCCAGCCAATTTAAATGCTAAACGCCACCACCACTTTATTTCGGGCAACTCAGTGGCTTGCCGCTGATCCATCCACACGATCGCTGGCCGCTGTGGCTCTCCCTCTCGATCAACGCAGATAATCGTTGCGCGCTGGGTGGTAACCGTCATGGCAATGATTTTGTCGCGGTCGACTCCAGGGAGCTGCCACAGCTTTTGACAAGCACGGCAGGTTGAGTCCCAAAAGTAGTGAGCATGGTGCTCAACCCATCCGGGTTGATCGCTAAAATATCCTTCAAGAGGAACTTGAGACTTTGCAATCAGATTACCAAATTGATCAAAAATCAAGGCGCGGACCGATTGGGTACCACAATCAATAGTTAATAGTTGATGTTGGGGGGTAATGCTCGACACAAAAAAGCTCAGACGTTATTTTTCGCTAGAGAATAACAGAAAAATAGCCGTCTGAGCTAACTTGAGTTTTAGCTAAATGCCAATGCCGGAGTGTCGGAGGAGTGGTTCCACTTGTGGTTCGCGGCCTCGAAATTCAGTAAATAATTCCATTGCTGGTTTAGAGCCACCGCGTTCAAGAATCGCTTGCTTGAAAGCGCGTCCAATTGCAGGGTTAAAAATACCTTCTTCCTCAAAGCGGCTAAAGGCATCGGCACTCAGCACTTCCGCCCACTTGTAGCTGTAGTAACCTGCACTATAGCCGCCGGCAAATATGTGTGAAAAAGAATTCTCAAAACGATTCCATGATGGCGGAATAACCACTGCTACTTCAGCGCGAACACGATCAAGAACCTCTTTAATATTGATTGGTTGATCTGGCGTTTGACTGTGTAAGTGGAAGTCAAATAAAGAAAACTCCAGTTGCCTTACCATCATCATCGCTGATTGAAAGTTCCGCGCCGCGATTAGCTTTTCTCGCAAATTATCCGGTAATGGATCGCCGGAGAGATAGTGTCCTGATAATTGCGCTAATCCGGCCTCTTGATAACAGAAGTTTTCAAGAAACTGACTTGGCAGTTCAACTGCATCCCACTCTACCCCATTGATGCCACTCACACTTAAATAGTCCACTTGGGTGAGCATATGGTGTAAGCCATGACCAAACTCATGGAACAGTGTGACTACTTCATCATGCGTTAATAGCGCTGGTTTATCACCCACTGGTGGATTGAAGTTACAAGTTAAAAAGGCTACCGGTTTTTGCAAAGCGCCATCGGCCTGCTTAAAGCGACTGCAGTAGTCAGCCATCCAGGCGCCACCGCGTTTGTTTTGGCGCGCGTAAAGATCGAAATAAAATCGCGCGATGCGCTCGCCAGAGTTTGATTGAAGTTCAAACAAGCGCGCATCTTGATGCCAGCGATTAAAATCATCGGTAATTTCGACAATGGTAACGTCAAATAATTGTTGTGTGATGCTAAACAATCCTTTGAGTACGGTGTTGACGGGAAAATAAGGACGCAACTCTTCATCAGAGACACTGAATTTTTGCTCCCGTAATCGTTCGCTGGCAAATGCAATATCCCATGGCTCTAATGTCTCGATGGCTAAGGTGTCGGCTGCAAAATCGGCGAGTTCCGCGAGTTCCTGCTGTGCCTGTGGCTTTGAGCGCGCGGCTAAATCTTGTAAAAATGCGATTACCTGCTGTGGCGTATCGGCCATTTTGGTTGCCAATGACAATTCACTGTAACTGTTAAAGTCTAATAAATTAGCTAACTCGCGGCGCAACTGAATGATTTCTTGCATAACGGGCGCATTGTCGAACTGACCCTCATCGGTAAGCTCAGACGCTCGAGTGGTATAGGCCCGGTAAACTTCTTCGCGTAATGCGCGGTTTTGTGCGTGGCTCATAACGGCGTAATAACAGGGGAACTCAAGGTTGATTAATGCACCGTCAAGATCCTGCTGTTTAGCATTTTGTTCCAGCAGTGCTAAAGCCGACTCGGGTAATCCTGCAAGCTGTTCAGGGTCGGTTACCTGTTTCTGCCAAGCCATTGTTGCATCCAATATGTTTTGTTCATATTTTGATGACAGCTCCGATAACTTTGCTTGAATTTCACCATAGCGCTGCTTTTTCTCCGGGGGCAATGACACCCCGGCTAAGTCAAACCCGCGAATTTCATCAGTTAAAATTTTAACTTGAGTTTCATCGAGCTGAAGTTCTTCGCGGCGTTGGAAAAGGGTTTGAATTTTTTCATAAAGCGTTTGGTTTTGTCCGAGCCAAGTGCTGTACTCTGACAGCAGCGGTAAACAACTGTCATAAGCCGCACGCAACGGCTTTGAGTTGGTAACCGCATTCATATGCGATATTGGGGACCAACGCTTATCGAGCATATTGCCGAGCGTCTCGAGTGGCAACATTAAGTTTTCCCAAGTGACATCGTCAAGATCGCTGAGTAGCGCTTCAATTTCACTGCGCGATTGTTGCAAAGTCTGCTGAACAGCGGGCTGAATCTGTTCGGGTTCGATCTCATCAAATGGCGGTAAGTCGTAATCAGTTAAGAGTGGATTGTGCGCGTTAGTTGCGGTCATCGATAATTCCTATCATTGTGTTCGAGCATTCACCAGTGAAAACTCATCCATTATCCCCTAAACTATGGGCTATTTCGTCAGTAACAAGAGACATTAAGGAAAAAAGTTGAGTATATATGACTTTGATTATTTAGCGATTGGTGGCGGCAGCGGTGGTATTGCGTCGGTGAATCGGGCTGCCATGTATGGCAAACGTTGCGCCATTGTGGAAGCAAATGCGCTCGGCGGTACCTGTGTGAATGTTGGTTGTGTGCCGAAAAAAGTCATGTGGTTCGCCGCTCATATTGCTGAAGCGATTAAATATTCAGCTGATTATGGCTTTGCCGTCGAGCAAAAGCATTTCGATTGGTCGTTAATGACCAAAAATCGTGACGCCTACATTCAACGTATTCATCAATCTTATGAGAATGTGCTTGGTAAAAACAAGGTGACGGTGATCCCTGGATTTGCGCGATTTGTTGATCGTAATACGGTGGAAGTGAACGGCCGCCAAATTACCGCGGAACATATTTTGATTGCTACCGGAGGTACTCCGACGGTCCCATCGTTACCGGGTGCAGAGCTAGGCACTGACTCAGATGGATTTTTTGCATTTAGCGAACAACCAAAAAAAGTAGCGGTGGTTGGAGCTGGTTATATTGCGGTTGAAATTGCCGGTGTGCTCAATGAGCTGGGTAGTGAAACCCACTTGATAATTCGGCATGATAAGCCTTTGCGACAATTTGATCCGATGTTGTCAGACACCCTGCTTTCGATCATGTTAGAGAAAGGACTCCACGTGCATAGTAATAGCACCCCGAGTGGGCTTGTGGAATCGGAGCATGGTATTACCGTAGAACTAGAAGATGGCGCGCAAGTTGGCCCTGTTGATGAAGTCATTTGGGCTATTGGCCGCTCGCCACAAACCCACAACTTAAATTTAGCGGCGGCCGGTGTTCAAGTGGATGAGCAAGGATTTATTGTCACCGACGCTTATCAAAATACTAATGTTCCTGGTATTTATGCTGTGGGGGATAACACCGGGCGCATTGCCTTGACTCCGGTTGCAGTGGCGGCTGGACGGCGTTTATCTGAGCGGCTGTTCAATTCGAAAACGAGTGAAAAACTTGATTATACCGATGTGCCTACCGTGGTGTTTAGTCACCCTGCGATTGGTACCGTTGGCTTGACTGAGGCAGAAGCTCGTGCCGAATTTGGTGACTCTGTCGCTGTTTATACTTCGAGCTTTACTGCGATGTATTCAGCGGTAACACAACATCGTCAGCCGACCAAAATGAAATTGGTGTGTGTTGGAGATGACGAACGAATTGTCGGCATTCATGTGATTGGTGAGGGAGCAGATGAAATGCTACAAGGCTTTGCTGTTGCGTTGAAGATGGGGGCAACTAAGCAGGACTTTGACAATACGGTGGCGATCCACCCAACCTCAGCAGAAGAGTTCGTGACAATGCGCTAAGGTTTTTGTTGCTTGCTGTTTTGCAGCAAAGGGTTAAAATCGCGCAATAGCTTTAATTTTCGGACAGAATATGAACATACGCCCATTTGAAAACTTCCAACCTCAGCTCGGTCAGCGAGTCTTTGTCGATCCCACCGCGTTAGTGGTGGGACAAGTCACTATTGGTGATGACAGCTCAATCTGGCCGATGGCGGTACTGCGCGGAGATGTGCATGCGATCGCGGTGGGCGCACGCAGTAGCATTCAAGATGGTGCGGTGTGCCACGTCACCCACGCCAGCCATTACAATCCAGATGGACATTCTTTGATTATTGGCGATGATGTAACTGTAGGTCACAAGGCGATGTTACATGGCTGTCAAATTCATAATGAAGTGCTGATCGGTATGGGGTCGGTGGTTATGGATGACGTAGTGATCCACTCTAATGTGGTGCTTGGCGCCAACAGTGTGGTACCACCGGGACGTGTACTCGAAGGCGGTTATCTTTGGGTTGGCTCTCCCGCACGTAAAATTCGGGCTCTAACAGAAGAGGAAATCGCTTTCTTTAAATACTCAGCCGACAACTATGTAAAGCTCAAAGATCGCTACCTGACCAGTCATACTTAATTCGCCCTTTTTCCTTTCTTAATTTCAACTACACTTTAAAGCGGGATTAACAGTAATGGAACATCATGAAAAATTCTCGCTTAATAGTCTTAGCGGCCGCAGTAATGATCGTTGTCGCCACTTTTATGGCTTGGAATTGGCTTGTCTATGTTGCCGCTGCAGTGGTTTTTATGCAGCAAATATGGTGTCTCATTGATGATATTTCGGTTGCCCAAAGCAGTCGCGAAGAAAAGCAAGATAGCGCCGATTTGACACCAGAAAGCCTTCCGCCCAGCGAACTTTATGAGCAAGTATTAAGCCTTGGCGAAGCTGAAGTCATATTACTCAATAATGAGTTAAATCAAGCCGCAAAAATTCTTGATGAGGCAAGCAATGAACTCACCGGCTCCTTCACCGGCATGCAGTCAGCCTCGACGTCTCAGCGTGCCATTTTGGTCGATCTAATTAATAATTTGATGGCGCTTACACACACCGATGATAAAACCTGTGATGAAATAGAGCACCGCACTTCTAAGTTGCAGCAAATGTTTAATGATCTGTTTGATTATTTTGCTCAGCATCAACAAGGACAGTCAGCAATTGAGCAACAATATGGTGATATGTCTGAGCGAATGCAACATGTGGAAAGTTTGCTCAACGATATGAATGGGATTACCGAACAAACCAACTTATTAGCCTTAAATGCGGCTATAGAGGCAGCACGTGCCGGCGATGCCGGGCGTGGTTTTGCGGTGGTCGCTGACGAAGTGAGAGCGCTTTCGCAACGTACCCATCAGTTTAGCCAAGACATCGCTCAAGATATTCAAAATATTGCGGCGACTTTGCGCTCGGTTAGTCAATTTACCACGCCACAGACGCGTGCAAGTGAAGTCGATACCGACGACTATCGTCAGCAGGTAAATCAATTATTTACCGATATGAAAACAGTGATCGATGCCGCTGAGGAAAACTCCGATGAGGTACGTCAATTGACCGAGAAAATTGCTAACCATTTAAATCAAGGTGTTCGCTCTCTTCAATTTGAAGATATGATTCAACAAATTATTTCCTATCTGCGAAATCGCCTGACCGTTTTAGAGTCATTTATTCAACAGATTAAAGCCTTGCCCAACTCGTTGGACTCTGAGCAACGAGTGCAGCGCCTCGCGGAATTGGTAAGTGCCAATCAGGCACAGTTGAATTCGTTACGCTCCGCGGTTCAGCAACAGTCTATGTCTTCCGGCGATATCGACCTATTTTAATGAACCTGGGTATGCGCTGATCAACGCATCCGTATTGGGCTGTACCTGGTGCCATAAAGCAAAAGATAGAGCCGCTTGCTCAACCAGCATACCCCACCCATCAAAGCAAAACTTGGCACCTTGTTGTTTAACAAAGTTCAAAAATTCTGCCGCACGCTCACCGTAGCTAATATCATAAAACGTAACTTGTGGAAGCTGACCGAGGGTTAAGGACTGTAAGCAAGCCGAACCATTTTGCGGGAGTGTATTGATCACCAAGTGCGGACGAAAATTTGGCTCAAAATAGTGAATGTCACCCACCGCTGCAAACCGTTCAATGAGACGATCAGCATTCGCTCGGGTACGATTTACTAGTCGAATTTGGGCGCCGTGTTGCAACAGTGGCGGAATCAGCGAACGAGCCGCTCCGCCAGCACCGAGGATTATAATATTGGCATTTTTATAAGGAGCTTTTAGACGATCTAAGTCAGTGATAAACCCTGCGCCATCGGTGGTGTCGCCGACCAATCGACCATTAATCAACGATAATGTATTCACCGACTGGGCGAGCTCAGCACGAGGCGTGACGCGATCAGCCAGTTCAAATGCTTGCTGTTTGAACGGCAGGGTGACATTCATTCCTAGGCCTTGCTGCTCAAAAAAATCGGCAACCTCTTCAGAGAAGGTATCGGAGGTGGCTAAAATGGTCTGGTATTGCAAAGAAATCTGGTGCGCCTTGGCAAAGTGTTGGTGGATCTTCGGTGATAAGCTGTGGGCAATTGGGTTCCCAATAACGGCGCAATGCTTCATAGGACACTCATTGGTTGCGGATGTAGCGGCATTCTCGCTGAAAAGTCGAAAAAGTTAAAACGCTTTTTCGTTATGTTTTGTTACTAATCGCGCAATGAAATTCACAATTGTGTTGGTAAACTCTCGCCTTCAAAAACAAAGGAGAAATAGAGCGCTATGAAGTCATCGGTTTCAACTCGGCAGCTAATGCTAGCCGCCACGGTCACGCTATCATTAATGTTATCTGGCTGTGTCATTGCCATTCATGACGGTGAGCGTGAATCCTACTCTGCCACGCAAGAAGCACAAAGCTTGGCTTTTAGCGTCAGTGATTTGATTATTGGCAGCTCTATTAATGAGGTTGTTGATCAACTTGGCGGGGCTGTCGATAGCGAAGGCTTTGAGCGCAATGGCAAAACGTATATCGTGCTTTACTACGTTTTTAATACCTCTCGGAATAGCGCAACAACACCTCTGGTGTTTGTCGATGGCAAGCTGGTGGGCTGGGGTCATCAGGTGCTCGAGTCAGCGCGAGCTGATTGATAAAAAACCAGCAAACAGGCGCTTTTGCTGCTGTTTGCTGACGCTTAGCTCAGTGAAAGCTTAGCTACTTAATGGTAATTCTTACGCAATGGATGCGCTTACCTCTGCTGGTTAAACAAAGTTACTGGGGTACACTATTTTGTACTAGACGATAGCTATTTGAAGGATCAAATGAATCTGTCGCGAATTCATGCACGCGCGTTAGTCGGCATTGAAGCTCCGCTAATCACGATAGAAACTCACTTATCGCCAGGACTGCCCTCCATGGCAATTGTTGGGCTTGCGGCAACCGCAGTGCGTGAAAGTAAAGATCGCGTTAGAAGCGCATTAATCAATAGCCAATTTAGTTTTCCGACACGGCGTATCACCGTTAACTTAGCCCCTGCAGACTTGCCAAAAGAAGGTGGTCGCTTTGATTTGCCAATAGCGATTGGTATTTTAGCCGCGAGTGGACAAATCGCGACTGCGCTGTATGAGTCATTCGAATTTGTTGCGGAATTAGCGCTTTCGGGAGCGTTAAGACCCGTACAAGGGATCCTACCGGCGGCGATCGCCGCCAAAGCACGTGGTAAAACGTTAGTCGTTGCACAAGAAAATGCTGCGGAGGCAGCGCTTTGTGGAGTACCCATCGTCGCGGTGAAACATTTGCTGGAGGTGATTGAACACCTAAGTGGTGCGGTCAAGCACGATTACCTTGTGCCGCCAAAGCTAGAGTCCAACAGTGCTGTCGGCCCCGACCTAAAAGAAGTCATCGGACAGCACCAAGGTAAACGCGCCTTGGAGCTCTGCGCTGCGGGTCATCATAATCTGCTCCTAATTGGTCCTCCTGGAACGGGAAAGACCATGCTGGCTAGTCGTCTAAATGGAATTTTGCCGCCCCTTTCAGAAGCTCAAGCTATCGAGTGTGCAGCGATAGCCTCCATTAGTGGTCGCGCATTTGAGCCAGCGAAGTGGCGCATGCGTCCGTTTCGCTCACCGCATCATACTGCGTCAGCGGTGGCTTTGGTGGGTGGCGGCAGTCAGCCGCGGCCAGGCGAAGTCTCGTTAGCGCATCAGGGCGTTTTGTTCTTAGATGAACTAACCGAGTTTCAGCGCCGCGTATTAGAGGTACTTCGAGAGCCTTTGGAGTCGGGGGTGGTGACAATTTCTCGGGCTGCGAGACAAGCTCGATTTCCAGCACATTTTCAGTTAGTTGCGGCTATGAATCCGTGTCCTTGCGGGCATTTTGGTAACCCCCAGGGAGAATGTCGCTGTTCGTCCGACCAAGTGCGCCGCTATTTGCTAAAACTGTCGGGTCCGTTCTTGGATAGGATCGACTTACAAGTGCAAATTCCGGCAATGCCGGCGCTTGAATTAGCACAAGGAGCGAAGGAAAGTGAGTCCTCAAGTGCGGTTCTGCAGCGGGTACTGAGCGCGCAACAGCGTCAACGCAGCCGGCAAAATAAGCTTAATGGTGAGTTAACAGTCGCAGAATTGGCTGCTGTGGTTAAGCTAGACGCGCGTACCCATGCCTATGCCTTGGAAGTATTAAAAAAACTATCGCTGTCGGCGCGTGCTTATCACCGGGTTCTTCGAGTGGCGCGCACCTTGGCTGACTTAAAAGATGAGCCAAATGTCGACTGCTCAGATATTGCTGAAGCGGTTTCTATGCGGGGGTTTGAGCGTTTGCTGGCGCAGCTTTAGCTACCGCATTGTTCATCGAGATGTCATAAACTCAATATACGATATGGGTCTCAACAGAACCCTTTTAATGCGGAATATTTACTGGCAATCTCGTATCGCGGTATTACAATTGAATTAGTGAAAAGATTCATTATATGGGTTATTCTACGAGGAAGTCTCCAGCAGCTTTATATAACGAGTTGATTTTGGAGCATGGTGAAGGAAGCAAGAAAAATGGAGAGTGGTATGAAGGAAGAGTTGGAGAGCCGTCCGTTCCCGGGCGCGCCAGGAAAATACAACGTTCAGTTGGCAACTTGGTTACCTAAAATTCAAGTCAGCGTATTTAAAGAGTCGTTACAAAATCAAGACTCATGGCGTTGCCGAATTGGTGGTGTGACCATCAACCCAAACAAGTGGTTGAGCAAAAACTTTTGGCAAGGACCTTTGCGCAATTGATAACGTCGCCTGAACAATGTGAAATTCATTGGCATTGAATAAAAGCTCAATTACAATTCGCTAAGATCGCCCCGTTAATAACGGGGCTTTTTTTTCTGAGCATAACCGAGTAATTGAGTAATCTGCTGTGGCGCATCAACTAAACGAACGACAACAACAAGCGGTGGCGACCGTTGAATCGCCATTGTTAGTGTTGGCTGGAGCTGGATCAGGCAAAACCAGCGTGATTACCACAAAAATTGCGCACCTTATTCAAAAGGCGGGATTTAAACCCAGCCAAATTGCCGCAGTTACTTTCACCAATAAAGCGGCCCGAGAAATGAAAGAGCGAGTAAGCTTGCTGTTAGGCAAAGGCAACACTCGCGGATTAATAGTTTCTACGTTTCATAATTTAGGTCTAAACATTATTCGCAAAGAGCATCGAGCGCTTGGATATAAGGCCAACTTTACCATTTTCGATGACCAAGATACGCTAGGGTTATTGCGTGAGTTATGTGGGCGCAATGCCGATGCGGATAAAACGGAATTACAAGCCTTTCAAAATAAAATCTCGCAATGGAAAAATGATCTTGTTTCACCGCAAGCCGTTATTAACCAGGTAAATAACCAAGATGATCTTTTAGCTGCAAAACTCTATGAGCTTTATGACCGTAGCATGCGCGCTTACAATGCCGTTGATTTTGATGATTTAATCCGATACCCGGTTATCTTATTCCAACAAAATCCGGACATTTTGGAAAAATGGCAAAACAAAATTCGTTATTTATTAGTTGACGAATATCAAGATACCAATACCTGCCAATATGAGTTGGTAAAGTTGATTTGCGGCCGTTTTGGTTTGTTTACAGTGGTCGGCGATGATGATCAATCGATTTATTCTTGGCGTGGTGCGCAGCCCGAAAATTTAGCCTTGCTGCAGCAAGATTATCCAAATTTAAAAGTCGTTAAACTGGAACAAAACTATCGCAGCTATGGCCGAATATTAAAGGCCGCCAATCAAGTGATAGCGAATAACCCTCATGTTTTTGAGAAATCAATTTGGTCGGATAAGGAGTATGGCGACCCAATTCGAGTTCTCATGGCCGATAATGAAAATCATGAGTCAGAGCGAGTTGCAAATGAAATTTTAGCGCATAAACTTCGTCATGGTACCGAGTATTCTGACTACGCTATTTTATATCGTGGCAACCATCAGGCTCGTTTTATTGAACGCGCCTTAATAACGAAACAAATTCCTTATCGAGTGAGCGGATCGACATCATTTTTCTCGCGCTCTGAAATTAAAGACATCCTCGCTTACTTGCGTATTATTGTTAATCAAGATGACGACAATGCTTTCTTACGAGTAGTTAATACACCGCGTCGAGAAATTGGCCCCACTACACTTGAGAAGCTGGGACTATTTGCACAAAAGCGCCATATCAGTATGTATCAGGCTTGTTTCGAACCTGAGCTGCAAGATGAACTTCATGGTAAAGGTTTTAATGCGGTTACGCGATTCGCTGAATTGATTGCGAAAACTGAAGATAATGCCAAGCGTGGTGATACTATGGCAATTCTCCATGAACTTATTGCCTATATTGGCTACCATGGGTATTTATATGATCAATCAAGCAGCACTAAAGCTGCTGAGTTTCGTTGGAACAATGTGCAGCAGTTGCTTGAATGGGTTGACCGTGAATTACAAAATATTGAACAAGATGAGTTTCCTTTAGCGCGAGCTCTTAATAAGCTTCTACTACGTGAAATGTTAGATCGTAATGAAGAGGAAGAAGAGCAAAATGAAGTACAGTTGATGACACTACACGCCTCTAAAGGGTTAGAGTTTAATCATGTATATCTGGTTGGAATGGAAGAAGAGTTGCTGCCTCATCGTTCTAGTATTGAAGAAGATAATATTGAAGAAGAGCGTAGGTTGGCTTATGTTGGTATCACACGTGCGCAAAAAACTTTAACGCTAACTTATGCACGACAACGAAAGCAATATGGCGAATTAATTGACAGTGAACCTAGTCGCTTCCTATTTGAAATGCCTCAAGATGATCTAGTATGGGAAGAGCAGCAGTTACCGCAGACTGAGGAAGAACGCCAAGCGAAAGGACGCCGTAATATGGACGCCCTGAGAGCTATGTTAGCCGACGATTAATGATTATGAAATTCATCGACCATGGTGCGCATTTTCGCTGCAAGCGTAGTCATTTCCTGACCCGCTAAAATTGTTTGCTCCGAATACGAAGTAGTCGAGTCAGAAATATTTTGAATCGCTTGTAATAGGCTGTCGATGGAATTCGCAACGCTTTGTTGGTGCTCACTCGTCTGTCTTGTCGCTTGGTTTCTTCGCGAAATTTGATCAACCGCTTCTTGAATTTGATTGATAGCGACTTGTAACTTCTCGGATTCTTCTGCAGTTGTTAACGTTTTTTCGCGGCTGGTTGTCATCGAGGCGACGGCTTCGGAAACGCCCTTATGCAAAGTGTCGATGGTGTGTTCGATTTCCTGAGTAGATGATTGAGTTCGCGATGCGAGCGTACGTACCTCATCGGCCACTACTGCAAACCCGCGACCTTGTTCTCCAGCTCGAGCCGCCTCAATTGCGGCATTCAACGCTAATAAATTTGTTTGCTCAGCGATATTTTTTATCACATCGAGTACTTGAGCGATGCTATCGCTTTGTTTGGCGAGTCGATCAATTACGGTAACCGAGCGATTGATTTCGTCGCTAAGCTCATCACTGGACATTTTTGCCCGCGACATAATTTCAACGCTCGTCTTGGTTTGCGTGTTGGAATTATCGACAGCGGTTTGTACGCCCTTAGTATTTTCGGAAATTTCATTCACGTAACCAATTAGTTGATTAGTCGCGGCGATAATATCTTGCGTTTTTGACTTTTGTTGATTAATGGCTTCGTCAGTTTGTTTTGCTATTTCTTCGACTTTATTGGCCTGTGCTGATACTTCATCTGAAGCACTTTCGAGAGTAATTAGTAGATTACCAACTTTTTTTATCATCCAGTTAAATGATTTTTTTAAGGAGTTCATTTCATCATTGGTTTCAAATCGAACGCGAGCGTTAAGATCGCCTCCGGCAAATCTTTCGGCAGTTTTAATAAGCGTTCCGATACTCATGCCAATTGAAAAAGACATGCCGATAAATAGATAAGCGGTAAATAATATTGCGACTGCAACGATGATCAATAATGTAATTAATGCCCCCTTTTCGCTTTCTATCCTTTCGTCGAGTAATGATTGAAATAACTCGAGGTTTTGATTGAAGGCTTGATTGAATACTTTTTTGTTTTGCTCCATGGTTGAGAATATAACCTCGCCATTGGTGGTAATATCGACTGCAATGAAAAAGTTTTCATCTAGGTAATTAATGACTTGGTCATAGCTAGTTTTAAAGTTTTGATGAGTGCCTTTTAATGGAGCTAGTTGCTCAGAGACTTCGAGTTGATGTTGAAAGTATTTCTCCATTTGTTCGCTTTGGTTAATTAATCGATCAAGAATTGCGGACATATCGTCGTATAAACTTTGCTCAAAAGGCACTGACGTCAAATCGAAATAACCAATGGTTTGTGCGCGTTGTATAGGCTCTAAAAATTGATAAATATCTTTACTAAGAAACTGACCCAAATAAAAAGTAGCGAGTTCAGGGTCATTGGTTATGCCAGCTTCGTTGGCTAAGATTTGATACAATTGGAGGATCTCCTGCTGACTTTCCGACATGGCTATATACCATTGGGTCGCTGGCGATCTTGGGTCCATTGTGAGCGTTTGCGTCGTTTTAATCGATTTAATCACGCGATCAATTTGGCTAACAAATTTCTCATTAGCGGTGAAAGGATTTTCCATTGAGCGAATCGACATAAGTTGGTCGAACACAGCTTGCGCCGCAGCATCGCGTCGATTCAGTTGCTCATCCGAGAGTTTCCGCTGCGCGACCATTGCCTCTAAGATAAAGGTTTGGTTTTTAATGTAGGCTTGATGCAAGCTTGGGTAGAGCTTTAGCGCGAATCGTTCTTTTTCAGTCTTATCAATCGAATTGAGCACTTGAGAAACATAACCGTACCCAAGCAAAACTAAAGGGATCAGGAATATGGCAGAGACAAAAATAAATTTGCCTGCATACTTTAAGCGATTCATAAATAAAATCGCGGGTTTAAACAGTTGCTGCATATCGGTTTAAGACCTAAATTATAATCATCGTTTTGTTTATAACTATAGTTCAAATTATCGCCATTGCCGAAGCGTATAAAAAATTGTTTTCCAGACGTTCGTTATCTAGCTATCTATTTGAAATTAAACAAGTTAATGCGACAGGACGGAGAGTCGAATCAGCAGTTTAGCATGGCGCTCAGCGTGGCTCCTTTGGCTGTGGAGGTTGTCAGGCTTTCCAATACGGTAAAGAAATTCTCAGTTGAATTGGCTATTTATTGCACTGAGCTGAGAAGTATTTTCGGTCGAAATGAGGCGAAGTTTGATTAGTTTCGCGATGAAAGTTGAGTTATTTTTTAATAAAATCGCTCGAAAATTCAACAATTTGCTATGATTTTTTAGAAAACATATTAAAATGTGAATTAATTCATATTTTTGAGATAAAACTGTGAGTTGGCTGAGCAAGATACTAACCAAGAACAAACCCGCGATAGGGCTACAGCTAGATGGATCTCGATTAAGCTACTGTTTACTCGAGCGGTCGAGCTTTGGTCCAAAAATCTTAGCTGCGGGAGTTATGCCGTTCGAGTCATCGGCCGAGCACAGTGATATTAAACGTGAATTGAATAAGTTGAATGCCAAGGGTCGTAGCGCAGTTTGGGTATTGCCCAGTAATCGCTATCGCTTGATGACCATTGATAAACCCGCCGTTCCCGATGAAGAACTTGAAGCTGCCATCCAATGGCAGATAAAAGACTTGATTGATACGACGCTGGAGCAAGCGGTCATTTGCTCATTTCCATACCCCAAACAGATGGTTGGCGCGGAAAAGCTCTATGTGGTGGTTGCCGCGAAACATGACATTGAAGCAATCATCCAACTTTCGGACGATGCCGGCTTATCTTTGTTAGCTATCGAGATTGAAGAATTAACTATCGGTCGGATACTGAGTCCTCAACTCCACGGTGAACAGAACGTGGCTTTTATTGCTGAGACGGCGGGCGGCTTAACTATTAATTGCTTTATGGGTAACGAATTTGCATTCACTCGCTCCTTGCCCGGAGTGTATTTGCCCAGTCAAACCTCAGAGTTTACTCTAGATGACGAGGCCGGAAATTCAGTAGCGAGCGTAGACGACGAGCAGTGGTTACTCGAAGTACAGCGAACCCTCGATTACTATGAGAGCCAAATTGCCAAACGTAATATATCAAAAGTGATTATCCCGGAGTTATCGGATGCGACGGAGTTGATTGTTGAGCAATTAAAAAGCAACCTGGGGCTGCAAGTCGAAGTTTTTTCCGTTGCTGATATTTGCCAATATGAACCTGCGGCAATCAGTGGCGAACTGGCCCAATATTTTCCAATTCTTGGCGGAGCTTTGCGTCAACAGGTAGGTGAAAATGCAGCAGGTTAATTTATACCTTGAGCAATTTAAACCGAAAGTCGAGTATTTAAGTTTCGAACAGTTTCTAATGTCAGCAGCGGCGTTATTGCTGCTCTACTTAGGCTTAGGGTGGATGCTAAATGCTGATCTCGACACCTTAAAGTCGCAGGTTAATCAAGAGCGCAAGATGCTCGAGCAAATGAAAGCCCAGTTAACAGAACTCGAATCAATGATTGCAAACCGACCCAGTCAAGCAGGTTTGGACAGTCAGATTTCGCGACTGGAATACGACATTCAAAAGAAGCAATTAGCGTTAAATACCTTTCAGGATGCAGATGTTTCTGCGAGCGGTGGATTTAGTAACATAATCGAAGATTTGGCGCGCAACGATTCACGAGACATTTGGTTAACTAAAATTGATATTCAAGATGATACTCTAGTCCTCTCTGGGCAAACTCTAAAGCCAGAAATGATTACGGAATGGATCAAAACTATGTCGCGACATGCATCTTTAAATCGACAGTACCTTGCAATCGAGCTCGAGCAGAACCAGTGGAATGAACGAGTGTATGACTTCAAGTTAAGCGGTGGAGTGGCGGTTAAGCATGAGTGACCAAGAAAAAACGTCTGCTTTAAAAGCCAAATATCTACAGTTGCCCACACGCCAGAGGCTAATGGCACTCGGCCTTTTTGCCGCGTTTGTGTTGTTGGTGTTTGAACAAGTTTGGTACCTTTCGATTGAGAAAGAACAGAAGACAATTAAAGCGCAGCTAACCAGTATCAAGAAACAACGAAATGATATAAATGCAGCGATACAGCAACGTAATTTAGAACTGATTGGCGCAACCAAAACGTCCAAGTCTGTTCAGTATAAGCTGCTGCAACAGCGTGAACGAGAGTTGGACGAAAATTTAGCATCCTATGCACAGCTAGTTTCTCCAAGTCAAATGCCCGACTTGCTGAAAAACTTTTTTGATAAAAGCAAAGGGTTAGAGCTAATAAAGCTGAACAAGAAACCTGTTAAGCCAGCATTTACCAGCGATCAATTAGCAACAAAAAGTAATTCTATTGTTTATCAAGAAGATAAAAATATTCAATTCTACCGCCATGACTTTACCGTAAAGCTCAGTGGCGGTTATTTTGATTTGATGAAAAGTTTGCAAGAACTTGAAAAACTCAATTTAAAGATTTATTGGGAAAGCTTGAACTATCAGGTTATGCGTTATCCAAATGCGGATATTACTCTTACGGTTTACACATATAGCTATGAAAAAAATTGGATCGGCGCTTAGTTTAGTACTTGCTCTATCTGTTTTTGCCATTGCAGCTGAACAGCTGCAAGATCCCACGCGTCCGCTAATTGTGGTACGCAGTGACGCACCAAAAGAACCGGTAAAGACGATTGATAAAGTTGATGTTAAAGAAACCAAGAAAAATCAACTAATGGCGATTATTAAAAATAAGCAACAGATAAAGGCAATTATTGATAGTCGTACTGTAAAAGTTGGTGACCGTATTAATGGTTTCCAAGTTAGAAGTATTAATGCTAACAATGTCGTTCTATCTAATAACAATAAGACAATAACGCTGACACTTAATAAATCAGTAAAACGAATTCATTCGCAAGGTTAGAAAGTATGCTGAATCGTAAAGTATTCATATCAATGCTTGGCTCATTTTTATTGTGCTCGTGCGCAACAACCTCAGACTCTGAATCTGTTGCGGCCACAAAAGCTCCGACAGTTGTTGAGCAAGCATTCGAGAATAATAAGCAAGCCGTACCAGAGAAGCAGCCCGATGAATCGGCAATCTTAAAATCATTAATGCCGCAAGTGGCACTTGGACAAACGACTCAAGTTACCAATAAGCGTTTTGATGTTAAAGCCGATAAGCTACCGTTAAATGCATTTTTAATGGGACTCGTCGAAGATACAGATATCAATATTTTAGTTGATCCAAATTTAACCGAACCGGTTACGCTGCAACTTAAGAATGTTACGATTAAAGAAGTATTGGCAATTCTTGAACGTACTCATGATATCGATATTCAACAGCAAGGTAGCATATACTATGTTGGCGGATCGAAATTGCAAACGGCCGTATATCCATTAGATTACCTTAACTTAAAACGCGATGGAAAGTCTCAGACTCAAGTGAGTTCTGGACAAATATATTCTAGTGGAAAAGGACAGCAAAGTAGTAGTAACAACAGTAGCGGCGGCGGACAAAATAATGTTTCCACTGTTAACTCTTCGAAGATTGAAACGGCATCGCAAACAGATCTTTGGCAAGAAGTTCAAACTGCCTTGAATGCTATAGCGAGTCAAGAACCGGATAGTTTGGTTATGGTCAGCCCGCAAACGGGTATTGTATTGGTGAAAGCTCGTCCGCTGATTCAACGTCAGGTCGCTGAGTATCTTGGCGTTGCACAAGCAAACTTGGGACGACAAGTTATTCTCGAAGCCAAAATTCTTGAGGTTAGTTTAAACGACTCATTTCAAGCGGGTATCGACTGGTCTAAAGTAAAGACAAATGGAGCTGGTAATATTATTGCCTTAGGACAACTTGGCCAGGTATTGGATACTGCTGCAGAAGCAAATCCTATCAATGGTGTTTTTAATTTGTTATATGAAACCGATCCGAATGACCCAAATCCATTTAGTGCAACCGTTCAACTTCTTGAGCAACAAGGCGATGTGCAAGTTTTATCAAGTCCACGAATTTCGACAATTAACAACCAAAAAGCGGTTATTAAAGTAGGCACCGATGAATTCTTTGTTACCGACATCAGCACTACTACGACTTCTGGTATCAATTCAACAACGACCCCCGATGTGACTTTAACACCTTTTTTCTCGGGTATTGCGTTAGACGTGATGCCGCAAATCAGTGCTAATGGCGAGATAATATTGCATGTCCATCCCTCAGTTAGTGAAGTGCAAGATCAAACAAAAGAAATTCAGATTGGCGGCCAAGATTTATCGTTGCCACTTGCACTTAGCAGTATTCGAGAATCTGATTCAATAGTTAAGCTGCGCAGTGGACAGGTTGTTGTTATTGGTGGCTTAATGCAGAACCAAGTAGTTAAATCAGATTCTGGAGTACCAGTGTTAAGCAGTATTCCAGTAATCGGCAATCTTTTTAAACAACAAAGAGATAAAGTTGTAAAAAGTGAATTGGTGTTATTGCTAAAGGCGACAGTGATCGAGTCATCTGCTTGGCAAAAAGCTGTTGATGAGTCAGAACAACGCTTTAAGCGATTTAACTCGGGCGAATAAGTGTATGTATTTATACCACTTCGGCTTGCGAAAACTTCCTTTTTCATTAACACCTGATACGGAATTGTTTTGCTCGCTTAATGGTTATAAAGAAGCGTTAAACACAATTCAATTTGCATTAACAACCGGTGAAGCTTTTTGTCATGTTAGTGGCGAAGTCGGAACCGGTAAAACCATGCTTTGTCGTTGGGTGATGAATCACATTGATGATCAACGAATGGTTGCCTATCTACCCAATCCAATATTGACGCCTAAAGAACTCAAACTAGCTTTGGCGACTGAATTGTCTATTCGGGTTAATAAGAACACCAGCGAAGAACAACTTATTCCAAAGATACAAAAGAAGTTAATCGAAATAAATAAAGTAAAGGGTCCCGTTGTACTGATCATTGATGAAGCTCAAACAATGCCAGATGAGACTTTAGAAGCACTTAGATTGTTTACCAATTTAGAAACAGAGACAACGAAGTTATTACAAATTATTTTGTTTTCACAGCCGGAGCTTGATCGTAAATTACAACAAGATCATCTTAGGCAGCTTCGACAGCGAATCGCTTTTCGCTATCAGCTCCCCTCATTATCACGTCGTCAAATTAAGTTATACTTGTCACATCGACTTAACCGAGTTGCTGCTAAGCAACGGCATTTTTTTTCTTCGTCGGCATATTCGGTAATTGCATGGGCCAGTCGTGGTATTCCGCGCCTTGCTAATATCATTGCTCACAAATCATTGATGGTCGCTTTTGGTCGTAATCACACGCACGCTAATGTATTGGATGTTTTGTCTGCAATGTCGGATACACCCGATACATCCGCCCGCTTAAAACTTTATCAACGAATCGCGTTTGCGTTTACTTTTCTGGCTTTTAGTTCGAGTGCTTTAGCCTACTGGGTGTTGGGATGAGCGTAGTTAATCAGATGCTCCGAGATTTACAACGCGATTCTCGTGGAGCTGGACTTACACTTAATACCGGTAGTGTCGATGCGCAAGAGCCAACGGCAACGGTTGTTCCAAAAATTTTGCTAGTTTTAATTGCGTTAGCTGTTATTGTTGGTTGGATTTGGTTTGCCAAATGGCCTGCCGATGAGGCAATTTCACAAGTGCCCTTGACGGTGATAGATGAAGCGACGCCGATGATTGATGAAGCTTTATTAGATTCAAATTTAGCCAATCCGTCTAGCGAAACTGAATCAGTTCAAGACCAATCAGATCTGAATCGCTTAACGTCGAGTCAGTTAACACTGAGTAATACAAAATCGCAAACATTCGCTGCAGCTGACAGCCATCCTAACCACGACGAAGAAGCTTTGCAGTCTAAGTTTAATATTGACACAGCAACTAATAAGGTAAGTGTTCCCGTTGTTACTCATGAATCACCAAAGACTACTGAGCTGAATTCAACAATTGAGGGGAGTGAACGTCAGGTTGCAAATACGAGCGAAACGATAATTCCTCAAAATCTATCAACGCTAGAGTCGACTACAGCGGCCCCAAAAGCTATCAATACGGATAGAAAGCCTCGCGGAAAACTAGTTTCGCAAACATCTAAAAAAGTGGTCGTAAAGTCGATATCTAAAACGCAGCGACTTGAAAACACTTTATATGAAATTGATCAGTTGATTGCTGAAGGCTTTTATACGCGAGCTGACGAAAAATTAAATGAGCTAATCAACTCAGGACAAACATCTCAGGCGATTATTGAGAAGCGTGCATGGGTAATACTGCAATTAGGCGATACTGAACGAACGATCCGCTTTTTACAACAACAATTAAGTCAAAATCCACGCTTGGATAATTTGAGATTGATGCTTGCTAAGATTTATGCCGAGCAAAATAACTGGCAGTCGATAACTGCGATGACAGCAGAGGCAAGTGTAGAGAACGAAGAACTTTTATTAGTACGAGCGGTTGCCATGCAGCAGCTGACTGAGCACCATGAAGCGATTAATATTTATCAACGATTGCTCGAAAGCGATAGTTCGAGAGGTGATTGGTGGATTGGGTTAAGCATTTCATTAACAGCGATATCAGAGTTTGACGCGGCACGACAAGCACTAGAGCGAGCGCAAGTCGATCGGCGACTGACCTTTAATCAGCACGAATATATTCGGCTTAAGCTAAATCGTTTAACAGGCTTATAATATGTTAAGAAAGAAAATTCGATTAGGTGATCTTTTAGTTGAAAATGCAGTTATTACTGAAAGTCAACTCATGGACGCTCTTAAGCAGCAAAAATCAACTGGGCAAAGATTGGGTGGGACACTTGTCAATCTCGGCTATGTAGGTGAAGAACAACTGTTGCGATTTTTAGCACAACAATTACAGATACAATACATCGATTTACCCAATTTTAAGATCAACCAAGAAACAGTTAACCGACTGAGCGAAATCCAAGCACGACGATTTCGTACTTTGGTCTTAGACGAAAAAGATAATAAATATCTGGTTGCTATGGCGGATCCCACCGACTTGGATCGCTATGACCAAATTCAACAAGTTCTCGGTAAACCACTAGAAGTTACAGTAGCAAAAGAATCCGATATTGTTCGTAATATAGACTTGTTCTATCGGAAAACCAGCGAGATTAGTTCCTTAGCAGAAGAGCTACAAGATGAGTTAAGTAGCGATGAGTTTGAGTTGCCAGGTCTTTCTGACACAACGGAAACGGATGAGGCTCCCGTTGCCAAACTTTTGCAAAGCGTGTTCGAAGAAGCGGTACAGCTTCAGGCTTCTGATATTCATATAGAACCTGACCAAGATGTTTTAAGAATTCGTCTAAGGGTTGATGGCTCGTTGCAAGAACAAGTTATGAAAGAAAAGAGAATCGCACCTGCATTGGTATTACGCTTAAAGCTTATGTGTGGTCTCGATATTTCCGAAAAACGTAAACCTCAAGATGGACGATTTAATATTAAGGTTCGCGGGCACAGTGTCGATATTCGTTTGTCGACCATGCCAGTTCAATACGGCGAATCTGTTGTAATGCGTTTACTCGACCAAACGAGCGGAATCATTAAGCTTGATGAAGTTGGTATGTCGACGCGTTTGTTAAAACAGTTTCGACAACTATTACGTTCTCAACATGGCATGATTTTGGTAACCGGACCAACGGGCTCTGGTAAAACAACTACGCTATATTCTGCCCTAACAGAGTTAAATTCACCTGAGAAAAAGATTATAACCATTGAAGATCCGGTAGAATATTATTTGTCACGAGTTAATCAAGTCCAAGTTAATAATAAGATAGGTCTCGACTTCGCAAAAGTGTTACGAGCAGTATTGCGGCAAGATCCAGATGTAGTTCTGATTGGGGAGATGCGTGATCAAGAAACGGCCGAAATTGGTTTGCGCGCTGCGATGACGGGGCATCTAGTTTTGTCAACGTTGCATACTAATGACTCTATATCTTCTGCATTACGACTTGCTGACATGGGAGCAGAACCTTATTTAGTTGCCAGTGCGTTGCGCGGAATTGTCGCGCAGCGTTTAGTTAAGCGGAATTGTAATTATTGCGCCGAGACGTATCGAATTGAATTGCAGCAAGAGTATTGGTTAAAGTCGGTCGGCTTTAATGATTTCTCTAACGCAACGTTCAAGAAAGGAA
>JABXHQ010000158.1 GCA_013373545.1 Gammaproteobacteria bacterium
CACACTAAAGTCGAGTAGTTTTTTAATTTCAACATATGCGGTATCAATTTCATTTTTCTCTGCAGCTAACTTTAATGCTTGCTCTACCCTACTGCGCGGAACGTCATAACCGAGTGAAACGTCAACATTTACGAACACGCCACTTTGTGGGAATACTTTCACCGGATGGGTCACTAAATAAATGTTCGGCAGGAAAATCAATCCTCGATCAAATGTTTGGATTTCAATATTTAGCAAAGTACGACTGGCGACTTTTCCGGTTATATCATTCACCGAAATAAACTCACCGGTTTTGAAATTCTTAGTTATCTTAAGCATAATTCCAGCCAGCGTATTGCCCAATAAAGAAGTTGATGACAGCGCAATAGCACCGGAAATAACGATTCCGATAAGTCCTAAAATTTGGCCTTTAAGCTCGCTACTAATTGGCGCTGCCGCAACCGCAGCAATTAACACCACTACAAACAGAAAATTGAAAGTTAGCTGTCGATAATATTTGTTCGCGGGATCTTTCGCGATTTTGCGCCGAAACATTATCTGTGTGAACCCGAGCGTTAAGATCGATAACAAAACCACCATTAACAATGGATAAAAGTCGCTTAGTATCATTGCTATCCTCTGCTTACTAATGCTTAAAAAGATTAAAAATCGGGTAGTAACTTCTCAACCCAGCATGTTAATAATCGTTCCGTTTCTTTGGCCAGTTCAGATTCTGAATTATCACTGACAATGGGAATTTGCTTCAGGCGTTGTTCTAGCTGGCCATAGCCATATAGCAACACCGTAACGACTATAGAACATAGCATAACCAGTATGCTTTCCAAAAGTTGTTCACCAAGCAAGACTACGATGGTTAATACAGTTATTAAAATTAATAACACCATGGTAAGCAACGCACTGTACATATTGGTGCGAATAACGGGTTTTAGCCGCGCTAAATCATCTGGATTAGTAATTGCTGGCGTCGACTTCAAAAACCGCCGTATATTACTTGCGTTGGTTATGGCTAATAATGTATACGCCAAATAACTAAGTAAACACACAATAAAGGCTTTATCGGCCAGAACGTCAACCAGCGCTAGCGATCGTTGATTGGCTTTTAAGATCCAAAAACCTAAAAATAAAGCGATAACCAAAAACACTAGCAATACCGAAATAAGAGGCGTTTGAAAAACTCGCTGCGATAAATTTTTGGGAGGCCGGTATGGATCCATCACTCATCTTTATGGGGTTGTTTTCAGCAGGATATCAATTATCCGCGACTAGGCCAAGGTCGGCTTAATGAGGGGTCGGTCATTCAGTTGACATGACTAAATGACCTTGATTAATGAGCCGTAAACGCCATCGGCTAACCTTCGGCAGCGGCCTTTTTGATTTTAACGGCGGTACCGTAAGCCAAAAGTTCGGCCGCTCCTTGCGCCATTAAACTGGTCGAGAAGCGTACTCCGACAATCGCGTCTGCACCTAGCCGCTTAGCTTCATCGACCATTCGATCGAGTGCTTGTTCACGGCTTTCTGCAAGTAGTTTAGTATATTCGTGGACTTCACCACCGACGATCCCGCGTAAGCCAGCGAGTATATCGCGCCCAATATGGCGTGCGCGGATCGTATTTCCACGGACCAAACCTAACGTTTTATCGATGGTGTAGCCATTAATGTCATCGGCCGTAGCAATTAAAATGTGACTCATTATAAATCGACTCCTTTATAGCGATCATTTTTGCGCGCTATTAAACGTTGTCGCAATACGCTTAATAGCAAAAATAACACACCGGCAATCGGTGCACTGATGAATAACTTCATTGCCAGACTCAACTGATCGTTAGCAAAAAACTGAACGACAATAAAACCAACAATTAGCGAAACACTCCCGATTAACAAAAGCCAACCCAAGGCTCCACTAGTGGTCGCCCATTTATCACTCATTAGTTGCTGTATTTCTGAATCTTTCATCGTTGCTTGCTCCATTGCCGCCAGTCCACTTTGAATCTGTTTTAGTTCTTGGTAAAGCGCTTGACACTTAGCGCAACTTTCAATGTGAATGAACACTTGTTGCGATTGCTGCTGCGTCAACTCATCATCGATATAACCTGAAATTAACGTTTCTACTTGCTCACAATTATGTTGCATGGTTCACCTGTATCTTAAAAAATTTTATTCGCAATCTTCGTCGAGTCGCGCCATTTGCTCTCGGATCGCTAATCGTGCACGGTGTAAGCGCGACATCACTGTTCCCGGTTCTATATCGAGAATCTCGGCAATCTCTGCGTAGCTAAAGCCTTGCCAGTCTTTCAATAATAAAATGTCACGATGTTCTGCTGAGAGTTGGCTTAACGCAGTTTTCAGTAATGTCATTTGCTGCTGCAATTGAATCTGCGCCTCTGGATTACCGCCACCGTCGCTAAAAGAAACCGGCAGTGCTAGCGTCTCCTCATGCTCAGCAAAGCTGTCGCTTTGGCGCACCTTTAGCGCCCGCAAGCGATCAATCGCCTTGTTTCGTACCACCTTGTACAGCAACATCCGAAACTGCTGCGAGTCTTCCGGCAAGCGCGCCTGACGTAACAAGGCACAGCAAGCGTCTTGCATAACATCTTTAGCCTCTTCCCGACTGCGCAACATTTGCAGCGCCATTGCAAATGCGCCGGATGAATGCTGTAAAATATACTGATTGAACAATTGGGTTCTCATTTTTATCACTGTTTAATGCTATAACGACTGAGCAACGGAATTATTCCGGAAATTGTTTATTTTTTTGAATCTTGCTTATAATGCGCCGGAATGCTTCGATGGTAAAGCCACTCAAAAGAAGGTACAGGCCACTCTATGTTAGGATACTTACTTGCAAGTCTATTATTGGTTCCCGTTTTATTGCTTGCCTCCCCCCCCATCTTATTTGAGCAGAAGCAGCGCCGCGATATTGCTTACTTTTATTTGCTGGCGCTAACCATGGTACAACTGGTGACCTTATTGATTTATTGGGGGCAAGCCGCCAATGCAGCCACTTGGACCATCGGCCTTATTGGGTTGGCAACGACTTTAAGCGGATGCTATCTGGCGTTTTGGAAACAAATAGCTGCTTGGAAATTAAGTGCCATTGGATTGGTATTGGTGAATGCGCTGCTACTCTACTTAGCGTTTTACTAAGCTTGCCACTGCCCATCGTTACTGCTTTCTTCAGCCGTGAAAATATCGAGATGGGCAAAATAAATGGCTGCGATATACAGCGGAATTAAAATAACCAGCGTCAAGCCAAAGCTCAGCAGTGCCAATATAGCAAATGCCGCGACGACCAGAAAGAAGCGCAACATTGCAGCCGGATTAGCAAAAAAGCCTTTAGCGCTTAACTTAATTGCCTGCGACAGCGACAGGTTGTGCAACACCACCAGTACAGGAACGAACATCAAAACCGCATTGATTGGAATGACCCACATGCGCGCCGCAACAATTTGATTGAACATTTCCGGCGGTATTTCTTGAGCCGCAGATGTTTGCTGTTGTTGACTCACCGTTTGCAGAAAAATCTCCCACACCTCTGGTCCCACGATGAGGTGTAAAGCCGTCAGTTCAATGCCGGTCATCATTGCCGAAAACAGAGCTAATGGAACAAGGTGGGAACTAAAAGCTTCAAACAAAAATTTCTGGTGGAACATTCCACCATAGCTGGCTACCGCACAGCCGATAAATAATCCGCCGAGCCAAATTTGACTGGTGAGCGCATCAAACAGTAAGCCGACCACAGGGATAACTTTCGCCACTAAAATAAGGACAAACCAGGTCAACATGGTGAGTATCCAAGCGCCCGGTGCCAGCCGGACTAACTTGCTCGCAGCACCAAACCATGCAAATGCGCGATTGCCCGGGATGGTGCGCGGGGCAATTAAAGCTCGCCGCGGCGATGGCTCTGGCTGGTTCGGCTCTGTTTCGTTCATGTTGTAATGACACCAATAGACTCAAATTCGCGCTATTGTCCCACAAAGCATCCAGCCAGCTCAAACGCTTACTGCAGAGAAGAAGAAGTGATCCCGGCTCTTTGCCACTTTTGCCACTGCAGCTCTTGCCGCGTCGCTAAGCGTTTCAAACTCCGCAATAACGCCTGAAACTCAACGACATCAACAACATAAAACAATAACCAAGAAATCGGCGCCATCGTTAATAGATTTAAGTGAAAACGAGCCTTGCTATCCAACATCACCTGAATGGTAATAATGGAGGTTAAGAACAGCACTAAAAAGACCAAGGGCAAAAAGTCAAAGGTCAGCAAAGTATAACCATAAAAAAACAGCAGCAATGGTCCTTCAAGAAGCAACAAGATCTCGGAATAAACCGCCAGTGGCAGTAAGAACACAGTCAAATACGGGTTATGCGGTGCTTGGCGACTGAAGAATAAATTTGAATGTTTAAAAAACGTTTGTAAGCGCCCAAACTTCCAACGCAGTCGTTGTCGACACAAGCCAGACCAATCGGCAGGACCTTCGGTGTACACCACCGCATCCGCAGCATAACGTGTTGCAAAACCATGGTTTAACAGACGTACGGACAATTCGATATCTTCCGTAATAATCGATTCGTCAAATCCGCCAACGGTCTCTAATGCGGACTTACGATAAGCCGCCGCTGCACCACCAATAATATACACCGACTTAAATACATCATCAGCGCGCTTGAAGAAAAAGCCGTACAGGTATTCAAGTTGTTGGATTAGCTCTAACGGCTTATTACGGTTACCGACAATTACATTGCCCGCGACCGCGGCTACTTTATCATCAGTGAAACGGTCGACCATTTTGCGGATTGCCTGCGCGTCCATCACACTATCAGCATCAATGGTCATAATGATCTCGCCACTGGCCAATGCTAATGCTCGGTTCATCGCCCGTGCTTTACCGCCATTTTTTAGCTTTACATAATGAATCGGCGGATGACCTTTGCGACCAGCATGGGTTTTATGTTGCGCAATATAATCGGTAACTAATTGATGGGTTTTGTCGGTAGAGCCATCATTGACCACCACGAGTTCAAAATTGGCATAGCGGGCTCGCACCACTGACTCAATTGTCTTAATGATACCAACTTCTTCATTCCAAGCCGGAATCAGTACGGAAACTCGCGGTAAAGCCTTTGATTGACGCCGAGCATAACGCAGTGGATCGATCACACTGTATAACGGCGCGGCGATTAGCTGTACCGCCATTTTAAGAAAGAGCGGAATGAGCAAGCAAAAAATGACCACACGCAAGACGCCTAATGAGTCCATTTCACGATATGCATATTCCATTGCACCAAAAAAGATCGCCCCGGTGATCGCGTACAAGACCAACATCACCACTGCGCTTTGCGCATGGGCGACGGCCTTGTTTTTAAAATAATACGACCAACGTTTGTTCACTTGGAACCTCTACTATCAATATGTTAGCTTGCAACTGATTAAAATTAATACAGTTTTCAACCCCGCGACGATTATACCCATGTCGCTAAGCCTTAGAAGCAAGCAAATAAGGCCTTTTTGAACTGGCTCACATTTATTTTGCAATTTCATCGACGTTCAACCGCCTAGTTCGCAAATTTCAGCAATTGCAAATATCACAGATTGATCGTATAAATGTCGATTATGAGAACTTTCACCAATAACACAGCCTCAGGAACCATTTTTGCGAGCCGTCAGGGCTGCAAGTCCGTTCTGATCTAGCACACTGATGATCCGCCTTGGATCACCGTAGTCCTTGCGCTACGTATTTACGTTTCTGCACTAAAATCGAACAAACAACATTATTCCAGGAGTTGCAAATGACCACTGAAAACAAAGGTGAGCGTTTTGATTCAAAAAAAGCACCCGAACCGGTCGGGTTATACCCACATGCACGGCGAGTTGGCAATCTACTCTTTTTATCTGGAGTAGGTCCGCGTCAACGAGGCAGTAAAGATATCCCGGGTGTCACTTTAGATGACGGCGGCAAGATTATCAGTTACGACATTGCAACACAATGCAGAAGTGTGTTCGATAATGTGCGCTGGATTTTAGAAGAGTCGGGCTCTAGCTGGGAGCGCTTGGTTGATGTTCAGGTTTTTCTAACCAATATGAAAGACGACTTTAAAACCTATAACGCCATTTATGCTGACTACTTTAAAGATGTTCAGCCGTGCCGCACCACAGTTGAAATTACCGCCCTTCCGACCCCCATTGCAATTGAGCTTAAATGCATTGCCACCATTGGCGATGATTATAGCTACTAGGAGAACGCTGATGACCGCTCCCATGCAAGTACTTAACTTCCAAAAGTGGATCGACGAACATCGTGATCAACTCAAGCCACCGGTATGTAACAAAGAAGTTTACCGCCACGGCGATATGATCATTATGGTGGTCGGTGGTCCAAATGGACGCAAAGACTTTCACTACAACGAAGGCCCCGAGTTTTTCTATCAACTCGAAGGCGAAATGCTATTACGCACACAGCAAAATGATCAGGTAATCGATTACCCGATTAAAGCCGGCGAAATATTTTTATTACCGCCCAAAATTCCACATTCTCCGATCCGCTACGCTAACTCGATCGGCCTTGTGGTGGAACAAGTGCGCCGTGAAGAAGATACCGATGGGCTTATGTGGTTCTGTGAGCAATGTAACCACAAACTTTACGAAGAGTACTTTCCACTGAAAGACATCGAAAATGATTTCGGTGCTGTGTTTAATCGATTCTTAAATAACGAAACACTGCGTACCTGCGATAAATGTCAAACAGTAATGCCGCATAACCGCTATGAGTTTGAGAGTCATGAGTAACGCGCTAAATGACGCACAAACCTATCGTGTTAATTGGCAACGGCCACAATCCATAGCGATTGCGCTACAGTTCGATGCCGAGCAGCCGAACCATTTTGGCGCCGCACGCGCGTCGGCTCAGGTTGTTGTTGCCGGCGACTTTATTGGAGATACCCGTCGCGGGGGTAGCTGTAATGTAGCAACGATAACTCTGACGCCGCATTGTAATGGAACGCATACTGAATCAATTAGCCATATTGTCGATCAACCGGTTGCCGTAGGCCAATTAGCGCAAACGCCCATTATAGCAACCTTAATTTCCGTGCGACCAACCTTAGCCAGCACAACCGACGACGCTTACTTACCGGCTTTATCAGAACA
>JABXHQ010000033.1 GCA_013373545.1 Gammaproteobacteria bacterium
ACATACCAATGCCAGAAGTTAGGTAGCTGCCACGGGCAAAACCATAGTCAGTTTTAGCATCGCCATCAAAATCACCCGTTAACAGTTTCCCCATAAACATACGGTCATCTGCTAGCGGCAAAACTTGACTCTGTGCTTTTAGCCCTGCTTTCCAAATGTTTTGCTGTATTACTGTTCGCGGTAAGCACGAATTAGTATTATTTTCATCCCATGCGCATAGTTTTATATCTGACAATAAACTACGACGCTCAGCGGTTTGAGACGTATTCTCAGCTGAACTGCTCGCCGCACTTCCCGTCCATTCATTGGTACTGTAATTTAACTTTTGAAAGTAGGCATAGGTGTCGTCACGATAATTTATGGTGTACTGCGAAATATTTTGATTACCATAACGAGTGGTGATCGACTTCAAGCGTTTACTTTGTGTCGCGCGAGTACCCGCCATATAACTTACGCGAACATCTTGACGAGTTTGATAGGCAAAATCGACATGGCGATTGCCGGGAGAGTTTTGAAAGCCGGTATAGTCAATGCGCGTTAAGTAAAGCTGAGCTTCGTCACCTAAGTTGTTATAGCTGTAATGAATAGCATTATCACTGCTATCATGTTTTCGAGACAGCATCCAGCTCGTAATGATGCCGTTGCGCACAATGCGCTTGCCTTCACCATAAAAGTCCACATTGCCATTGGGATAACGCACCTCAAAAGTTTCGGAAGAAACTTTTACAACGGTCACTTTTGGGTTTGACTCAGGATGATACGTAGCACCATTCGCCCAATAGTTTGCGCTATCAAACAACTTTAAACGTTCACCATTTAAACAAAGGCGATCATTGTTGTTCAACTGTACGCTTAGTGCGTAACCATCAATATCAAAAATAGAAGCACATCGAGAAATGCTGCCGCCGGCACTTAAACTCCAGCCTTGCCCGAGTAAACCATTGCCACTTCGAGATGAGTAGTTTAACGATACCGATGGTTGCATGCCGTTGCGACCGGGTGCAACCGCAATAGGGATTGAATAAGTTGCGGCACCACCAGAATTACCCGCTTCACCTTGAATTGAGCCGACCGCTTCTTGAGCCGGTACATTGACCGCGGCTAATGGCGCATCGGGGATCAAATCGCCGGCATCAATATTTACCGTAATTTGATCAGACGGGCTATAACTGGAACACGACACACTGTTACACGCGCGTAGACGATACTCATAAACGCCGTTACTAACCGTACGGTTGTAGCTTAAACCACCAACATCCGCCAATTGATTCCACTCGGCGCCATTAATTTTTTCGTATAGACGATAGAATGTAGCATTACTAACAGCTGACCAAGTCACGCTGTATTCACCACTCGTGCTTGTGTCATCTACCTCGGGAGCAGCAGGTACGCTCGGCGTAAGAGAAACGTTTACAACATTACTCGTAGCGTAGCTACTACAAAGCATGCCTTGCGTATCGGAATAAGTACAAGCTCTCACTCGGTATTGATAGTTCGCAGAAGACTTCCCAAAAAGCCCAATGGATGTAGTGCCTTTCATCACCACTTGGACAGGACTAAATGCGCCTGAGTTAACCGACTCTTCTATTTGATACTGCGAGCCAAAACTCATTGAGCTTGAAGCAGTCCAACTAAGCGTAAAGTCCCCTGTCGTACTTAAACTTGGTACAGTCGCGTTAGTCGGAGCGGTGGGCGCGGAGACCGAACAACGAGGACCAATACAGGCTTCAACTAAAAAAGGATAAAAAGCCAAAAGTGACAAAACAAAAGCAATCGCTCGCAGCGAGCTCAACATCCCGTGGTACATAATAAATCCCTAAAACTAAATTCTGCTCGAACTTCGAGCTAATTATTGATTTTGATAATATTTTGCGCCGAGATTTTAATCATATTTATCACTCAATTCAATTATACAAGCGCACCTAGTGAACCAGTTCATTATTACAGCTGAAGAGATGCGCGATATTTGCCCTTAACCCCAGTATGTTTCGAAAGCAAATACCCCCTAGAAAAAGCTTTATATGAATCTGTGGCTAAACGAAAAGGCTCAACTATAAAATGATTACCCGACAGCAAAGCCAGCCCCCGCCCCTCTCATTCAATAAAACCAATACATTCAATAGGTTAGAGATTCCAGCGAAAGAAGTTTAGGCGTTTAAAGTGTCAGCGAGCAGCATAAGAGAGTTATTAATAACTGGGCCGAGTGATTATGCTTAGTCCAATTGGAGTAATCTTTCAGATGAGCGCTGGGTGTAAGGACGGTCAATTTCGCATCATCCGACTAACACTTTTTGACTCTGGTTAAAAAATAAACTTTGACTCCGAGTAATATTACCTGTAATCTCCCGCCAGCTTTAAAGAAACACGTTGTTTACACTCTTCATCACGAAGATTTTCAAGAACCATCATTTTCCGTTCGATTAATAATGAAGTTGCTACAAAATCATTTTTAAACCGAAAGTGACTCAAGAAATTATCGTCCTGTAGTTTTTAAATTCATGTCAACTTTTCCGCTATTCACGCCTGATGAAGGCTTATTTATATTCAAAATACAGGAAGACACATTATGTCAAATACCGTCACTGGAATCGTAAAATGGTTCAACGAATCAAAAGGCTTTGGTTTCATTTCTCAAGAATCTGGTCCCGATGTTTTTGCTCACTTTAGCGCAATTGTTGCCGATGGTTTTAAAACATTAGCAGAAGGCCAACAAGTGACTTTTACCATTACTTCTGGAAATAAAGGTCCACAAGCCGAGAATATTATTCCGGTTTAATTCCGGCTCAGGTGGCAGAACACTCTCTGCCACCACTCTTAACTTGACGACCACCGATTTCAGCAACAACCTTTTTCGAACCCAACTTAAAAAATCTTAAAGAATCATACATTGACTGATTTCAGCTATTCATTGCTCATATTGCCTTAGCAAGTGTTCAATAACACTATCATGATGTGCTCTATAAAGGCTCTGTTCGGGTTAGAAACATAAGCTACACTCAACTCGGTTATTGGGGCTAAAAAATCCACCGGTCATCATGATGACGCTATTATTGTCCTTGCAATAGATGCTACAAACGGTACGATTAAACCAGTATTTTTACTCTTTCTTTAGGAATCTAGTTAAGTGTCCACACCTTCATTGAACCAAAGCGAACCTTGTCGCTCTTTCATCCAATTGCCATTAAGTGAAGCAATGCAATCAAACCTTAATGCACTCGGATATCATGAGTTAACGCCAATCCAGGCTCAGTGCCTGCCGGAAATCATCAATAAAAAAGATGTCATAGCGCAAGCGAAAACCGGCAGCGGCAAAACCGCAACCTTTGGTATTGGACTCCTGCACTCTTTAAAGCCACAGATTTTTCAAACTCAAGCTCTAGTTATTTGCCCGACCCGAGAGTTAGCTGAGCAAGTTTGTAATGAACTAAGACGACTCGCACGAGCAGTTCCTAACACAAAAATAATCACTTTGTGCGGCGGTAAAGCGATGGCGGGCCAACTCGCATCGTTAGAGAAAAACCCACATATTGTGGTGGGAACACCGGGTCGCCTACTCCAGCATTTAGAAAAAAATACACTCGACGTGTCTCAGTTAGCCACCTTAGTACTTGATGAAGCCGATCGGATGCTCGACATGGGATTTCTTAACGATATCGAACAGGTAATTGCTAAAACGCCGTCAAGCCGACAAACGTTATTATTCTCGGCCACGTACCCAGACGACATTAAAAAAGTGAGTCGCTCAGTACAAAAGAACCCAGTCGATATAAAAGTTGAGTCAGTGCATCAAGAAACGCAAATACAACAGCATTTTTACGCTCTTAAAACACATTCAAAAGAGCAGGCTTTGCTCGCTGTTTTAAAACATTACCAACCGACATCCGCCGTGGTCTTTTGCAACCGCAAACAACAGTGTGATGATTTAACTCAATTTCTTGGCCAAAATGGCATTTCAGCCAAGTCATTGCATGGCGATCTCGAACAAAACGATCGCGATCGCGTGTTGGTTCAATTCACCAATAATAGTTGTCGTATACTCGTTGCTACGGATGTCGCGGCCCGTGGATTAGACATTAAGGAACTTCCCTTAGTAATCAATATGGATTTGCCGCATGAACCTGAAGTCTATCTACATCGTATTGGCCGTACCGGCCGCGCCGGTAGTGTGGGTACAGCGGTGAGCTTGTTTGAGCCTGCGGATACCCCGAAGGTTATTGCAATTGAGAACGTCAGCAAGCAAGCACTGCCCATCAATGACCTAAGTACCTTAAACGCCGCCCAACCCTTTAACAGTGAAGCCACAATGGTAACGCTATGCATTAATGGTGGACGCAAAGATAAATTGCGTGCGGGTGATATTCTCGGTGCATTAACCGCCAAACAAACCATTGCTGGCGATGCAATTGGCAAGATCGATCGCTTTGACCGCTTAACCTATGTGGCGGTAGACCGAGCTGTGCGCGACCAAGCCTTAAAGTTACTTAATAACGGTAAGGTCAAAGGCCGCCAATTTAAAGCACGAGTGGTCAATTAAAGCGCTCACCAGTCGCTAGAGTACCCAAACCCTTTTTGGCTCTGAATTCACTTCAGAGCTACCTTCAGGTGCTTTAGCGCCGACGTTCCAACGCGCGAAGCGCCGTTGGTCGAACCGGCTAGGCTTCTCACCCTAATCCCAAGTGCTTTTCTTACAGGCGAAAAAAAGCACCTTAGAAAAGGTGCTTTTAGAATTAGTGGCAAAGGGATAGAGATTATTCGTTGCTTACGCAACTCACCCTTGCTCTACCGAGCGGCGGGCCGTCGTCATTCTTCCGACGTTCCAACGCGCGAAGCGCCGTTGGTCGAACCGGCTAGGCTTCTCACCCTAATCCCAAGTGCTTTTCTTGCAGGCGAAAAAAAAGCACCTTAGAAAAGGTGCTTTTAGAATTAGTGGCGGAGGGATAGGGATTCGAACCCTAGATGGGCTATTAACCCATGCCGGTTTTCAAGACCGGTGCATTCAACCGCTCTGCCATCCCTCCGCGAGGAAGCGAATAATACTAGAAATTGTTTCAGAATCAAGCTTTTCTAGTAAAAAAATCTTGAAAATTTTCAATTTGCACAGAGATTAAACAAACCTGGGCATGAAATAATCAGCAACACGATAATGCTTGTGATACCGCCCGGTTTTGATATATTTATCTCCATTAATATTGTTTAAACGTTTGAAATTCGGAGAAAAGTAGCATGGATAATAACGTAAACGTCATTGATCGTTCGCACTCGCGCTCGATTGAGATTAACAAAGTACTGAAAAACACCTATTTATTGGTTGCCGCCTCACTCCTCGTTTGTGCTGGCGCAGCAGGCGTAGCCATGGCTATGAACATAGCCCCTATTTCGCCTTGGCTTTACCTTATTGTCATTTTCGGCATGTCATTTGTAATGGCGAAGACTGCGAACAGCGGCCTCGGCATTGTAATGATGTTCTTGTTTGCGGGTTTCCTTGGCTTCTACGCCGGCCCAATCATTAACTACTACGTCGCCAGCTTTGGCAGCGAAGTGGTCGTACAGTCGTTAGGCTTAACCGCATTAATTTTCTTCGGTTTATCGGGCTACGTTCTTAAAACCGGCAAAGATTTCACCTTTATGCGTGGTTTCTTGTTCACCGGTACACTAGTTGTGGTCGGCCTTGCCCTCATTTACTTTGTCGGCCAACAATTCGCCGGATGGCATGTTAGCGGCCTTAGCCTAGCAATCTCAGCGGCGATGGTATTACTGATTTCAGGCTACATTCTGTACGATACCAGCTCAATCATGCGTGGTGAGCAAACCAACTACATTCTTGCTGCGATGAGTGTATTCATTAATATCTACGTTTTATTTATGAATATCTTGCACTTAGTATCAGCCTTTAGCGGTGACGACTAAGTTATCGAGCGCTAATTACACGATAAAAACCCGGCTTCGGCCGGGTTTTTTATTCCCTGCGCTATGATAAAATACCGTCTCTCAATAACCGTAAGCGCCTAATATGAGCAAAACCTTCGCCCTTCTGGTTAGCGGCTCTCCGCACCAATCACAAGCACACTTATCGGCCCAACGATTTGTCGAGGCTTGCTACGCCAAAGGCCATAACATTAGCTGCGTATTTTTTTACGGTGACGCGGTTTATGTTGCCAACGGCCTAATGCATCCGGCGAATGATGAACAACATCCACATCGCCAATGGCGCCAACTGGCCGAGCGCTTTAAGTTTACCTTAAACGCCTGTGTATCGGTTTCCAGCAAACGCGGTGTGCTTAATCAAGAAGACAGCCAACTGGCCGGGTTTACCCAGCATAATGTCGATAAGCCGTTCGAAATTTCCGGGCTCGGCGCGTGGGTTGAAGCGAGCATCAACGCTGATCGCACCCTCCACTTTGCGTGAAGATTGCCATGAAGATTTTATTTATATTCAATAAAGCGCCCTATGGGTCTGACTGCGGTAAAGAGCTACTGGATATGGCGCTGGCGTTTGCCACCTTTGATCAAAGCGTTAGCTTACTATTTATTGACCAAGGCGTATGGCAACTGGTGGATGAACAAAAACCTAAGCTCATTGGCCAAAAAGCCTATACCCGATTATTTAGCGGCCTCGATCTCTACGATATCGACCATTTATATGTTGAGGAAGCGGCGCTCACACGCTATGGCATTGATGTAACAACATTGATTGCCAAACAGCAAACCGTTGCTGAGCCGGCTATTCAGCAGTTAATTGACCAACACGACCGAGTCTATACCCTATGAGCTGCTTGCACTTAGTTAACCGCCCGCTCGCGGCATCGCATCTAAAGCAGTTGCAACAACGTATGACTGAGCAAGATGCGTTAATCATGATAGAAGATGCCTGCTATATGGCGACAGATTCCGAGCTCAGTGAATTAATGTCGGAAATAAAACCTTATTTGCTGCAAATAGACGCGAGTATTCGCGGTATTGAACCGCGCGCTCCATACCTTAACTTAGTCGCCGATTATGGTGAGCTTGTGGAACTTACCCTTACCTTCGACAAAGTACTCACTTGGGCACAATAGAATGGCTGGCTTACCGCAACATATTGAAACCGACGCTGAAGGCTATCTACTCGATGGAACCTTGTGGAATGAATCACTCGCCCCCATAATTGCGGCACAAGAGAACCTGGAGTTAACCGACGATCATTGGATGGTTATTAACTACGTTCGGCGGTTCTACGAAGAATATGAAACCAGTCCTTCAATTCGCCCTTTAGTAAAATACTTAGCGCAAAATTGGGGTGAAGAGAAAGGTAATAGCTTGTTTTTATACAAGTTATTTCCTAAAGGACCGGCCAAGCAAGCCACCAAAATTGCCGGTTTACCGAAGCCGAAGCGCTGTATTTAGCGCGTTCAGCCACGATTAATCTTTTACCGATAGAATTGACTTAAATTGACATTAATAAGGAAACAAAATGAAAGCGTTAATTAAGATGTTCGCCGTTATGCTGTTCTCAGTGGTAGCTCTGAACACCACCGCTGCCACGGAACCCAAAGACATGCTCGAGTCTGCGGCGAAGAATATCATCACCTATTTAGAAGCCAACCAAGCCAAGCTGGCAGAAAACCCACAGCTATCGGTGGACTTGGTTAAGAAAGAATTAGTGCCTTATATCGATCAAGAAGGCTTGGGCCGCCGCGTATTGGCGCAAGAATGGCGTAACGCAACGCCAAAGCAACAACAAGAGTTTGTCGCGCTATTCGTTGACTTAGTTATTGAAACCTATGCTAAAGGCCTTGCCCAATACAGTGGCCAAACTTTTGAGTTTGAAGAAACTGAGTACAACGACAAGCAAACTTTAGCTCGGGTAAAAAGCCAAATGAACCAAACCGACGGTGAGCCGGTGAAAATTGACTACTTATTGAAAAAACCCAAAGGTTTAGATGAGTGGCGCGTGGTGGATGTACGCATCGAAGGCATCAGCATGGCGAACAGTTACAAAAACCAGTTTGCCCAGCAAATTCAAAACGAAGGTCTCCAATCCGTTTTGGATAAGCTTGCCAACAAAGAGATCAAACTCGACCAAAAATAACTAAGAAAAATACTTATGAAGCTGATCAAAAACTGTTTACTGTTGGTAGCTTGCATAACCTTTGGCTCGGCATCGGCAGACGATGTTGAGCCTCAAGTGTTATTGCAACAAGTGGCCAAAAAGATGACCATTATTCTCGATGCCAACAAAGAGCAATTAAAGATTAATCCCAACTTAAGTGCTGACATAGTACGCGAAAACCTGTTGCCCCATATCGATACCGCAGGGATCGGCAAACGCTTAATCAAGCGCGCTCAATGGAATGGTCTTAGCAGTGCACAGCAAGAGCGCTTTAACAATGCGTTTATTGAGCACCTAATTCGCACTTATGCGGCAGGCCTGGCTAACTATGATGGCCATGAGTTTGTGTTCAATAAAACTCAATTTAGTCGCAGTGGTAAAACCGCTTGGGTTTACTCAGAGTTAGTCGCAAAAGATATGGAAACCTTCGATATTATTTACACGCTAAAGTTATCGGATGAATACAAAGGTTGGAAAGTTATTGATATAGCGGTAAATGGCATAAAGATTTTGCAAAACTACCGTGAGCAACTTAAATCAATTGATATTAACGAAGGCTTTGAAGAACTGTTAATCAAGATTGAAAACGAAAACAGTGTTAAACCCAGCTAAACATTTAAACTGTGCTTCAAGTGCTGGCTGATGCAATCTATCAAGCAATAAAAAAGGCCCTTTAAGGGCCTTTTTTATTCTACTCAATAGCCTGTTATATCTCGCTAACACCACCGAGATAAGGCCGCAAGATTTCTGGAATTTCAATTTTACCATCAGCTTGCTGATAATTTTCTACCAAAGCAACCAAGGTGCGGCCTACCGCTAGTCCAGAACCATTAAGCGTATGCAATAGCTCAGTCTTACCGTCAACTTTGGTTCGCGCTTGCATCCGTCTTGCTTGGAAGTCAGCTAAATTACTGCAAGAGCTGATTTCACGATAAGCATTTTGTCCCGGCAACCACACTTCTAAGTCGTATGTTTTGGTTGCACCAAAAGTTATATCACCACTGCAAAGTGCTACCGTTCGAAACGGAAGCCCTAATAGTTTTAAGATGTTTTCAGCATGACCAGTAAGATCTTCCAAAGCTTGCATCGAGTGCTCAGCACTAACAATTTGTACCAGCTCAACTTTTTCAAACTGATGCTGACGAATTAAACCTTTTACGTCTTTACCATAAGAACCAGCTTCGCTGCGGAAACACGGCGTATGAGCAACAAACTTAAGCGGTAAGCTTTTGCCATCGACAATTTCATCGCGCACTAGATTGGTCAGTGGAACCTCAGCGGTTGGGATCAAATACAACGGGCGATCATCTTGTGTACTGCCTTTCGCCGCAAACAGATCTTCTTCGAATTTCGGTAACTGCCCTGTTCCCAATAAACTGTCACGATTTACCATGTAAGGAACATACACTTCCTCATAACCATGTTCGCCGGTATGCACGTCGAGCATAAATTGAATCAGCGCTCGGTGCAGTTTTGCCATGCGGTTGCGCATAACAACAAAGCGTGAACCGGTAATTTTGGCAGAAGCCGCAAAATCTAACCCAGCTTCCATTTCACCTAACTCAATATGATCACGTACCGGAAAATCAAACTCTCGCGGCTCACCCCAACGACGCACTTCTTGGTTGTCATTTTCATCATTACCATCGGGTACTGACTCATCCAGTAAATTCGGCGTGGTCAGGTGGATCATGTGCAACTGCTCTTGGATCTCTTTAAGCTGCTGCTCGGCGTGTTCGCGACTTATCTTAATCTCAGCCACTTGATCCAGAATCGGCTGTGCATCTTCGCCTTTTGCTTTCAGCTGGCCAATTTGCTTCGACAAGGTTTTGCTTTGATTTTGTAACTCTTCAGTTTTGACTTGGATGTCTTTGCGTTGACTTTCTAACCGCTCAATGGCTTCTTTATCGAGAGCGAAACCGCGTCGCGCCAGGTTTGCCGCCACTTCATCTAAATTGTTGCGCAATAACTTGGGATCAATCATTGAAAACCTTCATCTTTTCTAGAGTTAGTTTGCAGCTATTTTACCACCAATCCAGGCACCAAAAAAAACTGCAACAAGACTTAATGTCATATTTAACACAATATTAATGCCCGCTTTTATATATTCATCTTGTTGGATTAGCAACCAAGAGTCAGCAGAAAATGCTGAAAAAGTGGTAAAAGCGCCGAAAAACCCAATTAAAACGCCGGTTTTGATGGCCGGCGACACAGAACTGTTTTGCCAATAGACCATAAAAACACCGGCCAGTAAGCACCCAACAACATTAACCAACAAGGTACTCAGCGGAAAATCAAACTTAATCCATTGCGGCAACGACTCTCTAAGCCAATAACGACTTACGCCGCCAAACGCACTGCCGAGTGCTACGGCTGTTACAACTGGCCAAGTAATACTCATGATGATTGCCCTGCGGTCTGATTCATCTTTTTCAGCCGAGCAAGTTTCTCTGCGATTTTTAACTCTAAACCGCGCGGCGCTGGCTGATAAAATTCTTGTTCGCGAATATCATCTGGCCAATAACGCTGACCCGGTGAAAAAGCATCGGGTTCATCATGCGAATAACGATAAGCCGCGCCATACCCTTGCTCCTGCATTAACTGGCTTGGAGCATTGCGTAAGTGCAGCGGCACTTCATTATCTCCATGCTGACGAACAAACTCGCGCGCTTGATTATACGCCTTATAAACGGCGTTACTTTTGGGTGCCACTGCTACATACACAATTGCTTGTGCCAACGCCAACTCACCTTCCGGTGAACCTAGACGTTGTTGCACTTCCCAAGCATCCAGCGCTATTGACAAGCTTTTGGGATCAGCATTACCCACTTCTTCACTGGCCATGCGCACAATCCGGCGCGCCACATAAAGCGGATCACAACCGCCGTCAAGCATCCGGCAAAACCAATACAAGGCAGCATCGGGATCAGAACCACGCACGGCTTTATGCAGTGCTGAAATTTGTTCGTAAAAGATATCACCAGACTTATCGAACTGACGAATCGTCTCGCCAACCACTTCAGCAACATGCTGCATTTTGATCACACGATCACTGTCGGCAACAAAGTCACTAATAATTTCTAAATAATTCAGAAGTCGCCGCGAGTCACCCATCGACGCACGAATTAAACTGCCCTTGGCCTCTTGGTCAATACTTAAGCCGAGTTTACCCAGGCCCTTTTCATTATCGGTGAGTGCCTTCGTTAATAATTGCGCTAAGGATGCTTCGGAGAGCTTTTGCAACTTATACACACGACTACGCGACAATAATGCGTTGTTCAGTTCAAATGATGGGTTTTCGGTGGTCGCCCCGATAAAAATAACCGTTCCATCTTCAACAAAAGGCAGAAAAGCATCTTGTTGGGCTTTATTAAAACGATGTACCTCATCGACAAACAGTAGCGTTTTACTACCCATTACCTGTTGCTGGCGCGCTTGTTCAACCGCTGCACGAATTTCTTTTACACCGCTCATAATTGCCGAGATAGCGAGAAACTTAGCTTTGGTTTCATGCGCTAGTAATCGCGCCAATGACGTTTTGCCAACCCCGGGCGGTCCCCAAAAAATCATCGAGTGCAAAGCATCATTCTCGATCGACTTTCGTAGTGGCTTACCCTCGCCGATCAAATGCTCTTGGCCAAAGTAGTCTTTCAGAGATGTAGGCCGTAAACGATCAGCAAGTGGTTGATAAGGTGCCTCGCTGGCAAATAGATCGTCCAAAATTTATTGCCTATTCATTCTCATTCTGCTCAAGCGCAGCAGCGGAACTGAGGTCAACTCCGAGCTCTGTGCTTTCTCTTGAGTCGACAATATCGACATCTTCAGGTATTACAAATTCGAACTTGTTATCCGCTAGTTCTAGATTGACCTTAACTTCGGAAAAAGTAACGATGGTTTTTTGCCCCAAAGTGTCTTGCAGATAAAGCTCTTTAAGTTGACCATCGACAAATTGCACCAACAGGCGCTCAAACGAATAGCCTTGTTCCAACGGCATCAACTCAAAGGTTTGCGCAGTCTCGCTACCCGAGACAAGCTTTTTAACATTAAAGGTTTTCGCTAAGCTGGCGCTATCGGCTTCAAGCAACAAAACCGGCGTGTTGCCGACCGCTTTATTAAGCGTTTGTATATTAACTTGATCAAGATCGCGATCGAAGGTCCATAGAGTTTCACCATTCGAAGTTATTAGTTGTTCATAAGGCGCAGTGGTTTCCCAAATAAACCGATAAGGTTTTTTAATCACAAAGCGTCCGGACGATTGATCTTTCACAGTACCAAATTGGTCCGTAATTTTTTGTTCAAAATTCGCTTGGTAGCTTTGCGTTTGTTGCGTTAGCGCAGCAAACTCCGCTACATCATCCGCTCGGCTAAGGGTACTCATCAAAGCCAACAAAATTAAACAACAACTTTTCATCACACGGTTAAACATTCCAGTTACCTTTAGATATTTATTTTGGTGGCTACTTTGGCGGCGGCGGAGCAAGTACTTCGCGCATTCCGTTTGACTGCATTTCAGAAACAACACCTGCCGCTTCCATTTCTTCGATCATTCTTGCAGCGCGGTTATAACCAATTTTCAAACGCCGTTGAATCCCAGAAATTGAGGCACGACGCGATTCGGTTACTATGGCGACTGCTTGATCGTACAACTCATCACGCTCGGCACTGGCCTCTTCTTCGCTACCTTTTGGGATCCCCATCATTTCGGTTTCTGAAACGCCACTGGTAATCGACTCTTCAAAATCAGGCTCTCCGCGTTTTTGCCAATCTGCAACTACGCGGTGCACTTCATCATCATCGACAAAGGCTCCATGAACTCGCGTGGGTATATTCTTACCCGCCGGGAGATAAAGCATATCGCCCTGGCCTAACAAATGCTCTGCACCCATTTGATCCAAAATGGTACGAGAGTCAATGCGTGAACTTACTTGAAACGCAATTCGAGACGGAACGTTAGCTTTAATTAATCCGGTAATAACATCAACCGATGGCCGCTGCGTTGCGAGTATTAAGTGAATACCAGCCGCCCGCGCTTTCTGTGCAATTCGAGCAATCAGCTCTTCAACTTTCTTTCCGACAATCATCATCATGTCGGCCAACTCATCAATTACAATGACGATTTGCGGTAAGGTTGAAAGTTCTGGGGCCGTTTCATTCATATCATCGGTGTCGGTCCAAAGCGGATCCGTTAAAGGCGTACCGGCTTTAATCGCATCTTTAATTTTGCGATTAAATCCAGCTAAATTTCGCACGCCCATTGCCGCCATTAAGCGATAACGCCGTTCCATTTCGGCAACACTCCAACGCAACGCATTCGCCGACTCTTTTACGTCGGTGACCACTGGCGTTAGTAAATGCGGGATGCCATCGTAGACCGAAAGCTCTAACATTTTCGGATCGATCATAATAAAGCGTACGTCTTCCGGTGAAGCTTTATATAAAATACTGAGTAACATGGCATTAAGACCTACCGACTTACCGGAGCCCGTAGTACCAGCCACCAATAGATGCGGCATTTTGGCTAAGTCGATAACCACCGGATTGCCCGAAATATCTTTACCAAGTGCCATGCTTAAATTCGATCGCGAAGAATCAAACTCTTTTGAGCCAACCACTTCTTTTAAGCGCACCATTTCACGGTGTTCATTCGGTAACTCAATGCCGATATAAGGCTTACCGGGAATGACTTCGACTACACGGACACTGACTGACGCCAAAGCACGCGCCAAATCCTTTGCTAATGCCGTGATCTTGCTTACTTTAACACCGGGCGCTAGATCGAGCTCATAACGGGTAATAACCGGCCCCGGATGGACGGCAACCACTTGAGCTTGAACACCAAAGTCCGCCAGCTTAAGCTCTACCAGTCGCGACATTGCTTCTAGTGATTCTTCGGAAATTTTATGCTGTGCTGGCTTTGGTTCATCCAGTAAGTCCATATTCGGCAACTCACCTTCGACCGGTTCATCGAACAATTTTTGTTGCTTTTCTTTCACTGCGCGCGTGCTGGGTTCGATTTTACTCACCACCGGCTCAATTCGGATCGGCTTGCGAGTCTCGCGTTTCACTTGCTCTTCAGCAATGGCTTTTTGGCGTGATGCTTTTTGCAACTGAACTTGCTTTTGTTCGGTCTTTTGTTCACGCCGTGCCTGAATTTTCTCGCGCAACCAATCTAATGCGGCTAAGACTTTAGCGCCAATTAAATCCATTAACTTAAACCAGCTAAGACCGGAAAATAATGTAAAGCCAGTTAAAAATAACGCCAGTAAAATTAATGTTGAGCCCAATGCATTAAATGCGTTGAACAAAAAATTACCAAATAATTGGCCAAAGACACCGCCGGAGGTATAAGTTAAGACACTGGGATCTTGAAAATTTAAACTCGAAATGGCGGTGCCGGTTAGTAGGGTGAGCAAAAACCCAATGCCACGCAAAGCCCAATAGTGCCAATCGTGTTGTTCAATTAGTTTTCGCTCACGAAACACCAAATAAGCGAGGTAGGTCAGCATAAACGGAAACACATAGGCGAGATAGCCGAACAACTGCAAAAAAACATCGGCTAACCAAGCGCCGGCACGCCCCGCAGAATTATGAATAATTTCACCACTGCCGGTATAACTCCAGCCAGGATCTTGCGGATGATAGGTAGCCAAAGCCAGCAACAAAAATAATGCTAACGCCCCCATACAGATAACCGCGCCCTCGCGCACACGTGCTGTGAGCGGAGATACCAACGCCGGTGCTGCTTTGTTGTTATCCGTTTTTTCGCTTGCCAAAAGTATTATCCGTTTGTTTTTTAATCAATTTATTAGAGTTTTATGCGCCTATAATACCACGCATTGGGGCCTAGTTAACCTTTAGGCAATATGAATCTCAGAAGATTCCTTTACTTCTTCCATCACCACGTAAGTTCGCGACTCGGAAACGCCCGGCAGGGTTAATAATGTCTCGCCTAATAGAGTTCGATAAGCCGCCATATCAACCACGCGGGCTTTCACCAAGTAATCAAAATCACCACTGACCAAGTGACACTCTAATACTTCATGTAAATCACGTACGGCTTGTTTAAATTCAACAAAAACGTCCGGTGACGTCTTCTCCAAAGTGATCTCAACGAACACCAGTAAGCCATAATTAACTCGATGCGGATTAACTTTGGCTGAATAACCCAGGATATAACCTTCTGTCTCCAGCCGCTTAACCCGCTCTAGGCAAGGTGTCGCACTCAATCCCACGCGTTTGGCTAACTCCACATTGGCCATGCGCCCATCGCGCTGTAGCTCGCGCAGAATTGACTTGTCTATGCGATCGAGGATTCGTCCATTATTAGTCATATATTCAGAGTTTTTACCTATTTGTTTTATATATAGCAATATTATCACCTACTTAAGCCCAAAATACAGTGAAATATTTTGTTTAAAAGCGTCTATACTTTGCGCCCTCAAAGCACAAAATAAGACCATCATCGGAGAGTGGAAAAAATGTTAATTGGAGTTCCAAAAGAGATTAAAAACCATGAGTATCGCGTGGGTATGGTACCTGCCAGTGTGCGCGAGCTAATCGCTCATGGCCATCAAGTCATTGTTGAGCACAACGCAGGGATTGGTATTGGCTTTACTGACGACGACTACGTAGCCGTAGGCGCTTCGATTCGTCAAACTCCACAAGAGATCTTCGCTGAAGCTGAGATGATCGTGAAAGTTAAAGAGCCACTTGCCGAAGAGCGTAAGCATATTCGCGATGGTCAAATCTTATTCACTTACCTGCATTTAGCTCCAGATGCCCCGCAAACTCAAGACTTACTCAACAGCGGCGCTGTGTGTATTGCATACGAAACCGTTACCTCGGCAACCGGCGGGCTGCCGCTATTGGCGCCAATGTCTGAAGTTGCAGGACGAATGTCAATTCAAGCTGGCGCTCAATGTTTAGAAAAATCACGCGCTGGTCGTGGCATGTTACTCGGCGGTGTACCGGGCGTTTCACCGGCCAAGGTTGCGATAATCGGTGGTGGTGTCGTCGGTAGCAATGCCGCGCAAATCGCAGTCGGCATGGGCGCACAGGTGGTATTACTCGACCGTAACATTGATGTGCTACGTCGCATTAACGTGCAATTTGGCGCTGCCGTTGAAACTGTATTTTCCAGCAAAGATGCCCTAGAGCGTCACGTGCTAGAGTCTGATCTAGTCATTGGCGGCGTGTTGATCCCTGGCGCATCAGCGCCGAAGCTGGTGACCAAAGAAATGGTTCATCAAATGAAACCCGGCGCAGCGGTAGTCGATGTGGCGATCGATCAAGGCGGTTGTTTTGAAACGTCTAAAGCCACCACTCACGCTGAACCAACCTATATTGTTGACGACGTCGTGCATTATTGCGTTGCTAATATGCCGGGCGCGGTGCCATTAACTTCAACGTTTGCCTTAAATAATGCGACACTTCCGTACATTATTGCGCTCGCAAACAAAGGCTACAAAGCGGCTTTAGCTGACGATCGTCATTTATTGAATGGCTTAAATGTTTATCGTGGCCAAGTAACTCACCGCAGTGTCGCGGAAAGTCAAAACCTTACTTTTGTGGATCCAGTTCAAGCGTTGGGCTTGTAACCAACGCTCGATTCATCAAAGTCATTAAGAAGGGTCACCAGTGGTGGCCCTTTTTTGATCCTGCATTTTATTTATTAGTTTATTTCGAAGACTTAAATCGTTTAATTCCATTGTTCATCGAAACAATTCTAATTAAACTAAGCCCTTTAAACTTAAAACTGACTTCGGAGTAAACTCAATGAGCGACGTCAAACACTGTCGACTACTAATACTCGGTTCTGGGCCCGCCGGTTATACCGCCGCGGTTTACGGCGCACGCGCCAACCTCGATCCGGTCATCATTACCGGGATGCAACAAGGTGGTCAATTAACCACCACCACAGATGTCGACAACTGGCCAGGCGATAATGACGGTGTGCAAGGACCCGAATTAATGGTCCGCATGCAAAAACACGCCGAGCGCTTTGGAACTGAAATCGTTTTTGATCACATTAACGAAGTCGATTTATCAGAACGCCCATTTAAACTAAAAGGCGACTCGGGTCAGTACACTTGCGATGCGCTTATTATTGCTACCGGTGCTTCCGCCAAATATTTAGGTTTGCCTTCAGAAGATGCCTTTAAAGGTAAAGGGGTTTCAGCTTGTGCGACCTGCGATGGATTTTTCTATCGCGAGCAAAAAGTAGCGGTTATCGGTGGTGGTAACACTGCGGTAGAAGAAGCCTTATATTTATCCAACATCGCTTCCGAAGTACATTTAATTCACCGTCGTGACGACGTGCGCTCGGAAAAAATCTTGCGCGACAAATTATTAGAGCGTGCTGAAAATGGCAACGTAGTCTTGCATTGGGATCGTACGCTTGATGAGGTGTTGGGCGACGCTAGCGGCGTTACCGGAGTACGTATTAAGTCAACCAAAGACAATTCGACCGAAGAGCTCGATGTTCACGGTGTGTTTATCGCCATTGGGCATCAGCCTAATACCCAGATTTTTGATGGTCAATTAGCCATGGAAAATGGTTACTTGAAAATCAAATCAGGTCTAGAAGGCAATGCCACACAAACCAGCATCGAAGGCGTTTTTGCCGCTGGTGATGTTGCTGACCATGTGTACCGTCAAGCAATCACCTCAGCTGGAGCTGGCTGTATGGCAGCCCTAGACGCTGAGCGTTTCCTTGATAACTTGAAGTAATCAGTTCAGCAAAAAAGGCGCTGAAAAGCGCCTTTTTTTATCGTTCGTGCAATTATTAAAGTAGGTGCAATGAACGTAAAATTTCTTGGTAAACATAGGCTTTAAGCAGTAAGCGATCCTCATCATCACTAAACTCAAAGTAAAAACCGTACCAATTGCCCCCGCCCTCTTCATCACTGGATTTGCCTTTGTTCCGCACATAACATTCTAAGGTAACTAACTTTTCAACTTCATCCAGTAACAAAGTCATCGTAAGGCTTAGCTTATCGCCGATTAACGCAATCTTGCGCTCACTATCAATTTTACCACCCAGCACGCTCAAATTACTGACCGTTACCGATATCGGTTGACTCTGGTGCGTTTCATTAATGATAGTCGCAGAAATTTCCGTCGCTACGCGCACCGCATTACGCACTTCAATGGCCTCAACTTGCTGAGGCATTTGCAAGTGCAGGTAGGTATCGGGCTGGGTATTCATTTTAAGTACTTTCGCAGTAAAGCCACTGGCAACATTATTGACCACAAAGCGCAGCGTTACTAATTGATCTTGCTTCATAAAAATTACGCGGCCATGAGCATCTTTCGGCACCGAAATAATAATACTCGTGTCGGGTAAAAAGCCGAGTAGTTTGACTGGATGACGGACTTCAGAATCAGCTGAAATCTGCAGCTGCATGATATCGCCCATTTTTAAACCCAAATCCGCAAAACGCATATGTTATTATCTTTAAAATAAAATTTAATATATTGTAGCCGTAAATGACGGTAACTACACTATGACCATCGAAATACCTTTAATCGAACATCCAAGCCAATTTCCGGATCCGAATCAAGCATTAACGGAGCCGAATGGATTATTGGGTTATGGTTATTTGCTAAGCAACGAGCTCTTAATTAAGGCTTACTATGAAGGTATATTCCCTTGGTTTAATCCTGGAGAACCCGTATTTTGGTGGAGCCCCGACCCACGGGCAGCGTTCGACCCGAAAACCACTACCCCATCCAAAAGCTTGCGCAAGAAACTTCGCCAAACCCCCTTTGTCATCAAAGTAAATGCCCAATTTGAACAAGTGATTGATGAGTGTGCAAAAGCCACCAGCAAACGCCCTGAAACATGGATCACTCCAGAAATGCGTCTTGCCTATCGCCAGTTACACCAACATGGCTACGCGCATTCGTTTGAGGTTTACCAGGACCAACAGCTCGTGGGCGGTCTTTACGGAGTTGCACACGGCGCTCTATTTTTTGGCGAGTCGATGTTTCATATTGCTACCGATGCGTCAAAAATTGCACTGTTTTATTTACTCGCATTCACCCGCCATCACGGTTTTCAATTGGTTGATTGTCAGCTACCAAATCCACACTTAAAAAGCTTAGGCGCAAAAGAGGTTTCGCGAAAAGATTTTCTGAGCTATCTTTATCAATATCGAGATGTTGAAATGCCAGCTTCAATTTGGCAAACGCAGGATATTACGCACAACTTTTTGTTCTGAGATTAAAAGCATTCAGCCACGAGTGTTCCAGAACATTAGCTTGGCGAATTAATAACGGCTTTTTTGTTGAATAAATTGGGTAGGTCGTATTGTGCAACAAGATCCAAATGATGAACTGTTAAAGCTTACATTTTACGCAACGCCTGCGCACAGTTGCTCTTACTTGCCCGATAAACAAGCCACCACCGTTTTTCTCGACCCGGAAAAACAAATCAGTAAAAAGTTGTATACGCGTTTGAGTGAGTCAGGATTTCGCCGCAGTGGCTCGCACATTTACCGTCCCCATTGTGAGCAATGCCAAGCCTGTGTTCCGGTACGCATACCAGTAGCACAATTTAACCCTAACCGTTCGCAAAAACGCTGCCTTAAAAAGGGTGCTCATTTTAGTGCCGAGATGTCCGCTGCGGAATTTTCACCTGAACACTACCAACTGTATGAGCGGTACCTTTCGGCGCGCCATCATGACGGAGACATGTACCCGCCAAGTGAACAGCAGTATCGAGACTTTTTATTCAGTGATTGGTCAAATACCGAGTTCCTCAACATTTACGATGGACAAAAATTAATCACTTGTTCAGTGGTGGATCGTTTGTCCAATGGATTCTCAGCAGTTTACACTTACTATGATCCCGACTATGCAAAGTTCAGTTTAGGACGACTCGCCATCTTGCAACTTATCGAGCAGGCGAAATCCGCTGCCATGGAGTATTTATACTTAGGCTACCTAGTCAAAGATTGCCGCAAAATGAAGTATAAATCGGAATACCGTCCTTTGGATTGTTTGGTTGGAAATCGCTGGGTTCGATTAAATTAGTTAGTTTTGCTAACAAATCCGCCCTTAAATTCAATCTAAGCCTAATATTTGCTAAATATTTTTGATTATTTCAGCGCATTGAGGCATCATTACGCGCTCAAATTTTGTTGAACTTACGAAGGTTTCACGACTCTATGGCGAAAGAAGACCATATTGAAATGCAAGGAACAGTATTGGAGACTCTCCCCAATACAATGTTTCGCGTTGAATTAGAAAATGGACATGTTGTTACGGCACACATCTCTGGAAAAATGCGCAAAAACTACATCCGTATTTTAACTGGCGATACTGTCACCGTCGAAATGACACCTTACGACCTATCCAAAGGCCGTATCGTTTTTCGAGCTCGATAAGCAAACGTCTTTCTGATAGCCCGGATATTCCGGGCTAATCTCGTTTCTCTACCCCACTCGCATCATCGCCTTACTGAGTAACGGCGGTTTCCTCTTTTGATGTAATATCAAACGACAACACTTCTGCGCCTTCGACGTGGGTCACTTTCACTTGCCCGCCGCCGACCAAACGCCCAAACAGCAACTCATTGGCTAATGGTTTCTTTACTTGTTCGCGAATAACGCGTGACATGGGACGAGCGCCCATATTGGGATCGTAACCTTTTTCACATAACCAACGGCGAGCGGCTAAGTCGACATCTAAGCAGACATGCTTGTCATCCAACTGAGTTTGTAACTCGACCACAAATTTATCCACCACTGATAACAACACTTCTTCGGATAGTCCATGGAACCATACGATGGCATCGAGTCGATTGCGGAACTCTGGTGAAAAGGTCTGGTTAATCACTTCAATGTTATCGTGCTCTTTTGCATTTTGCTGGAAACCAATTGATGCTTTTACCAGCTCCGCAGCGCCCGCATTGGTAGTCATCACCAAAATACAGTTACGGAAATCAGCTTTGCGACCATTGTTGTCGGTCAGCGTGCCATGATCCATCACTTGTAGGAGTAAATTATAAACATCAGGATGCGCCTTTTCGATTTCATCCAGCAGCACCACCGCATGGGGGTTCTTATTCACCGCTTCGGTTAATAAGCCGCCTTGGTCGTAACCGACATAACCTGGAGGTGCACCGATCAAACGTGAGACCGTATGGCGCTCCATGTATTCCGACATATCAAAACGAATCAGTTCGATACCTAGTATTTTAGCTAGTTGTTTGGTTACTTCGGTTTTACCAACCCCGGTTGGGCCCGCAAAGAGGAAAGAACCAACAGGCTTATCTTCTGCACCCAATCCTGAGCGCGACAACTTAATCGCATCCGATAAAGTCTCAATCGCCGGATCTTGACCGAACACCACCATTTTAAGATTGCGCTCTAGATTCTGAAGATTATCTTTATCGGACGAAGATACGGTTTTTGGCGGTACTTTTGCCATTTTGGCAATGATACTTTCGATATCTTGTACCCCAATTAACTTTTTACGTTTCGATGTTGGCTGTAAACGCTGATTCGCTCCTGCCTCATCAATCACATCAATCGCTTTATCCGGTAAGTGGCGATCATTAATATAACGCGCAGATAACTCGGCGGCCGCTTTTAAAGCCGGCGATGAATATTTTACATCGTGGTGGCTTTCATAGCGTGTTTTAAGGCCTTGTAAAATCTTAATGGTCTCTTCAACACTGGGTTCATTAATATCAATTTTCTGAAAACGTCGAGCCAGTGCCCGATCCTTTTCAAAAATGCCACGATACTCTTGGAAAGTTGTGGAACCCATACAGCGCAAATCACCGTTGGCTAGCATCGGTTTGATTAGATTCGATGCATCCATTACACCACCGGACGCGGCACCAGCGCCAATAATGGTATGGATTTCATCAATAAATAAAATGGAATGTTCTTGTTTCTTTAAATCCGCTAATAAAGCTTTAAGCCGTTTCTCAAAGTCTCCACGGTATTTAGTCCCAGCCAGCAAGGCACCTAAGTCGAGAGAATAAACAGTCGCATCCGCAATCACTTCTGGAACATCTTCATCGACTATTCGTTTGGCTAAGCCTTCCGCAATGGCCGTTTTACCAACCCCCGCTTCACCGACAAATAATGGATTATTTTTGCGACGACGACACAACACTTGCACCGCGCGTTCAATTTCATCAGCACGCCCGACTAAGGGATCAATACGTCCTTCTTTGGCGAGCTCATTTAGATTAGTGGCATAAGATTCTAGCGGCGTTTTCGCAGGCGCTTCTTGCCCCATTTCCTCTTCAAGTTCCGCATTCGCGTTGTTGTCGACTTCTTCTTCGCCAACTTTCGAAATGCCATGACTAATGTAGTTAACAATATCGAGACGCGATATCTTTTGCTGCTGTAAGAAGTAAACCGCCTGACTTTCTTGCTCGCTAAAAATAGCGACCAAAACATTCGCCCCGGTGACTTCTTTTTTACCCGAGGATTGGACATGAAAAACCGCCCGCTGCAATACCCGTTGAAAACCTAACGTTGGCTGCGTTTCGCGCGCTTCATCATGTTGCGGAATCAATGGAGTGGTTTCGTCGACAAAATCCGCTAATTGCTTTTTCAGTTCGGGAATGTCAGCGCCGCACGCTTGTAACACATTAGACGCGATGAGGTTGTCTAACAACGCTAACAATAAGTGCTCCACCGTCATGAACTCATGGCGTTTTTCACGTGCCTGCTTAAACGCAAGGTTCAAAGTTAGTTCAAGATCTTTACTAAGCATAACAGCACCTTATACAGCTAATTTAAATTTTTACTCGAAGTTCTTATGCTTGTTCCATCACGCACATCAACGGATGCTGATTAGCCTTCGAATACTCATTTACCTGAACCACTTTTGTTTCAGCGATTTCACTGCGATAAATGCCACAAACACCTTTACCTTCATAGTGCACTTGCAGCATTATTTTGGCGGCTTCTTCTTGATGCTTGCCAAAATACTTCATGATAACTTCAACCACAAAGTCCATCGGAGTGTAATCATCATTTAACAGGATGACCTTGTACATGGGTGGCGGTTTAAGTTCCGGTTTCGACTCTTCTACCGCGATCCCGTGATCGATTTCCCAATCGTTCTGACTATTTTGACTCATATCGTTAGTTTAGTTTAAGGCTAAAATTTTTTCGAAAAATTTGCTGACAGAACATAAGAATACCACAACCCAAGTTGATATGATGAGAGTTTAATGGGTGTTAACGGTCACAATTTCAAGGGTGCAAAATTGGCCTTGCTTGACAACGTCTATATTTTGTGCAAAAAGTATCCATGGTGAATCAAATTGCATGAAATTCAAAAAGTTACACACTAATAAATTTGCAATTTGAGATGTGACACTGTTCAGGATAGAGGAAAGTAGTTATGCCCACGGGAACTGTAAAATGGTTTAACAATGCCAAAGGCTACGGATTCATACGATCCGAGCAAGGTGACGAAGATATTTTCGTTCACTACTCAACCATCAACATGGAAGGCTACCGCAGCTTAAAGGCTGGACAGGAAGTTAAATTTGAAATCAGCGAGGGCCCAAAAGGCCTACATGCTTCAGACATTATTCCGACCGAAGCACCTGATTCAAAAGAATAAAAAAAGGCTCCTAACGGAGCCTTTTTTATAACTTTAAACCCTAAGCAATTATAAGCTAGCAATATGCTGGTTAAAAGTATTGCTTGGGCGCATCGCCTCAGCAGCCAATTTAGGATCGGGCTTGTAATAGCCACCAATATCCATCGCTTGGCCTTGTACCTTATTCAACTCATCAACGATTACCGCCTCATCCGCTGCTAACGCCTTGGCAACGGCCGCAAAGCGCGCCGCTAATTCGCTATCATCGGTTTGTGCAGCTAAAGCTTCTGCCCAATACAGGGTTAAATAGAAGTGACTCCCACGATTGTCGAGCTCACCTACTTTTCGTGATGGCGACTTATTATTCAATAAGAATTTACCCGTCGCTTTATCCAGAGACTGCCCTAACACTTTCGCTTTAGCATTATCGAAGTGTTCACCTAAGTGTTCCAGCGATACCGCTAAAGCCAGAAACTCACCAAGAGAATCCCAACGTAAGTGATTTTCTTCTTCAAACTGCTGAACGTGTTTCGGAGCCGAACCGCCCGCGCCTGTTTCGAATAACCCACCACCATTCATCAAAGGAACGATCGATAACATCTTGGCGCTGGTTCCTAGCTCTAAAATTGGGAACAAGTCTGTTAGGTAATCACGCAACACATTACCAGTAACCGAAATAGTATCTTGGCCGTCTTTCATTCGTGCAAGTGAGAATCGAGTTGCTTCAACCGGTGCTAAAATATGGATTTCTAAACCACTGGTGTCATGCTCTGGTAAATATTGCTTCACCTTCTGAATTAACTGCGCATCGTGCGCTCGGTTTTCATCTAACCAAAATACCGCTGGATTTCCAGTTGCACGAGCACGATTAACCGCAAGTTTCACCCAGTCTTTAATCGGTTCATCTTTAACCTGACACATACGGAAAATGTCACCCGCAGCAACTGACTGAGACATCACAACATTACCCGCACTGTCGACTACTTGAATCGTTCCGTTCGCTGCAGCTTCAAAAGTCTTGTCGTGTGAACCATATTCCTCAGCTTTTTGCGCCATTAGGCCAACATTAGACACACTGCCCATCGTCGCCGGATCAAAAGCACCGTTTTCTTTACAGAACTCAATCGTTTCTTGATAAACACCCGAGTAGCAACGATCAGGAATCACAAACTTAGTGTCTTTAAGCTGACCATCAGGGCCCCACATTTGACCAGAAGTACGGATCGCAGCAGGCATTGAAGCATCGATAATAACATCACTAGGTACATGAAGGTTGGTGATACCTTTATCAGAATTTACCATAGCCATGGCTGGTTGTTGCTCATAGACAGCTTTTAAGTCCGCTTCAATGGCAGCTTTTTGCTCGGCAGGAAGTTGATCGAGCTTTGCGTATAAATCGCCAATACCATTATTAGCATCGACACCTAATTGCTCTAATAAATCACCGTGCTTGTCAAAAATGGTTTTGAAAAATACTTTTACTGCATGACCAAACATAATCGGATCAGAGACTTTCATCATGGTCGCTTTCAAATGAAGAGAGAATAAAATATCTTCATCTTTGGCAGCATTAATTTGTTCGGCATAAAATTGATTTAAAGCAGCACAGCTCATGCGCGCACAATCAATCACTTCACCGTCAAGAACTTTAATGTCGCTCTTCAGCGTTTTCTTGCTGCCATCTTCGGCAACAAACTCAATACTCATCGCTTGTGCATTGGCGACGGTAACCGACTGCTCGCTACCAAAAAAGTCTCCGTCAGTCATACTCGCTACATGTGATTTTGAATCTTTTGACCATGCGCCCATTGAATGCGGGTTATTACGCGCATACTCTTTCACCGAAGCGGGTGCGCGACGGTCTGAGTTACCTTCACGAAGCACTGGGTTAACCGCGCTGCCTTTGATCTTGTCATAGCGACTTTTGATTTCAAGCTCAGCATCTGATTTCGGCTCATCCGGGTAGTTGGGTAAATCATAGCCTTTACCTTGAAGCTCTTTAATTGTGGCTTTTAATTGCGGGATAGAAGCTGAAATATTGGGCAACTTAATAATGTTGGCTTCTGGTTTTTTCGCCAATTCTCCTAAGAAAGCCAAATCATCTGACTGTCGTTGGGCATCGGTTAAACGCTCAGGAAAGGCAGCAATGACACGGCCTGACAAAGAAATATCGCGGGTTTCAACAGCGACACCAGAAACCTTAGCAAAGGCTTCCACAATCGGTAGAAAAGAATAAGTTGCCAAAGCTGGCGCTTCATCGGTCAAAGTGTAAATAATTTTTGATGTTGTCATTTGCCCTTTCCGTTTACGTTGTTGCGTTAAGGATAAAGTTGTTGCGTTAAGGATAAATTCGCCACTAAGACGTTTATCGCTTTTATTGAACAATTTTTCGGCCGGTATTATACGCGAAATTAATCATATCTGCACTGCACAAAAAGTCTTATAGCGGTACAATGGCCACATGGTATGCGATTCCGACATCAGTATAGTCAAAATATTGGTCAATATATGAGCGACTCCAGTAAAACACGGGTAATTTTATTTAATAAGCCCTTCAACACACTGTGTCAGTTTAGTGGCGAGGAGCACGATGACTTGCTGTCGAACTATATTGATATTCCACAGGTGTACGCCGCAGGCCGACTCGATAAAGACTCGGAAGGCCTACTCGTATTAACCAACAACGGTAAGTTGCAGCACCGCATTACTGACCCCAAGCACAAGCAAGCCAAAACCTATTGGGTACAAGTTGAGGGCATTCCAGACCAAGCGGCAATCCATGCGCTAAACAACGGTGTGCAACTCAACGATGGTCTTACCCGACCAGCACAAGCGCGACTGATTGAAGCGCCGACGGTATGGCCGCGAAATCCGCCCATCCGAACGCGACAAACGATTCCGACGCAATGGCTAGAATTAACCATTCATGAAGGACGTAATCGTCAAGTTCGACGCATGACGGCAGCGGTGGGCTACCCTACTTTACGCCTGATTCGAGTGAGTGTCGGTAAATGGCAACTCGGTGACTTAGCACCGGGTGAATATCGCGAAGTATAATCACAAACCGAGGATCAACAATGGCCGATATCGCGTTAACTGTTGCTGCCATAATCGAGCACCAGGGCAAGTTTTTAATGGTTGAGGAAACCGATAAAGGTGCGGTCGTATTTAATCAACCCGCCGGCCACGTCGAGCCGCAGGAATCGATCATTGCCGCCGTCAAACGAGAAGTACTGGAAGAAACGGGCCTCACCTTTACTCCAGAACACTTAGTCGGCAACTACTTCTTGAGTCCGGCGACTAACGGTAAACACTATTTTCGCTTTTGCTTTTGTGGCTCGGTATTAGCGCCCGAGTCAAGCCAACCGCAAGACCCGGATATCATCGCCACACATTGGCTCAGCTTGAGTGAGATTACTGCACTGGGACGCCAGTTGCGTAGTGGATTAGTACTGCAGTGTTTGCGCGACTACCTCAATCAAGAACGTTATCCAATCAGTCAGTTTCATTACCACTTTGATGAAGTCGCAATGGCGAATTCATGTTATACTGATCTGCTTAAATTTAACTGAGCGAATTGATTGTTAAATGGCCGCAATCCATCTTAGCAGTTATGCCAAACAAGTCCGCTTTTTTGGCCGCCGCATTTAAACCATCCATCGAGCTATGAGTACGCAAAAACCGAAAGTTATTGTGGGTATGTCAGGAGGGGTCGACTCTTCTGTTTCCGCCTATCTGTTATTACAACAAGGCTATGACGTCGAAGGCCTGTTCATGAAGAACTGGGAAGAAGACGATACCGATGAGTATTGTTCCGCAGCGGAAGATCTAGCCGACGCACAAGGCGTTTGCGAACAGCTGAACATCCCATTACACACGGTTAATTTCGCAGCAGAATATTGGGATCGAGTATTTGAGTACTTTTTGCAAGAATACCGCGCAGGTCGCACGCCGAACCCCGATATTATGTGCAACAAAGAAATTAAATTTAAAGCCTTTCTAGAATTCGCCCTGCACTTAGGTGCCGATTACATTGCGACTGGCCATTACACGCGCCGCCGTGATGGTTCCGCGCCAGAGGGCCAGAGTGACGAAACCATGGTGCAAATGCTGCGCGGGTTAGATAACAATAAAGATCAATCTTATTTTCTTTATACTTTAGGTCAACAGCAGCTGAGTAAAACATTGTTTCCAGTCGGTGAACTGGAAAAGTCAGATGTACGAAAGATTGCCGAAGAGCAAGGTTTTGACAATGCACGGAAAAAAGATAGCACGGGCATTTGTTTTATTGGTGAACGCAAATTCAAAGATTTTTTAGAGCAGTTTTTACCCGCTAAACCCGGCCCGATTGAAGATGATAGCGGTTCGGTTATTGGTGAGCATCAAGGCTTAATGTTTCATACTTTGGGGCAACGTAAAGGACTCGGCATTGGCGGCATGAAAAATAGTGACGATGACCCTTGGTATGTGGTTGACAAAGATGTAAAGCGCAACACGCTAATTGTGGGTCAAGGCCATGATCATCCGCTTTTGATGAGCAATAGTTTAACCTGCAACCAACTGCACTGGGTAAGTCGGCAATCGCCGCAAAGTGAGTTTCGCTGCACGGCAAAAGTTCGCTATCGCCAACAAGATGTTCCTTGCTCGGTGAAACCCTTGGGCGATGACCTATGGCAAGTCACATTTGACGATTTACAGCGAGCTGTCACTCCGGGGCAATCGGTCGTTTTTTATCAAGATGAAGTCTGTTTGGGAGGTGGAATTATTGAATCCATTAGTCGACCTCATGCCAATGCCACGCAGCACGTTACCACCGCGACAGAGAATTAATTCATGGAATCTATCGTATTAACGCTTGCCGCAATATCGCAAGCGATCCAGCAAGTTCAAAAAGTGGCCTGGAAAGGTCAAATGGATGATGCCGAAGCATTACCATTAATCAAAAGTATTTTTACCTTAACGCCAGACTCCGTTATCGAGCTGTATGGCGGCAGCGCTAGCTTAACCTCTGGACTGCGCATACTGCGTTCGCAATTAAACGCATCAGGTGAAGAACGCAATCCTGAATTTGGTCGCTATATGGCTAATATTTTCACCATTCAAAAACAATTTATGAAACGAGCCGATGTGCAAGAAATTCTTTCTTCGCGCATTGAACACAGTCGCAGACTGCTTGATTATGACGATATGATGTCGAGCAATATGATGGCAACGCTGGCCGACTGCTACTCGCAAAGTATTTCAAATTTGCCACTGAGAATACAGGTGCAAGGTAATCCCCACATTCTGCAGAACAAACTCAATCAAGATAAAATCCGCGCGTTACTGCTCGCTGCGGTCCGCGCTGCGGTATTGTGGCGTCAAGTAGGTGGTAAAAAGCGCCAGTTCTTATTCAACCGCAAGCAAATCGGCGACACAGCTAACCAATTGCTTACTCAGCCAATTTACTAACTTTTTACGGCCATAAAAAAGGCAGCCAAAACGGCTGCCAAAAATGCAAAAGGGAGCAATTTGAACTTGAGCGTTTCAAATTCAAATACCCAAATATTTTTGCAGATATTCAGGCCCGGGCGAGTATGCTAATTTTGAGATATTCAATCAAGGGTAAGATTTACCCTTGACTTTTATCTCGAGCTTGATGAGTAATGTGCTTTTAAAACAAAGTGTTATAAAACGATGTTCGATATTATTTCCTATCTCATACTCGCCGGTGTTGGCACTTGCGTAGCGTTATTAGTGATTGGGCACTATTTAAACAAACGCTCATGGATTGTCATCTTCAAAACCTTGGCCTCACTCGGTTTACTCGCTTACTGGTTTAGCTTAGCGCCAGCAACCACTAGCCATTACGGCGGGTTGATTGGCCTTGCACTTTTGTTTGGGGTTATTGGAGATGTATTATTACTCGGCCGCAAGACGTTATTGTTTGCTCTCGGGATGGCGGCATTTGCGCTCGGACACATTATTTACATGATTGCTTTTTCCGGGTTTGATAGTTCAACCGGCTCCTTTTTTGCCGGTTTATTGGTGATGTGGATTTGCGGCTCTCGCGTCTACGTTTGGCTCAAGCCGGGCATTGCGCAACAACTTCGCCTCCCCGTGTTACTTTATGGCGGCTTGCTAACCGCAATGACAGCTCTGGCACTGTCGCTCCGCATTGACCAGCATTTCACCTTAATGGGCTTGGGTGCCCTACTGTTTATGTTGTCGGATTTTTTTGTTGCCACACACCGCTTTAAAACTCCCAAGTTAATTGATAAAGCCGTGGGCTTACCTTTGTATTATGCCGGACAACTTATTCTGGCTACCAGTATTGTGATTCAATACACCCAAAATCCGTGGCTTCCGGTATAATTAGATTTTCGCCGTAACTAAAGAGAGAACTTATGAAATCAAGCATTTTGATAATTATCGGTATGCTACTACTGGCTGGATGTAGCCCGGAAGTCGGCAGTGATGAGTGGTGTGAAGATATGAAGGAAAAACCTAAAGGCGAATGGACGGCCAATGAAATAGGCGATTACACTAAATACTGCGTATTAAATCAAAAGCCATAAAAAAAGCCGGCACACGCCGGCTTTTTTATTGCATTGATTTAGCGTTACTTAAGATGCTTTTTCAAAAACTTCTCCATCTTAGTGTATAGCTCAATACGGTTTTCTTCCTTTCTAAAACCATGACCTTCATTCACTTTCATAATCCACTCATCATCCGATAGTTCAATACCTCGATCTTCAAGCGCATCACGTAAAGCATTCGCATGTTCTTCGACAACGCGCGGATCTTTCTTACCATGAACAATCATTAATGGTGCTTTAATTTTATCGACGTGTGCCAGTGGTGACATACGTTTCATTAACTCTTCATCATCAGGATCACCAATGCGAACCTTCATAACTTCTTTCTGTGGTTCCCAATGCTTTGGCATTGACTCAAATAACAAGCCTACATCGGTTACACCAACATAGTTAATTCCGCATTTATAAAGATCGGGCGTAAACGTTAAACCAGCCATGGTTGCATAGCCACCGTAGCTTGCACCGTAGATGCACACACGTTCTGGATCAGCAACACCCTCTTTGATTAAATGCTTAACCGCATCAGTAAGGTCGTTTTGCATTTCAGCGCCCCACTTTCCGCCATAGCCGGCTTGCTCAAACTTACGACCATAGCCACCAGAACCTCGATAGTTCACTTGTATAGTTGCGTAACCGCGGCTTGCAAAAAACTGATGCTCTGGATTAAAGCCCCAGTTGTCACGAATACCAAATGGACCGCCATGAGGATTTACAATCAACGGTAAGTTTTTACCGTTTGAGTCTTTAGGAATGGTAATGTAACCGTGAATATCAAGACCGTCGCGGCTTTTGAATTTAAACGGTTTCATTTCCGATAACATTTCCGCTTTCAACCAAGGCATGCGCTCCAATAAGAAGGTCAGCTTGTTATTTTTACGATCATAAAGAAAGTATTTACCCGGATCATTATCGTCTGCGACCGCTACAATGCTAAGCGTCTCATCTTTTGTGGTAGAGGTAAGATTAACTTGCTTATCAGGAAAAGCTTGCTTGAGGCCCTTCATCATTGCTTCAGTTGCAGCATCAAAGTATACCGTCTCCGGGTATTCATACATGAAACTCACACCTAGCACTTTTTGCTGGTGACGTGACATCATTAAGTTAGTGACGTCGACCACATCATGCTCAAAAATTAGCTCGCCTAACTTATTAGCTTCAGGATCGAATTTATAAATCGCGTTGCGATCACGGCCAATATTCGAAGCAACAAACATGGTTTTATTGTCATAATCGAACGCTAAAGGTGTAATGTTTTCATCATGCACATCAAACTCGCGAAGAACTTTAAACTCTTCTTCACCTTTACCTTTATAATGGAAAGTACCGGTTAGCCCTTTAATTGAAAATGCACCGCGAACTTCACCATCATGGTCTAAAATCCAGCTTTGAACATCACCAGGATTCTTGGCCACTATGCGCATTTTAGGATTTTTCTGACGGCTGTTTGACCACTCGCTGTCGAGGGGCAAAATATACAGATCTGGCGCAGCAACACGGCGACCATTGAACTGTACTAAGATGTTATCCGGATCGTCCGGCAACGTGTGAACAACGCTCGCAGAACGAATACCTGAACGCCCAACGGTTGACGAAACTAACTGCGCAATACGCGGTTTGTCTTCAACACTTACCTTAAATAAACTGAACGCTTCGTTACCGTCTGAGTCCATCGTAAAAACGATGTCTTTGTTGTTGGCCCAAAAAAAGCCTGCAACGTCTTGATCCGATAAACCAGTCAAAGCTCTTGGATTAACCAACCCTTTCTTATCATCACGATCCATAATCACAATATTACGGCGATCATTGATTGGCGATAGCAAAGCGAGATGTTTGCCGTTTGGTGATATCTGTAGATTGGTGTAACTTGGGTTTTTAAAGAAATCTTTTACCGGTATATCTGCGGCGCTTGAATAAGCTGAGAGGCTTATTAAGGCACACATCAATACCAACGATTGTTTTAATAGATTGCGCATCGTATTTTCCTTTTTATGCTGGCGATTCCAATGAAGTGGAACAGTATCCACCGCATCTTTTTGCAATGTCACCCACATTTTGTTAATGAATGTAACGATTTCACTACGCATGTGGAGTAACTCCGGACTTAGTCAATATAGATACATTTTATTACCGCTAACTTATCAGACCAGCGCTCAATATATTTAACAAAATATTTCAGACTTGAAAATAACCGGGTTCCAAGCGGTTTTGAGCGTTAAACACCGCCAGCAATTTTGATTCAATTAAGCCATGAGGAATGCAGAAGTTCGTAAAGGATGACCATAAGCGCTCTGATGAACACGCTTTTCACGCAAAGACCATAAATGAGGCAAAAGTCGATTACGCTAATGAATTAATGCAACATAGCGCAAAGGTGCTAACAGAGAAAGTTTAACGAAAGAAAATGCAGGTTGTTCAACCGCTCATAAGAGATAGTAAGGAATAACAAAATGAGACAGTGGATGAAAAGAGCAATCAATACCCCCGCTAAACTTGCCACTATATAATTTCTTTAAAACATCCATCTCAACGTCAATCCCGTAACCGCTGTACCAGACGTATAAACTAAAAGACCCAACCCTAGCTTTGCTTTTTGAAAATCATAATCGCTGACAAGTATTCTACTTTTAACTTTTTCTGAGAAAAAACTGGCAACAGAAAAAATAAATAGGCCAACAAAAAACGTAAACATCAATACAATTGGTAACTCTTGATGAATAAACACGGCTAGAATGCAAATAAAGTAAAGTATAAAGCTTCCTAGAAAAAGCAGTTTAAAAAATTTGAATGTAAATTCTCCAAACAGCAGATTGCCTAGAAAAGATTTATGAATTGTACTCGATATATCATCAAAAATTGATTTGTTATCGGTCAAAATTTAGTTTCTCCATTTCATATATCGAAGACTGCACGGCAGTCATTCCTCTCTTGTTCGTTCGAACACAGCCAATACCCATTTTACTATGTTAAATATATGAGGACATCATTAAGAAAATAGTCAGGAACCAATATAGATTATATCTGATCGCTTAGATTAAATATGAACTCCCATTGCTTTATGGGTGCAAAGTATTAAAGCTTGAGATAAATTTGAAACCAATTTGCTAAGCCGTCTTTCCAGAGTTGTGTGGGTCGTGCAGGATTCGATGGTCCGGCAATCCGGCCTGCGACTCGTCGCTTTAACACCAGCTTTAATCTTTAGCTGTACCCTGAAAACAAAAAGGCCGCTTAACTTAGCGGCCTTTTGAAATTTGGTGGGTCGTGCAGGATTCGAACCTGCGACCAATTGATTAAAAGTCAACTGCTCTACCAACTGAGCTAACGACCCAA
>JABXHQ010000010.1 GCA_013373545.1 Gammaproteobacteria bacterium
AGCGCTTCCTGCTCCTTTACAGCTTGCCAAGATAAGATAGAGTTTAGATTAAATTGCCGTTCGTTAAAGAAAGATAACGCCGCGCTGCGTGTAATGTCATCGACCACAATATTTAATGGCGTGGCTTTAATTGGCAATTCGTGCATCCGCTCGAATAATTCCGCGGCTGCAATATTGACGCTACCAGCTAAGTGGCAGTTTAAGTAATCTTCTCGGCGCCGACAATCTACGATAATGGATTGATTTTGTTGTAAGGCTTTAACATCCATTGGTAATTATCGATTAACGCCATAGGTCAATAACCGCCAGCATAACTCGAGAGGACCTTGTTTAAAGAAACTTAACCAGCACCAAGAAAAAATCATAATGATGAGCCAAATACTGCCCACTACCCACCACAACTCTGCCCGTTCTAATGTTGCAAAATAACCAAAACCAAAACCGTAAAAAAACAAAGTTGCTAATATTGACTGCGCAATGTAATTCGTAAATGCCATACGCCCAACGCGACAAAAAGTCTCATGTAAAAAACCTTTAAGACTTTGTGAAATTAGCATCAACAAAGCGAGGTAGCCAAAAGCACTCAGCAGACTGCCCCAATAATTAAATTGCATTCCATCCGCCATTGAAAAGCGCCAGTCAAATTGATGTGATAAGTTTAGGTTCGCGCCATAAGCCGTAACGGCTAACCCCAGTAAAACACCAGCAGTTGCGCAAAGTGCATAAACCGATGACTTCCAACGCCCGGCAAAAAAACCACTACGATAAAGTAAAATCCCAATCAAATTGAGTGCAATGATTCGCGGCAGATAAAACAGCAAGTACGGTTGAATCGAAAGTGTTTGTTCTACTCGATAGGCTAATGCGGTTGACCAATTACCTTGGTAAGCCGCCACTTCTTCACTCAGAACTGAGGCCTCAGGTAACCAAAATGGAAGTATGCTTTGTTGAATGTCTTGCTCTGACAAAAATGGAAACATTAATGCTTGCAGCAACATAAATAAAGAATAGAACAACATCAATCCGGCAGCACTCCAAAGCATCGCGCGGTTACTGATATTGCGCATTAATACGGTAAGACTACCGGCCAACGCATAGGCGACTAAAATATCGCCCCACCAAATCAAGTAAGCATGGATCAAGCCGAATACGAATAACCAGGTCATTCGTCGATAATGAAGCTTTTCACTGGCGAGGTGTTTCGCTTCCGCTCGTTGACAAAAAATAGCGATGCCAACACCAAACAGCATAGAAAAAATCGCCATAAACTTCAGGTCAAAGACTAAGTGTCCGACCAACCAAGCGTAAAAGTTTGCGCCGGAAAAATCACCAAAGCTATATGGATTAGCATAAGCACTAAAAGGTAAAGCAAAAGCAACAATATTCATTGCCAAAATGCCTAGTACTGCTATTCCACGAATAAAATCTAGGTGGTGAATTCGATTTTTTAATTCAACGTCCACTGTTGCCTCTACTGCTATTTTTGATTGACCTGCTGACGCAATATTTGCCACTCGGCATCATCGATATCGCCGAATTCATCAAGTTTTGGGTAACGAATTTTATGCTTCAAACAAAACTGTTTTATCTTTGGATGCAGCCATTCAAAACACAACCTATGATAGGTATCGTCATCAATCTTGCGTTGACCGTACATACCCGCGGCTTGCCTTTGGCGCTGCGCTTCGTACAATATAATTGCATTCGCGACTGAAACATTAAGCGACTGCACCATGCCTAACATTGGAATCAAAATGTGCTCGTCGGCCGCAGCTGCTGCTTGCTCAGTTACCCCGTATTTTTCGGCACCTAATAGAATACAAGTCGGTTTAGTGTAATCGATGCTGCGAAAATCCACTGCTCGATCGGAAAAATGCGCAGCCAATACTTGCACAGGAGACTCTCGCAAGCGTGTGATTGCTTGATCAAAATTCTCATAGCGATGAGTTTTAACCCAGCGATCACTGCCCATTGCAGTACCACCGCAGCGATTGATTTGTCCTTCCGCGCGAACTGCATGTACTTCTCCGATCCCAACCGCATCGGCCGTTCGTACAATCGCCGCTAAATTATGCGGCTTATGAACTTGATCCATCAGCACCGTTAAATCGGGCTGACGATCATTAAGCAATGCGGTGATCCGCGCTAGACGATTCTCTCTCATTAATCTTTCTCAAACAGCCTTAGCTCGCAGAGGAATTAATAACTAAGATGCCATCCATTTCCACATTGGCTCCTTTCGGTAACTCCTTAACGCCGATAGCTGCGCGAGCAGGATAAGGCGCTTGAAAATACTCAGCCATGATTTCATTGACCGTAGCAAAACAAGACAGGTCGGTAAGGAAAATATTCAACTTCACCATATCGTTCAGCTCGCCGCCGGCCGCATTCGCAACCGCAGTTAAATTTTTAAACACTTGGTGAATTTGCTCTTCAATACTACTGTTTTTCAACTCCATTGAAACAGGATCAAGAGGGATTTGCCCAGAAAAATAAACGGTGTCTTGAACCTTAACGGCCTGCGAATAAGTTCCAATGGCGGCTGGCGCTTGCTCAGTATTAATAATCGTTTTAGTCATTAGATTCCCTTTTAATACTTTACTTACTACGAGTAATTTTATTAACAAATTTATGACGACGAACTTTGCGAATAATGTTCGCAAGATGTAACCGGTCTCTCACCGTCATGGTAAAGTTTAAAATATTGGTAACGCCATCTTGCGGATCAATATCAATATTTACAATGTTAGCTTCGGCATCGGCAATCACGCTGGTTACTCGAGCAAGTACACCGCGCTCATTAAACACCACAATTTTTAGTTCAACGGTGAATTCACCGGCAATATTCTCTTCCCATTGCACCGGCATATACTTATGTTCGTCGGCTTGATGTTTCGCGACGTTTTTGCAATCCGCTCGATGAATAATAATTCCACGGCCGGCAGAAACAAACGCCACAATCGGCTCATAAGGAATTGGATGACAACATTTCGCATAACTCACGAGTAGCCCTTCGGTCCCGCGGATCGCTAATGGTTTTTGTTCACTCTCTTCAGTGTCTACTTCATCGTCAAGTTTTGGCATTAAGCGATGAGCAATCACAATGCTGGCTAAACGGCCCAGTCCAATTTCCGCTAATACATCGTCAAATGATTTATGACGAATGTTAGTTGCCAATTGTTGCTTAGTTTCATCACTAAAATCACTTAAGGATTTTCCGCCCAACGCTCTATCTAACAAACGCACACCGAGATCGATGGCCTCGTCTTGGCGCAGGTGCTTTAAGAAGTGACGAATATTCGCACGCGCTTTTCCGGTTATAACGAAACTTAACCAACTTGGATTTGGCTTGGCACCCGGAGCGGTAATGATCTCAACCGTACTGCCGTTAATTAGCGGGGTACTTAACGGCATAATTTGGCGGTCGATTTTACACGCAATGCAACTGTTTCCAACATCGGTATGAATCGCATAGGCAAAGTCGATTGGCGTTGCGCCGTGCGGTAAAACAATAATCGAGCCATTCGGCGTAAAGACAAAAACTTCATCGGGAAACAAATCAATTTTAACGTTCTCAATGAACTCCATTGAGTCGCCCGCGCGGCTTTGTAATTCCATCAGGCTCTTCATCCATTCACGCGCTTTAAGTTCAGCTGGATTGGAATCATTATTTGACTTGTAAAGCCAGTGCGCTGCAACACCATTTTCAGCCATTTGCTCCATCGACTCAGTGCGAATTTGCACCTCAATGTGCAAGCCATGTGGGCCTTTTAAAGTGGTATGTAAACTTTGATAGCCATTGGCTTTTGGTATTGCAATATAATCTTTAAAACGGCCAGGAACTGGAATATATAAACTGTGCAAAAAGCCGAGTATGCGATAACAAGTGTCTTCACTGTCACAAATGACACGGAATGCGTAGACGTCCATTACTTCATTAAACGAACTGCGCTTTTCTTTCATCTTCCGATAAATACTAAACAGGTCTTTCTCGCGGCCGACCACACGTGCATGCAACACATCGGCCTGCAAGCGTTCTTGAATCGTTTCAATAATGGTGTTGACGATTTCTTTGCGGTTGCCGCGAGCTTTCTTGACGGACTCTTTCAATACTCGATAGCGCATGGGATAGCGCGCTGAAAAGCCGAGATCTTCAAGCTCACTGCGGATCCCGTACATCCCCAAACGCAGTGCAATAGGGGCATAAATTTCTAAGGTCTCATTGGCAATACGACGGCGCTTGTCGGGTCGCAGCGATCCAAGGGTGCGCATATTGTGGAGCCGATCAGCAAGCTTAATCAGAATAACCCGAATGTCTTGCACCATTGCCATCATCATTTTGCGGAAGTTTTCCGCCTGCGCTTCAGCCCGAGTGCGAAACTTGATCTGGGTTAACTTACTCACCCCTTCAACCAGATCCGCGACTTGGTTACCAAAATGTTCCGCTAATTGCTCTTTGGAAACATCACAGTCCTCAATCACATCGTGCAGCAGAGCGGCCATAATGGTCTGTGGATCGAAATGATATTCCGCTAAGATTCGCGCCACCGCGACCGGATGGGTAATATAAGGATCACCCGATGAACGCAACTGCCCTTGGTGAGCATCGCGAGCCATGACATAAGCATCGGCAATTTGCTTAACCAAATCGGCGTCTAGGTAAGTTTCAAGTTGTTCTTTTAAACCGGCGAACAAATACAAGCAAGCTTCTCCGCAAGATACTGATTATTCAAGGAATCTATAAATCGGTCCACACCGCTATACAGTGGCGCGCCCAGTTCATTGAGAATAATAGAACAGATACAATAAAGCTACCGCTTCCAGAGGAAGAACGGTAGCTTTAGAATACTAAAGTTAGACTGGATTATTCAGCGAAACCCATGTCTTCTTCAACAACTTGACCAAGGCGGTCAACATTGCCGCGATTTACCAAGCCTTCTTCAATTTCGCGTAGCGCGACAACGGTTGGCTTGTCATTGTCCCAATCAACCATCGGATCTTTACCCTGAGTGGCCAACTGGCGCGCACGCTTGGATGAAACTAATACCAAATCGAAACGGTTGCCGATTTTGTCGACTGCATCTTGAACGGTCACTCGTGCCATTCGAATCTCTCCAATTGTTTAAAACTTTAAAACCCGCTCGGTTCACAACACGAACCAAAGGCTTAATGGCTCAGCCAAGGCGAACCGGCAGGCGCGTCTTGGCAAAATAGCCGCTAATAATAACCCAGAAAGTGGCCTTACGCCAAAAGATTGTTGATTAATTGTTCATGGCGACGGCCTTGACTGGCCATGGTTTGGCGCTCGGCGACAAAAATTGCGGCTAACTCTTCTTGCGCCTGCTCGAAATTATCGTTAATCACCAAATAATCATATTCGTTGTAATGCGACATTTCTTCCTTGGCGGCCGCCATACGCCGCTCAATTACCTCTTTCGAATCCTGGCCACGCCCTTCCAGCCGCTCCATCAAAGCGTTACGTGAAGGCGGCAAAATAAAGATACTGCGCGACTTCGGCATTAAAGAACGAATTTGCCGGGCACCTTGCCAATCAATTTCCAGGATAATATCGGTACCGGCATCCAATTGCTGCTGAACCGACTCTCGAGAAGTACCATAAAAATTGTCGAACACCTTGGCATACTCCAAAAATGCCTGCTGATCGATCATGGCTTGGAACTGCTCTACGCTGACAAAGTGATAATCTTCCCCCTCAACTTCGCCCGCACGCTGCTTACGCGTGGTGTGCGATACCGAAATACGTACCGCATTGGTCTGTTGCAGCATCGCTTTGAGCAAGCTGGTTTTACCCGCACCACTCGGCGCCGAAACGATATACAAAGTGCCTGGATATGTATTCATATTCACCTATTGTCGATCAAGGTTAATACAGCCAATGCCGCTGCTAATTTTTCATCATAGCAGTATTTTAGCGCCTATTCGATGTTCTGAATCTGCTCGCGCATTTGCTCAATCAGAACTTTAATCTCAACCGACGCAGCCGTGGTAATCGGGCTAATTGACTTCGAGCCAAGCGTATTCGCTTCACGGTTCAATTCCTGCATCAAGAAGTCCAAGCGCCGGCCAATCGCGCCGCCTTTCTTCAACAAACGCGCAACTTCTTGCAAATGGGTATCGAGTCGATCCAGCTCCTCTTCTACATCCACTTTTTGCGCCAGCATGACCATTTCTTGTTCTAAGCGCTCAGGATCCAACTCTACCTTGGCCTCTTCGAAGCGCGTCATAATGCGCTCACGTTGCCACTTAATGATCTCAGCCATTTGGCCGCGCACCAGCGTAACTTGCTCAGCAATACCGTCAAGACGCGCCATAATGATATCAATTAACGACGTGCCTTCACGTTGGCGCATGGCGATCAAAGCATCAATCGCTTCGTCAAATGCTACCAATAGTTGTTTTTCCACTTGTGAGGTATCTAATTCAGTGGTTTGAATTAAGCCCGGCCAACGCATCAAATCGGTAATTTGCAGGGGTTGCTCAACTTGTGCCGCGGCTTGCAATTGCTGGTGTGCGGTGATTAGTTGCTTGGCAAGTTGTTCATTAATGGCAATGGCATCGGAGTCAGTCGGTGAGTACTCCAAGCGCAAGCTGACATCCACTTTGCCACGGTTTAGACGTTTACGAAGTCGATCACGCAGTTGAAACTCAATCGAGCGGAAGGCTTCCGGTAAGCGAAAATTGGTTTCCAAAAATCGTTGATTAACGGAGCGAATCTCAAAATGAGCATTGCCCCAGTCGGCCTTAATGGCTTGCCGCGCGAATGCGGTCATACTATGAATCATGTGGTCACCTTAACGTAGAAGAAGCGGTTATTGTATCTAAGTTTACGCAGCGGATCATCTCAACTCAACCGCGGATGACGGTGCCAATTTTGCGGGCAATTGTTTATAATGGCCGCACTCAAATCAACATCCGCGCTAACCCACGTCAGCTAAGATCGTCAACTAAAGTAGGAGAGTTTATGCGCCCAAGTGGTCGAACCCCCAACCAATTACGTCCCATCACCATCACACGACAGTTTACTAAACACGCCGAAGGCTCGGTGTTAATTGAGTTTGGTGAGACACGCGTACTGTGCAACGCTTCTGTGGTCGATGGCGTGCCACGCTTTTTAAAGGGCAAAGATCAAGGTTGGCTTACCGCTGAATATGGCATGTTACCGCGCGCAACCCATAGCCGCAGTGATCGCGAAGCCGCGCGCGGGAAACAATCGGGCCGCACCCAAGAAATCCAACGCTTAATCGGTCGTTCGCTACGTGCAGCCGTCGATTTAAAACTTTTAGGTGAGCACACCATTCATATTGATTGTGATGTTTTGCAAGCCGACGGCGGCACTCGCACGGCCTCCATTACCGGCGCATGTGTGGCCTTAGTTGACGCGATTAATTGGTTAATTCGGCAAAAGAAAGTCAAAGTGAATCCACTGCGCCATATGATTGCGGCGGTTTCCGTAGGCGTTTACAACGGAACCCCAGTGCTCGATCTTGACTATGCCGAAGACAGCAAAGCCGAAACCGATATGAATATCATTATGGATGAAAATGGTGGCTTCATTGAAGTTCAAGGAACTGCCGAAGGCGCGGCCTTTAGTTATGAAGAACTGCAAGCCATGTTGGATCATGGTAAAAATGGCATCCGCGAGCTCATCGATGAGCAAAAGCGCGCGCTGTCACAATAATCCGCACTACTCGGTGCCGACTCGTTCGGCACCGCACCGCTGGCAACGATAACGCGTCACTAGGCGGCCCTGCTTCGAGTCAAACTCAGTTTCTTTAATCACTTCCCAACGGTGATGTTGATGCGCACATAATGTCGTTCGCTTACGGCGCTGCGCTTTCAACTTTTTGCGTTTGGTGGTGGATAGAGCAACGACTTTTGCCACATTCTTATCCTTAATTTGCGTTGACTTAAGCTTTGCACAAAATATTTTCACATTCGGTTCCAACGATTTTCTCTTGGCCCACGTCCAACTAGAAAACCACAAACCTCATGGAGAATATTATGTCACTAATCGGCAAAAGTGCGTTAACACTATTCGGCGCACTAACCCTTTTACCCGCCAGCGCAAAAGTTCAAGACGAAATCAATCAAGTCTACGACTTTGATGCTAAGGGAACCATCGAGCTGAGCAATATTAACGGCGATGTCACCATTACCGCTTGTGACTGTAATCAAGTGACCTTACGCGCAGAAATTTCAGCGTCGACTCAAGCACTGCGCGACCGCATTAGCGTTGAAATTGATGCCAGTACCAGTCGCCTAAGTGTTAAAACTGAATATCAAAAAGCACAAGACAAAGGCTACAATCAAGGCCATTCGCGCGTTGATTACACGCTCATGGTACCTAACCAAGTTAACCTGGATGAGATCGAATTGGTCAATGGCAACCTGACCATTAAAGGCGTCAGTGGCACCCTTGATGCTGATTTAGTTAATGGTAATTTAAGCAGTGACGGCAGCGCGGCGGATATTAAAGTCGACAGCGTCAATGGCAATGTTGATATCGAACTCAATCGATTTGATAGCACAAAGCGCATCGATCTTGAATCGGTCAATGGCACCATTACGTTACGCCTACCAAACCTCGATGACGTTAACCTTGACGCCTCGACCGTTAACGGGTCACTTTCAAATGACTTTGGCGTAGCGGTGAAAAAGCACAAATGGGTTGGCGCTTCAATGGCCGCCAGTAATGGGAATGGCGCGGTAAAAGTTGAGTTAGAAAATGTCAATGGCGCCATTCGAGTGTTGCAGCGCTAAGAATAATCGCCGTCCAACAACAACCTTTCCAGTCTGCCCCTGGCCAAGCTTTATGCTTGGCCTTTTTCGCTTAACTCCCGCCATGAGTTCAGACGAATAAAACCCCTACATTTTCTAGCGTTAAAATCAACGGCAAACTTCGTTACACTAGCGATTATTAGATTCAATCGCATAAAGCAAGTGATCCGAGTTAATGAGCGACGTATTATCGTATATAGAAAGTTTGCTGTCTCCGAGCATAACCGCTGCATTACCGGGCGCCGGACATTCCTCGCACCAACCACAACAAACGCCAGGAAAGCTGTGGCACCGTTGCGACCCCACTCCCGTAGTAGCACCGCAACTGGCAATTTATTCCCAAGCACTCGCTCAAGAGCTCGGATTACCACCGGGTTTTGCTGATGACCAGGCGTTTATTGCTTGGCTAGCGGGCAATCGCTCTCTTGAGTCTAGCCCGGCTTTCGCAAACTGTTACGGCGGCCATCAATTCGGGCATTGGGCCGGCCAACTCGGCGACGGGCGTGCACTGACCATTGCAGAACTGTGCCATGCTCAGCACCGCTACGAATGGCAGCTAAAAGGCGCCGGTCCCACTCCTTATTCGCGTCAAGGTGACGGCCGAGCCGTGCTGCGCTCTTCGATTCGCGAGTTTCTATGCAGCGAAGCGATGCACCATTTAGGCATTCCTACCACACGAGCACTGAGTCTAGTTTCGACCGGTGAAGCGGTAGTGCGCGATGTTATGTACGATGGAAATGCCGCGGCCGAGCCGGGCGCAATTGTCTGCCGCCTCGCACCGTCTTTCATCCGTTTTGGTCACTTTGAATTGCTCGCTGCACGCCAAGAACATGACTTACTCAAACAGTTTTTACATTTTGTGATGGACCGTGAATTTGCAGCCTTGGAGCTAGGCCACAATGAACAAGGCTATGCCGTGTTTTTTGCTGCGGTCTGCCAACGCACGGCACAGATGATTGTTCATTGGCAACGCGTGGGATTTGTCCACGGCGTGATGAACACCGACAATATGTCAATCTTAGGGTTAACCATTGACTATGGTCCTTACGGTTGGCTCGATAATTATGATCCCGACTTCACTCCAAATACGACTGACGCGCAAAAACGCCGCTATCGATTTAGTCAGCAACCCGCGATTGCACGCTGGAACTTAATTTGTTTAGCCAACGCATTAGCCGCAATAATTGACGACCACGATATTTTTCGCGATGGGATTGCCCTTTATGACACGCAGTTGAGTCGTGGCCTAGCACAAATGTATCACGATAAACTCGGACTGCCGCCGGAATCAAACACAGCGAATTCACCGGCACCGATAGTCACTTCTTTATTGCAATTAATGACTCAGTTCGAAATCGACCATACCTTATTTTTTGCCGCTCTCAGTGCGCCGGAAGTCACTTTGCAAAATCTTTACCCCGCGCTTTACGACAGTAACGCAAAAGCGGCACTTGCGGCTTGGTTTGCAGACTATCAGCAACTCTC
>JABXHQ010000171.1 GCA_013373545.1 Gammaproteobacteria bacterium
GAATTTGGGGTTGTGTTAATGATTGGTGGGAGTATTCCGGGAGAAACCAAAGTCGTTGCGATCCAAATTTATGAGTATGTTGAACTTATCGATTACGCAAAAGCCCATCGTTTGTCGTTGTTGCTGGTGGGTTTTTCATTTGTAACACTGTTGATCTTGTATCGATTTACCGCCTATACGCCAATGTGGGTAGCCAAATCAAAGGAGGTCGATCGTGAATCAACTTGACCTTAATTTTGCTTTTCAATATCCAAGACAAGACTTTAAATTAGCTGCACAACTTAAAGTTGAATGGTCCGGTTGTCTTGGGGTAGTCGGTGCTTCAGGCAGTGGCAAGTCAACGTTATTGAATATACTGGCTGGTTTCTTATGCCCGCACTCGGGTGCAGTAAGTTTTAATGGAAGTCATTGGACCCAATCTGCTGCCCATCGCGTGCAATGCTCAGATCGAGAAGTCGCTTATATTCGTCAGAGTGAAAACTTATTGCCGCATTTATCCGTATTGCAAAATATTGAATATGCGCGCAAACGAGCATCCGATCCTCTCGCGGTAGAGGAGCAAACAATACTGCTGGAAAAGTTTGCCTGTAAAGCATTATTAAATAAGCTTCCAGCGCAGCTATCGGGTGGTGAACAGCAGCGAGTCGCGCTGTTAAGGTCGTTGATAATTAAACCTCAGCTAATACTGCTTGATGAACCTATGTCAGCATTAGATACCACCTCGCGCTCGAGATTACTATCGATTATCAAGCAGTATCAAGACAAATTTAACGTGCCGATGCTTTGGATCTCGCATACGTTACCTGAACTTGCCGTACTAACCCAGCATGCTCTCGTAGTGGAAGATGGCAGGGTGAATTACTGTGCCGATCTCCATCAAAGGATGCTTGAGCCGAATCAAGGGCTAGAGGTTGGCGAATCGTTGGCTCAAATAATTCCCATTACGCAAACTAAGTATGACCAGCAAGATATGTTATGGGTTGCGCAGTCACCTTTGGGTGTGCTTTTCCTGCCGCAAGAGTTTCGTTCAGATGGCGTGCGTCCACAGCCGCCAACATTGGTAAGAATTTCCGCGCGTGACGTTAGTTTGTCGTTAACGGAAGAAAAGCAATCAAGTGTACTCAATCAATTTATGATGGAAATTAGAAGTATTAAACAATCATCAGAGCAACCAAGAGTCGGGGTGGTGTTACAGAAGAATGATCACACCATATATGCCGAGATTACTCGGCGTTCACTCGTACAACTTAAGCTCTATGAAGGACAAATGGTGTGGGTAAGGGTTAAATCCTTAGGGCTGCTATCAGGTTGAGGATTCGATTTTCTCTAACCATTGCTGTAATTGTTTAAACTGATAGTTATCAATATAAGGTTTGATCTGTTCAACAAAGCTTGCATAGTGCGGATCTTTGGTAAGTTCGTCTATTTGTGAGCGAATGCCTAAGATATTGTGCAACTTAGCATGTTGACGCAAGTTATCTAATATGACTGCGTCAGGAAGATTTATGGGGCCAGCCTCATTGTCATGGTCTTCAGTTATCTCTAAGCAGATGGGGGCGCTATCGAGCACCGGAAGCTCAATCGAAAAAGCAAAGCAACTGCCTTTTCCAATTTCAGACTCGACCGTCAACCGACTTCCCATTAGTGAAATTAATCGCTGACTAATGGTCAGTCCTAAGCCAGAGCCTTCTGCACGGGTTATGGGATTGTCGAGTTGATGAAAAGGAATGAAAATATTGGTTAATTGATCGCGAGCAATGCCAATGCCGCTGTCGACTATTTCAAACTTTATTGTTGCAGAAGAATGGCGTTGACTTTGTAGCTGAACATTAAAACTCACTTCACCTTGCTGGGTAAACTTAATGGCATTGCTTAGTAAATTTAATAAGACCTGCCGTAACCGCTTGTCATCGGCTACAATCACCGACGGTAACTCAGGATCAAAATTATAAACAAAAGGCAGATGCTTCAGTTTCGCTCGAACCTTACACATTTCAACCAAAGTGGTTAGAAAACCAATAAAATTAATTTCGACTGGATGTAAAACCAAATTATCTTCATTGGATCGTGAAAACTCTAAAATATCGTTGATCATTAGCAGCAAATGTTCGGCGCTTTTGTCTATGGTTTCGATTCCTTGGCTGTGAATATTCATTAACTCACGATCATTCTTAAACAATTGTGTATAACCCAAAATTGCGTTGAGCGGTGTGCGCAATTCATGGGTGACGTTAGCCATAAAACGCGTTTTCGCTAAATCCGATGCTTCAACAATTTGTTTTGCTTTATGCAATCGATGAAACATAATGGTCATTATAATCCAAACCGCAACCACTAATGCGAGTGTCATTTGGGTTTCGGCGAATAGTTTTGATTTGACCTCAGCGCTTAATAGCTTAAAGTAGCGGTCGCTTATGGCAAAGGTTGCTAATCCTAATATTTCACCTTCGCGGTTGATTAAGGGCACATCAACACTAAAGCAGCTGTTACAGTCTTGCTCGCCTTCGCTAAAATCTAGCGCACCGTTTTCGATATTTACATTTGAATAATCAATCTGTAGTGAGATGTTTTTAATAAATCGCCCACCGATGCTTGGATCTTCAACAATGAGCATTTCTTGAATAACATCTTTTACTTCTTCAACAAGATATTGGCTTGCTGTGCGATCTAATGTTTCGAGCAACACTTTCGCTTGAGATTGTGCCAATATATTCGCTTGTGTATTAGCGGTGAGGTAAAGCCTTGGTTGTAAGGTGTTTTGCCAATAGCGGTTTAACGACCACAGAAAAAATAAAATCAGTGCTATAAAGAAAAATCCGATAACCAACTGGCTCTGTAAGCCACGGTTCGATTTGAGTTTGGCCAGCCAATTTGATTTACTCATAGAGTTTTGCCACTTTCAAATAAAAAGGTTTTATCTTCAATTGACTTTTTTCTAGCGTATCTTTGTTAATTAATGGGCGTACCGTAGCCTGCACTGAAAGCCCGCCAAGCACACCACGTTCGACATCGCCTTCGAATGGCGAAAAAATTACGATATGTTGGTCGACGCCATACGCCACCAGTTGCGAGATACTCGCGTCATCTAGGGGCTCAGCAATAAATATTGCAGAAATATTGTCTTTGTAATCGACTAACTCAAGTAGAGTAAGTTTTTCATAATGCGTGTGAGCGCCTTGGATGTTACTAAAATTCTCAGAAAGTCCACTAGCGATCGCTTGTGCATCAAGGCGGTTATTCGAATAAATTATGGCAATATTGATTTGTTGCTCACGGGATAATTTAGAGTTGATTTCTAA
>JABXHQ010000077.1 GCA_013373545.1 Gammaproteobacteria bacterium
GTATACAAAGACTCATCGTCACAGCGAATCATATACACAAACCACGCTGTCACATCGGTAGCTTCCGTCACATCAGCGTCTGACAAAGTCAATCAAGCCTCGCGAGTAATCACAGTGCCAAACAATCCTTGCGACTTTATAACCGAAAGAAAAGCTTGCGGGTTACGTCCAGAAACAATGGCTATCGCGCCAACACCACTATCGAGCAATGAAATAGCTTCTTCCACTTTCGGAATCATGCCCCCATTAATCACGCCACTTTCGATCAATCGCTTTGATGAGCTTGGTGTAATCACTTCAATGCGACTTTCAGGCTTATTCAAATCTTCGAATACTGCGCCCACTTGGGTCGTTAAGAAAAGTCGATCCGCTTTTACCGCGGCGGCAATTTTCACCACGGTTGTATCCGCATTGATATTAAAGATTTCACCGTTGCGACCTAAGCCTAGGGTAGCTATTACGGGCGTAAAGCCAGCATCAAGTAACGTCATAAGCGCTTTCACGTTTATCTCCGTCACATCGCCCACTTGACCGAAATCGATACGCTCGGCATAACCAGATACTTGCATCGGAGGACGTTTTTCAGCTCGGATCAACTGTCCTGATGCTCCGTGGCAACCAAATGCCGCAACGCCTTGTTGCTGTAAACAAGCCGTTAAGTCGACATTAACCTCTCCAGCGATGGCCTGCTTAACCACTTGTAAGTCAGCGGCTTGAGTTATCCTACGCCCTGCCACTTTATTCGGCTTAAGTCCAAGTCGAGTTTGCAACCGATTCGTTTGTGGACCGCCACCATGTAAAACAATGACGCGCCAATTCAAATCAATCAATTGCTTAATGTTTCGTGCCAGCCCATTTCGCTCGGCTTCGTCGAGTAACACATCGCCACCGACTTTCACTACCGCAATTTTATGCTTAACCGCCATAACCACCTCGCTTATAAAACCACAAGGTGCGTCTTAAATGACGCACCTGAATATTGATTAAGGCCACATTCCTGGCGCGTCGAGACCAAAGTGCATCGGCTTACCGGTCATTAAGTTAAAGCTTTGAATCGCTTGGCCTGCACCACCCTTAATCAAGTTATCAATGGCCGACGTGCAGCACAGTGTCTTGACCCCGGTTGCTTCGTCAATCCGCACGGTAATACCAATTTCAACTCGAGCAGTTCCAGCTACAGCGACGACTTCTGGTGATACACCAACTGGCATAATCGTCACTAACTTATGATTGGAGTAATAATCTTGATACAGCTTTTGAATTGACTCAGCGCTGTGCCCTTCTGGTAAATCAAGTTGTGAAACAGCCAAAATACCACGCACTAAAGGCGCCGATACCGGAACAAAATCGAGCGCAATAGCCTCACCACCAGCGCTTGAAAGAGTTTGAATAATTTCGCTGCGGTGCTGATGATGGAGTGTCTTATAAGTTTTTAAATTATTTACTCGAATGGCATGATGAGTACCTTCTTGTGGTTTAACACCCGAACCTGAAGATCCAGTCATCGATACATTACGAACGTTTACATTTTTTAATAAACCGGCATCCGCTAAAGGTAACAACCCCATAGCAATACCTGTTGCAAAGCATCCAGGACTGGCGACATGCTTTGCTGATTTAATCGCTGTTTCATTAAGTTCTGGCATACCATAAGTAAAGGTACCTAAACGATCAGGGCACGGATGCTCAGGAGCATAATCGCGCAAGTAGTCTTCAAGATTAGCTAAGCGAAAATCACCCGATAGATCGATAATGCGAACGTTTTCATCAAACAACTCCATTGCAACTTTCGCAGTAATAATGTGCGGCATGGCCAAGAAAACAATATCAGCACCTTTAGCACACTCTTTTGGTGAAATATCTTCCAAGATTAAATCATCATGTCCCACTAAGGCTCGATGAACTTTACTGATCGGCTGACCAACATAGTCTTTGCTCGAGATCCGTAACACCTCAACATCGTCACGAACCAATAAGTGACGCAAGATTTCAGCTGAACCATAACCTGCGCCCCCAATAATCGATACTTTTACTTTGCTCATTAATTTCTCCTTCGCAGTGCTGCTGTCATTCACACATTCGAGTAGTTAAATACGTGTTCTTTCTACAATTAATCCTGCTCGTTGACCCACTGGTATCTTGGCATTCGGAAAAACAATTGCCTCACCGTCCGTGGCAACGGTGTAACTGTGTTCGCCATCTTCGGTTAACTTAAACCCAGCCGAAAACTCGGTAAAGTTTTCAATATCATCAGCAATATTAAGCTGAAACGACTCACTGTGTTTAATCAATTCGCATTTCACTTTAAATAAATTAAAATCTTTATTGTCAAACGACTCAGTTGCGATTGTTTGACCCGCAATTAACGCCGATAAGTTTTGCTCAATGGCAGCAAAGTCAGCTGGATTATTCTCACCAAACGGTCTCACCTTTCCTAACTCAACCGTAAAGGCATGAGCACCATAACGGTGACTGGTTGCATAGGAAAAAGTTCCGGAAGGTTGGTGCCCCAATAAAATAGTGTTAATTCCACTGGCTTTGAAAAAAGCTAACTGCTGCTGGTTCCATGGGCGACCATCGGGATAAGGATAAACGGCGAACTGGTTGTGTTTAGAAGCGCGAATTGCCGTATGCAAATCATAATGACGTCGTTCTACTGCGCTGTCTTGATAAAAATTTTCAACAATTGTCTCTAATAACGCTGCGCGTTTAGCTTCATGATGATCGCGGCCTTGGTGTTTACCGTTAAATAAACGATTCATGTTCTCAATATCAAAACGCTGTGACATATTCATTGCAACCGGGTTGCCAATAATAAACAACACGCGGCAGCTAACCGCTAACTCGGCGCGAAGTATTTTAGTCACTAACCGATCAACAATTTCAATCGGAGCCGTTTCATTTCCATGAACGCCAGACGAAATTATCAGATCAAGCTCACTTTTATTGGCTAAAGGTTCGACCATCAAAACACCGGAAGCGAGCAGAGTTAATTTGGTTTTTCCGGCAATTTCAAACGATTCTTCTAAGATAGTTTTATTTTCTAACTTTTTAGTCAGTTCTAAAAACCCATCTTGAACCAGAATATTATTCAACTTTACCTGCATATTTATTCTTTTATGCCTTTAAATTCAGTTAATTATTAGCTTACAACTCCATTATACCCAAACTCATTTTGTTTAAAACCGCAAACTGATAATTTCCAAGCCAAACAGACAAAATAAGCCCTTAAAACCTCAGGTTTGTTAAAACAAATTTGTTCAAATCAATAAATCTTGCGAAATTCTTTTGTTTCCGTTAATTAGATGATAATCTTTGCGGCAATGTTAGTCTGCAGCTGCGCTTACCCAAGCATTGCCGACAACCATTACGAATGTAGTCCAACAATTTCGCATTCATATTTATTCGTTTTTTTGCGGCATTCCGTAACTTCCCGCAATAAACAAGAGCACTATAGTTTAAACTATACACTCAAAACGCTTAAGAAAGGTTAACAGTCATGAAAGCATTCGAAGTCAACTTTGATGGATTAGTCGGCCCGACTCATAACTACGCAGGCTTATCGATTGGCAATGTCGCGTCGTTATCCAATGCCGCTCAAGCGTCCAATCCTCGCGAAGGCGCAAAGCAAGGCTTACAAAAAATGAAAGCGCTCCATGATCTGGGACTCAAACAAGGCGTATTGCCGCCACTTGAGCGTCCCGATGTGTTTACCTTACGCCAACTAGGCTTTACTGGAAGCGATGAGCAAGTGCTCAAGCGCGCCTATCAAGAAGCACCACAAGTATTTGTTGCCACCTGTTCAGCATCAAGTATGTGGACCGCAAATGCGTGTACGGTATCGCCTAGTGCGGACACCCAAGATCGTCGCGTACACTTTACCGCAGCTAACTTAGCCAACAAATTCCATCGCTCGATTGAAGCCCCGACGACCGCACGAATTTTACAAAGTATCTTTAGTAATCAAGATTACTTTGCGCATCATCAACCGTTACCGCTTGGTGATCATTTTGGTGACGAAGGCGCAGCAAACCATACACGCTTTTGCCAGACTTATGGAGACGCTGGCGTTGAGTTTTTTGTCTTTGGAAAATACGCGTTTGATAATCGTCACCCTGCCCCACAAGTATTTCCAGCACGGCAAACATTCGAGGCTTCACAAGCAATTGCCAGACTGCACCGGTTAGATCATCATAAAACTGTGTTTGCTCAACAAAACCCAGAAGTCATCGATCAAGGGGTATTCCATAACGATGTCATCGCCGTCGGCAATCAAAACGTATTGTTCTATCACGAGCAAGCATTTTTAGACACCGCACAAGTTAAACGTGATATTAGCGCGGCTTACGGTGAACACCCTTTTTATTTCGTAGAAGTGCCAACCGCTGAGGTTTCTGTTAAAAGTGCGGTCTCCAGCTATTTATTTAATAGCCAATTGGTAACTTTAGAAGATGGGAGTATGGCGATTATAGCCCCCGGTGAGTGTGAAGAAAATGCCGAAGTCAAAGCTTATCTTGCGCAGTTGGTTGCAGCAGATACTCCAATTAAACAAGTGAAAATCTTCGACGTTAAGCAAAGCATGAAAAATGGCGGTGGGCCGGCGTGTTTGCGTCAGCGTGTGGTACTTAACGAACAAGAGCTAACCCACTGCAACCAACAAGTCCTAATGAGTGATCAATTATTTGAGCGTTTGAATACTTGGGTCGATAAACATTACCGAGATACCATGAGCGAACAAGACTTAGTGGATCCCAACTTATTAGTAGAATCACGAACGGCTCTGGATGAATTAACGCAGATTTTGGAAATTGGTTCGGTTTACCCTTTCCAACAAAATCCCTAACCGGCTGAAGGTCAACCATGGAACTCATCACCCCTCTCAATGAACGCGAACTGGACTCACTTGAAGCGTCTCTGCAAGAACTAAAAGCGATGGATTTATCCACCTTTGATGGCTTTTGTACAGCACTTGTGAGCTCGCCGCAATTGCTGGGTTCAGAGGTTTGGTTACCGCAGGTTTTAAGTACAACCAGTAACGAGCAAGCGCAGGCCATTATTCCGATGCTGGTGCGACATCTGAACGGCATTGAATCAATTTTGTCGCGTGCGCCTGAGCAATTTGATCCCATTTTCCGCGAACGTGACTTGCACGACTCCATTGATTTAGTCGTAGAAAATTGGTGCCGCGGTTACACAAAAGGTATCGCGCTTAATGCCAGCGATTGGCAAAGCGCTGACTTACAAGCCATGCTCTATCCCATCTTAATTTTCTCAGGCGGTGCAGGCGCAAAAGTACGCATGCAAAGCAGCCGGCAACAAATTTTAGACTGGAAAGCGCAAATCGCTCCCGCGGCTCGAGCACTTTACCAGCATTGGTTTACACAGCGCGAGGATCGTCAATCAATGCGCCAAGTTCCCTATCAGCGGAGCGCAGAAAAAGTCGGCCGCAACGAGACATGTCCCTGTGGCAGTGGCCGTAAATTCAAACTTTGCTGTGGTGCTCACTAACCCGTTGCGGGATTAATCCAGCTTTAATCGCTGGCACTTTCCTGATAAGGTAAACAGCAATTTTTTCGTCGCCGTTAGCGTCTAACGGTCAAACGAACTCCCATCACTCTTGGATAAAATAACAAATAAGTGGGTCAATCTATGTTTAAGCAATTCAACCAAATGAGCCTCAGCGCACAAATTTTCACCGGCTTAATTGTGGGTGCACTTTTTGGCTTTGTATTGGTCGGTCTCGCCAAGATTTCACCTGAGGTGGCCACTAGTATCGATAATCGTGTGGTTCCCGTATTTGATGTTGCCAAGTCATTGTTCATCAACGCATTAAAAATGGTGGTAGTGCCGCTGGTGCTAGTCTCGTTAATTTGTGGTACATCATCACTGTCCGATCCAAGCAAGCTGCGCTCAATTGGTGGTAAAAGTATTGCTCTGTATCTGCTGACAACGGCCATCGCGATTAGCTTAGCGCTATTGATGGCTTCGTTATTCGACCCGGGCAGCGGCGTGACCCTAGAAAAAGTACCATTCGACGAAAAATCACCGGCTGCTTTAAAAGATGTAATCACCGGCCTGATCACTGCGAATCCTTTTCAAGCACTGGCTGAAGGTAATATGCTGCAAGTGATCATTTTCGCGATTATCTTTGGCATCGCTATCGCTCGTAGCGGCGAAGCTGGTCAGCGCATCGCCGCGGTATTCAATGATCTTAACGATGTTATTTTAAAGCTCGTCACCATTATTATGCATATTGCGCCTTACGGCGTATTTTTTATTATGGCCAATGTTGTTTACACCACAGGTCTCGATGCAATCCTTACCCTCGGCGTTTATTTCGCACTGGTCACCGTAACCCTATTGATTCATGCCAGTTTGACCTATCCAACGTTGCTAACGTTATTCACAGGTTTGAATCCGCTCATTTTGTTCAAGAAAATGCGTCCTGCACTGTTATTTGCCTTCAGCACTTCATCGTCTGCGGCAACCTTGCCAGTCACAATGGAAGTTGCTCGCAAACGCCTTGGCGTTGGGCGCACAACTGGCTCGTTTACCTTGCCTTTAGGGGCAACCATCAACATGGATGGCACTGCGGTGATGCAAGGCGTCGCGACGGTATTTATCGCGCAAATTTACGGCGGCGATCTCACCATGGCACAAATGTTAACGGTAGTACTGATGGCCACCTTGGCTTCAATCGGCACCGCTGGAGTGCCCAGTGTTGGTTTGGTAATGTTGGTTATGGTGTTGGATCAAGTTGGATTACCATCTGAGGCCATTGGTATGCTGCTCGGCATTGACCGTTTATTGGATATGATGCGAACCGCAGTCAACATTACCGGTGATGCCACTGTGGCCTGTATTGTCAGTCATTCTGAAGGAGACTTGGATCATGATACCTTTAATGATCCAAACGCTGGTATGGACTTTGAGGGGCAAACCACCCGCAACGGGTGAGCCTCCACCGACTCGCCGCTCGAGAATGACTCTCGGGCGGAGTAACGTTTACCAATACCAC
>JABXHQ010000172.1 GCA_013373545.1 Gammaproteobacteria bacterium
CGGCCATAGGTAACCAGTCAACAGGAATTAAATCCATGGTGTTCATTAACAGAACCCAAACGAAAATGGTCAAACCTAAAGGCGCAATTAAATTGCTTTTACCATGAAAGGTGTCTTTAACGTTAGAGTCGACGAAGTCATAAACCAACTCAACCAATGCTTGGGTTTTACTTGGAACGCCTTGTGATGCTTTTTTAGCAATACGGCGGAAGAACCATAAGAAAAGACCACCTAAGAATACGGCAAAGAAAATGGTATCAATGTTGAAGGTCCAAAAATTACCCTGGCACTCCATTTTCTCCATTGAGTTCCATACCCAACCGTTTTCCGTTGAACAAACTTGCAAGTTCTGCAAGTGATGTTTGATATAACCTGAACTGCTTTCTGCGCTCATATTGTCGTCCGAAAGTTAGATTACGAATTCGATACGCCTGTGGCAATAAATGCGGGCGCAAATAATTGCACCAAGGTAGCACCGATAAAACCACATAACGCTGCAACTGCCACCACTGGCAGCCACTTCAAAACTAAAACAAACAGCACTATTGCACTGAGAATTTTTAATGCTTCACCGGCATAAAACCCGTTCATCACTTGCTTAGCTGCTCGCGCACCCGAGTGGCGAAAAGCTCGCAAAGTAAATAACAGGGACGGTATTACGATTGAGAGTCCGCCAACGAATACCGAAAAAGAAGCATTAAATCCCCAAGCTAATGCTGCTGTAGCGCCGATTATCACGACGCCCAGTTGAACTAAAACCAGCTTGTACCCAGCCGCTCTGCCTTGTTGATTTAAATCTTGGGGCATATACCACGCCTGTACTGAGTTTTAGTATCAAATTGCAAGTGAGAATTATTCTCAAACGCAATTAAAAATTCCGGCAAATTATAGGTTGTTAGGCACTCTAGTTCAACCGAAATCGGTCGGATTTACACCATGTTCATGGTTCCTTGGACTATTCCACAAGTCGCGCTAAATGACGGCAAGGGTTAAGAGAGAAGTCGATAACCATATATAGTGCTGAATCCTATTTTTACAGCTAGATGTGCGATCACAAGTCAAAAAAAAGCTGGTCATAAGACCAGCTTTTTTATTTCACTTAAGAAGCGATTATGGCTTCCATTCTGCATCAATATTCAAACCTGAGTAGGTTGAGTATGCACGAACACTGATGTACCAAGTACCAGCGCCCGGGTTATTGAATGAACAATTTTCAGTGTTACCCCAACGGTATGGACGACAGTCGTAACTTGAGGTAGTGGGTTGAGAACCACGACGCACATATAAGTCACCGTCACCTGAGCCACCCGCCATATTGATGGTGAAGCTCGACATACCGGCTGGAATTTCTACCGTGTAGTGTTTCCAGCTACCAGAAGCGCCCGAAAGGTTACTTTGCGAGAAAGTACCGCCGGTGCCGCCGCTGCCTTCATTGAACGAACCAACTAAGGAAGTTCCAGAGAAAGCGCTGTAGCCACGTAACATTACATAGTAAGTACCTGCTTGTACGTTCGAAATAGTACAAGTTTCGTTGTTACCGTTAAGGTATGGACGACACTCGTAAGTCGACGTTGTTGGCTTCGAGCCAAAACGCACGTACATATCGGCATCACCGCTACCACCTGACATTTGGAAAGTTAAGTCAGAAGCGCCGGCTGGAACGTCAAGCGTGAAGAATTGCTCACTGCCTTGTGCGCCAGAAAGATTACTAACCGCTTGACCATTAGTCAGTTCGCCATCACCTGGAGGTGGTGGAGGTGGAGGTGTACCGCCGCCATCACAGCCATTAGCTAAGTAATCGTATGCTGCTTTCGCTTTAACAATACCCCAACCGTAATAGTTATCGCGTCCCGCAGAACCACGATCTTCGGCCGTTGCATTCATTGCGCTACGAATTTGAGCAGGTGAACAAGATGGGTAGTGGCTCCAGACTAACGCCGCAACACCAGCAACGTGAGGCGTTGCCATTGAAGTACCATCGTAAGATGCATAACCGTTGTTAAGTACGGTTGAACGAACGCTTACACCCGGTGCAGCAATTTCAACTTGTGCGTTGTATTGCGAGAATGAAGCGCGTGAGCCGCTAGAGTTAACCGCAGCAACCGACATAACTTCGTCATATGATGCAGGGTAAGATAGCGAGCTGTTGCCACTATTACCAGCAGCAGCAATGGATAAAACACCATTGTTTAATGCATTAGCAAAAGCATTACGCTCAGTAGTAGAAGAAGCGCCGCCACCTAAGCTCATGCTGATTACGTCAGAACCTGCGTTAACACATTGGTTTACCGCAACTACTAAGTCAGAGCCGTAGCCCCAAGATCCGGCATTGTTAAATACTTTTACAATGTGTAATCCGAGATTACCACTTGGGTTAACACCGACAACACCTGTGCCATTGCCACCTAGTGCAGCAATTGTACCCGCAACGTGAGTCCCGTGTGGGTGACCGGGCTCGTACCAGTTTCCGGTATCGCTGCCTTGACCATTATTATCATCACCGGTAATACCATTCGATGGTAAATCTTCATGGCCGAGCTCATAACCAGTATCAACGATACAAACTTTCATATTACCCGTTGCAGCGTCGCTAACTTGGTCCGCTTGAACCATACCAATACCGTAAGGTGCTGATTCAGCCATTGGACTTGGCGTTGCATTAATGAAACGGATCGGATCCGCTTCAACGTATTCAACGTTAGGGTTGTTTTGGAATGCCGCTAGTGACTTCGGCGAAAGCATTGCAGCGATAGCTGCACTGTTCGGAAGTTTACGCATTACGCGTGCATTGTGTTTCGCCATTAACTGGTCTGCTGAAGCACCCAGTTTGAATTGTCCATTCGCTGACATTACGGTGTAAGGTGAATTGTCTTTGAACTTAACAATGTAACGTTTTTCGCCTTTGACGGCGCTCGCGGCTTCAGCGGCTTCGGCTGAAGACTTGCTCAGATTAAAGTCATATGGCGACTGAGCCAACACTGCTGTAATTGATCCAGCAATCAAAGTCGTCATAAACAGTTTGGCTGGTTTATTTATCATGTTTATTGCCCCTGTTTATCATTAGTTTTTTGGTAGTCCTATCTGGCCATTAATCGACCAACCCACAACTTGCCACAGGGAAATAACCGGTAAAATGTAAATATTACACACAATACTACTGTAATAATGACGAGTGACTCATTCTTGAAATATTTATCTCGGAATATGTCATCTTTTTTATTTTTTAAATTTACTGGACTCGGATTTAAGCAAAAAAAAACGGCCACGAGGGCCGCTTTTTTTAAGGGAGAAAACAACCTGTCTTCAGTTATGGCTTCCACTCAACATTCAAGTTAACACCTGAGTAAGCTGAGTATCCGCGCAGACTAATGTGCCACGTACCCGCTTGTGGGTTGGTGAAAGTACACACTTCATTGTTACCGTTTTTATAAGGACGGCAGTCGTAGCTAGACGTGGTAGGTTGTGAGCCAAAGTTCACATACAAATCGGCATCACCGCTACCACCGGACATAGTGACGGTGAAGCTCGACATGCCAGCAGGGATTTCCACTGTATAGTGATCCCAAGCGCGACGGTCGCCAGACAAGTTACTAAGGCTAGCGCTGCCACCTTCATTACCACCACCCGAAGACGGCTCATCGAAAGTTGCCACTAAACTAACACCCGAGAAGCTGGTGTATCCGCGCACCATGACATGATAAGTACCTGCTTGAGCAGTCGAGATAGGACAAGACTCAGCATTGCCATTTTTATACGGGCGGCAATCATAGGTAGACGTTGTTGGTTTAGCACCGAATCGGACATACATGTCGGCATCACCGCTACCGCCACTCATATCAAATGATAGGTTAGTTGCGCCCGCAGGTACCTCAAGGGTAAAGAATAATTGCTCTCCGCTGGCACCGGATAAGTTGGTTTTGCTTTCACCATTTGTTAAAGCATCATCACTCGGAGGAGGAGTGGTACCACCACCACCGTTTCCGTCGCAGCCATTTGCCGTTAAGTAGTTAACCGCAGCTTGCGCACGTACCATACCAAAGCCGTATTTTGTGTCGCGTCCAGAAGAACCGAGGTCTTCTGCAGTAACACCTAACACATTACGAATTTGCGCCGCAGTACAGCTCGGAAATTGACTCCATACTAATGCAGCGACACCCGATACATGCGGAGTCGCCATTGAGGTTCCATTATAGTAAGCGTAATCCGTACCGGTACGGCTTTCTACAGTAGTGGTTTGACCCACTTGTGCCAGCAACGCTTGGCCGGTTGCACGGTTAACCGATAAAGTCGGGAAATTAAAAGCACTGTTCGCATCCACTAAAAATGGGTTTTGCAAACCTGGTCGATCATTGTTTGAGTAAACTACAACCGCTTTCGCACCAGCACTGCGACATGCTTCAACTGGATTTGACTCTGGGTAGCTGCTGCCCGATTGGTTGGCAAACCGTTCAACGAGACAAATTTTGTTGCTCATATCACCACAGTTATAGCTGCCACTTGAGGTCGGCGCACAAGAGCCTAATGTGCCGGTTGCAGAACCATTGAAATATTGCAGCTGATAGCTACCACTGACCGGAACAAAACGCATTAGCGGCAGCGCCCGATCGTCACCTAAACTAGTACCACCGGCGCTAATAAAACCTTGTGCACCGTCACCAACACCCACTGTCGATAAAATTGCTTCGCCGGGTGCCGATAATTCTACCTGGCTAGTGTATTGCGAAAACTCAGCCCATTGTTTGTTTTCATCTAAGGCACCTACCGCAATAACCGAATCGTAAGAAGCAGGGTAGGACATAGTCGTGTTACCGTCATTACCTGACGCGGCAATCAATAGCACACCACTGTTATAAACACTTTGCAGCGCATTGCGCTCTGTTGTTGATGAACCCGCGCCACCTAAGCTCATGTTCACCACTTTCGCACCATTGTTGGCACAGGTGTTGATCGCTGAAGCTAGGTCAGAACTGTAACCCCAACCGCTTTCGTTAAATACTTTAACGACATGAATATTAACGTTTTGATTAGGTAAAACACCTTCAACCCCTTCGCCGTTGTTAATTGCGGCAATCGTGCCTGCCACGTGGGTACCGTGTGAACCACCAGGCGTATACCAATTCCCAGTACCGGAATTATTCGTTCCCGCATGATTGTTACCGGCTAGATCAGGGTTGGAAATGTCATAACCGGAATCGATAATACACACCTTCATGTTGCTAGCATTCGCATCGCTAACCAAATCAGATTGTGTCGTGCCGATACCCCAAGGTGTATTCTGTGCGGTAAGACGTCGTGGGAAGTCAGGCTCAATATATTCAACCGCAGAATGCTTCGCTAATGCCGCACGTGCTTTATCACTCATCACAACTGACATGGCGCCAGCAAATCCAAGCTCTTTACGCACTTGAGCATTCATACCTTTCAGCATGGCGTGTGCCGCTTTGGCATTTAATTGTGTTTGGCCTTGAGCATTTTTAGACACCATCGCCGAGTTATTTTTAAACTTTACGATGAAACGCTTTTCAAGTTGAGCAGCGCCCGCTTGTTGCGCTTGTTGGTTCCAGGTAGCGAAGTCAGCATGGTGACTGCTTGGTTTCGCCGCGATTGCAGATGACACTGCACCGGCGACCAAAGTCGTCACGAGAAGGTGTTTAGTATTCATATTTAGATTCTCTTATTGTTGTATCGACACCTGACATCGTGTTGCTGTCCCTATCGCGATGGATCTCGCTAGCCAGGTTGTTAGGTCCTACCCTTTTCGCCATCTTTCGCAGCGAATTGCAATCGAACATGCCATATCAGCTAGAGATAAATCAATGGGTATTTTTACCGCAAAAATTTGCTTTTTTTAGCCTTTGTCGGTTTTCAACTAAACCCATTAAAAGTGACGAAAAGGCGTATGGAAATTTCACCTTACCTTTTAAATTCAGCTACTTAAGAAATAAAAAAGGGGAGCCAAAGCTCCCCTGAAATCGTTTTTTAGATTCTAGCTATGTCGCTTATGAACCAGAAAAAGCTTTTTCAATTTGTGAGTGTAAATATTCACGATGTACTCGAGTTGCCCCTGTACCTTTATTGTATTTAACCATTTTGTCGATCGCTTTGAGCTGATACTGTGCCGCCGCTTGAGAAAAGTAATCATATGGAGACGGTTTTGCAGCTCCGCTGATGGCTATCAACTGCTTAACATACTCATTCTGCAAGTTTTGACGGTAGCTATTAACATCACCATCGATATCAGCAGCAAATATGCCATTCGTTAAATCAGTTAAGTACTCATTTAGCGGGTATTCATTGCCGTATAAACGACTATCAGTAATCCGCTTCAGTACATTACGGTGCAGTAAGTGAGCCATTACACGTTTTTGTGTGTTTAACACCATGTCATGGATTTTTGGATCTTCATTACGACCAAAGCCATTGAAGCTACGACGCTGTGGTTGCAAGTAAGCATACACAGGCTCAGCAGCCGCCATAATGTCAGGTGCAAAAAGGTAGTCATTCAGTGTTTTAACTGCTTCTTTTTGCAACTCGGCTTCAACTGGAGTGAACGGCTGAGTCGCACCTTCTTGACCGACAAACGCGCGATCAGTGTAAACGCCACCAACATAACGCGACACCACACCCGCCTGAGTACCCCATTCGCGAATTAGGAAATTACTCGCAATTAGCAATTGATGGTAGTTGTTGCCTTCACTGGTAGTGTTCGCTTTAACTTTTTCAAAAGCGTTTTGAATTAACTGGAAACGTCCTTGCGCGTATTTCACCGCTTCATTCGACATATCACCAATCATAATCGTTGGGTCGATATGACGACCAGGCGCGCGCATATCTTCAGCATCGTTACCAAACGCAAGTGCTGCTTCAGTCGAGCGGGCAAGAATGGTTTGCAAACGTTGCTCTTCTGCAGCTGCATCACTTAGCGCAGGCGAGTAACCATACTCAATCACCCATAAGTCATAAGGACCGGGTTTAGTATCGTAATAATCACCTTGAGTCATTCCAGGAGGTGCAATATTAGCCGATGGATAGTCCATTACAGAACCGGTCACGATGCCTTGGGTTTTTGCGGCGTCATGAACGTCAGTTGCATTAAACAGTTGGCTGGCTTTCATATTGTGATTCAAGCCAAGCGTATGTCCAATCTCGTGGAGAATAAGACGCTTCATAGCTTGCTCAACTAACTTATGTTTCATATCCAAACTTAAGTCGTTAACATCCGCCATCGCCAAACCGGCCATCATCGAATCATGTAACTGGTGACCAGCGCTACAGTATAAGTCGAGCGGCGCATCCGGCATCATTTCTGTGGCCGTTGAGCCATCACTAAATAATGAGGTGTATAACCAGCGGTTACGGAAATACGAGTACTCAAGCATAATATCCGCGGCAATAATTTGGCCGGTTAATGGATTTGGCAAGCTTGGACCGTAACCACCAAATGGAGGGCGGGGTGAGGCAGTCCAACGTAAAACATTATAACGAATATCGCCTGCATCCCATTCGGCATCGTCCGGTTGAACTTTTACTTGTAGCGCGTTTTTGAATCCTGCTTTTTCAAAAGCAATATTCCAAGCTTCTCCAGCTTCTTTTATCACATCGCGCCACTCTTCTGGCGTGGTATTTTCAATCCACCACACAATCGGCTCAACCGGTTCAGACAGCTCAGCATCGGGATCTTTTTTCACTAAACTCCAACGATTAATAACGTCACGGTAGGGCGCCCATGAATTTGAAGACAAGTCATCAAACTGTTGAGAGAAATAACCTACTCGAGGATCGTCACGACGTGGTTGATAATCATTCTCTGGTAACTGAATAAAAGAGTGCTGCAACTGTACGGTTACTGTGCGCGGGTCGGAAACGGCTTGGCTACCACGAACCATCGGTGCTTTGTTGTCAAACACGTACTCAACCACAACATCGGTGTTTTGAGGGTAGCTCTTTACGCCAGTATACTTAGTTTTCGACTTGCTTAAGTTACCCACTTTAAACGTTGGTTGGCGCGGCTGGCCAGGAACCGGAGGACGCGGGTAAGGCGATACTTTTTCTAACGATTCACTTAATAAAATTGGATCGGCCTTAATCACATACCGACCTTGCTCTTTATCATGAGCTTCAATTTTGGCGGCAACTAAAATCGCTTCAGAAATATTAGTACCTTCCGAACGAGAAATCGCATTGTCCTCGTCTAAAATATAACGCGGAGTTTTACTGACGATTTCGATTTTATCGAAGCTTTTGCGGAACTCGAGTAAGCGATTGGTTCTAAATGAGCCTTTGAAGTGCCCTGCATCAAGCACACCATTGACGGTATGAGTATGATAAATGAAAGGCTGGTTTAGCTGTGCTTCATCAATCACTAACATCATTGAACCCGTTTTTGGATCCTGATAGAAATCTAAAAAGCCTTCATATTCAGTTTTATCTTTGACTAAGTCAGCAACGGTTTTCTCTTTGTTGCCTTTACCTTTGGCTTTTGACTCAGCCGCCAGAACTGGTCCGCTCAACGCAAGAGCGGCTATGACCCCCATAGCCAATCCTTTGATACGTCTGGATTGAATCATAAAAAATATCCTCCGATTGTCATCATTCTTATGATAAAGCCTTCGTTTATAACGAAGATCTTCTGCACGGTGCAATTTGAAAGGGTAACAAAGTGTTACCACAACAAAAAAAAAGCCCTCTAGGAGGGCTTTTAGTTAAAACAAGATGGATTAAAAATCTTCTTTTAATCCCATATTCGACAAGATTCCATCGAGTTCATCTAAATTATTGTAACTTAGGATCAACTTACCTTTACCGCGAGGAGAGTGCTGGATAGATACTGGCGCGCCAAACTTATCCGCAATTTGTTGCTCCAGTTTATTAATGTGCGGGTCCTCTTCTTTAACCGGGTTATTTACTTTTACTGGGTTAATTGTTTTGCGCACCAGCTTTTCTGTTTCCCGCACAGTAAGGCCTTTTGCCACCACTACTCGCGCTAACTCTGATTGTTGCAGTTTATCCAAAGATAGTAGAGCGCGTGCATGACCCATTTCAATATCGCCACGCTCTAGCATGGTTCGGCAGGCTTCTGATAATTGCAGTAAGCGTAATAAGTTAGTCACAGTAGTGCGACTTTTTCCTACTGCATCAGCAGCTTGCTGGTGTGTCAATCCAAACTCATCCATCAAACGCTGCAGAGCAGTAGCTTCTTCAATTGCATTGAGATCTTCACGTTGAATGTTTTCAATCAACGCCATTGCGATGGCCGCTTCGTCAGGAACTTCTTTCACCAACACCGGCACTTCAGCAAGTTTGGCTAGTTGCGAGGCACGCCAACGGCGCTCACCAGCAATGATTTCATACTTATCTTTCGCCACCGGACGCACGACGATTGGTTGAATGATGCCTTGTGCTTTAATCGATTCCGCCAGCTCTTCTAGTGCTTCATCCGTCATGACTTTACGCGGTTGATATTGTCCCGGTTGCAAAAACTCGATGGGTAGTCGGCGCAATTCACCGCGCTCTACAGCGGAGTCGGATTTATTAGCGACATCATTAGTCGGTTCCGAAGCTGATTTATTTTCAGCGATCTTTTTGCTTATAAATGCATCTAAGCCGCGACCAAGTCGTTTACTCATGGGGGTGTCCTAATTTACAGTGTTGCTGCTGCGCGGGTTTGTTCTTCGCGGCGGATAATTTCACCGGCTAATGCCAAATAACATTTGGCACCACTGGATAAACGGTCATATTGTAAAGCTGGCATGCCATAGCTAGGTGCTTCTGCGAGACGAACATTTCGCGGAATCACGCTGCGGTAAACTTTATCGCCAAAGTACTCATGCAATTGACTGGAAACTTCGGTCGCTAAGCGGTTTCTAGGATCGTACATGGTGCGTAAGATCCCCTCGATCTCAAGGCTTGGATTTACATGCTCTACTATTTGGTTAATCGTGTCCATAAGAGACGAAATACCTTCCAGTGCATAGTATTCGCATTGCATCGGGATCAATACTGAACCCGCAGCGACTAGCGCATTAACCGTTAACATATTAAGCGATGGCGGGCAGTCGATAAAAATATAATCATACTGAGCCAAAACAGGTTGTAATGCGGCTTTTAATCGCGACTCTTTATTCTCGAGCTCCATCAAGTGAACATCGGCTGCCGCTAAATCACCATTGGCCGCCACAAGATCAAACCCACCATTAGCCGCAGGTTGAATCACTTCTTGAATCGGGCTCTCACCCAATAATACGTCTAATACATTTTTGTCTTGATGGTTTTTCTCAATACCACATCCACTGGTAGCATTTCCTTGCGGATCCAGATCAATCAGCAAAACTCTGCGCTTAGTGGCCACTAAAGACGCGGCTAAATTGATGCTGGTAGTCGTTTTACCAACACCACCTTTTTGATTAGTAATTGCTATTACTCTCGCCACTTCGAAACCTCATTACTCGGTCAATTTTTTTCTTATCGTGATCAGATGTCGTTGCGCCTCAAGGCCGGGAACCTGTAAGCGCTGAATATCCGTAACTTCAACTGAATCGGGCAATTCATCAATTTCCGTGCTGGGGAGCTCGCCCTTCATAGCTTGCCAGACCCCATCGGGTGCAAGTAGGTGAGATGAGAACTCAACCATCTTTCTTAAGCTCGCAAAAGCACGGCTAGTAATAATGGAAAATGGTTGCTCAGGTTGCCACTGTTCGACTCGTCTGTCTACTACCGTAACATTGTTGAGTTGCAATTCATGACTCAACTGCCGTACGTAACGGGTCTTTTTGCCATTGGAATCTAACAGCCAACAGGGTCGTTCAGGTTGCATGATCGCCAAAGGGATCCCTGGGAATCCTGGTCCAGTGCCAATATCTAAGGTAATACCTTGATTAAGAAATGGGATCACCGCTAACGAATCCAGCAAATGCAGTGTGACCATCGCGTTAACATCACGAATTGCAGTGAGGTTAAAGGCTTGGTTCCATTTCTGCAGCTGCTCTATCGTTTGCACCAGTAACGCCACTTGCTGTGGCGTTGCCGCTAGATCGATAGCTTCAAGACCGAGTTCAATTTGCGCTTGAATGGTCATTACGCAGACTTTCTCAATAAATTACGTTTTTTTAGATAGACCAATATTATTGAAACCGCCGCTGGTGTGACGCCGGAAATACGACCCGCTTGGCCAACCGTTTGTGGACGTGCTGATTGCAGCTTTTGCGTCACTTCGGCAGACAATCCTTTAATGTCTGCAAAATCCAAGTCTGCTGGCAGCGGCGCATTCTCGTATTTCAAGCTGCGCTCAATATCATCTTGCTGTCGAGCTATATAACCCGAATATTTAGCTTGCACTTCAACCTGCAAGGCTACTTGTTCATTATCAACACCCGGACCAATGCTATCGATAGCCATTAACTTGGAATAATCCAATTCGGGACGTTTTAACAAATCCATAAGGCGCGCCTCACGACTGAGCGGCTTAGTGATGTGTGCTTCTAATTGCTTTGCAGCTAATGAGTTTACCTGAATAAAAGTTTTATTAAGACGCTGCGTTTCATTCTCGATGGCGGTCATTTTTTCGTTAAAAATAGCCCAACGATGATCATCAACCAGCCCTAAACGGCGTCCACTTTCGGTTAGTCGTATATCGGCATTGTCTTCACGCAGTAGTAGTCGATACTCCGCGCGTGACGTGAACATTCGGTAAGGCTCTTTAGTACCCGCAGTAATCAGATCATCAACTAACACACCAAGATAAGCTTCATCACGGCGCGGTGACCACTGCTCTTTATCATGCGCCTGACGCGCTGCATTTAATCCAGCAAGTAAGCCTTGAGCAGCGGCTTCTTCGTAGCCGGTAGTACCATTGATCTGACCGGCGAAATATAAGCCACTAATAAACTTCGTTTCCAAGGTCGCCTTGAGATCGCGCGGATCAAAAAAGTCATACTCTATTGCATAACCAGGACGGGTAATAAAGGCATTTTCAAACCCTTTTATCGAACGGACAAACGTTAATTGAACGTCAAAAGGTAAACTGGTAGAAATTCCATTAGGATAAATTTCGTGCGTGTGAAGACCTTCTGGCTCAATAAAAATTTGGTGTGAGGACTTATCCGAAAAGCGATTAATCTTATCTTCAATTGAAGGACAATAGCGAGGACCAACGCCTTCTATTACACCTGAATACATTGGCGAGCGATCGAGTCCGCTACGAATAACATCATGAGTACGCTCATTAGTATGGGTAATCCAGCAATTTACCTGTTGTGGTTGCATGGATCGATCGCCAATAAATGAGAACACAGGCGTTGGGTTGTCACCCGGTTGCGCTTCGAGCTCAGAAAAGTCGATAGACTTTGCATCGATGCGCGGTGGGGTACCCGTTTTTAACCGCTCAACCCGAAACGGCAACTCACGCAATCGCTGCGCGAGTGCAATACTCGGTGGGTCGCCCGCACGACCACCTTGATGTTGCTCGAGTCCAATATGAATTACCCCACCAAGAAACGTTCCTGTGGTCAAAACAACGGTTTTCGCCGCAAACTCTAAACCCATATTGGTTTTCACACCAACAACACGGTCTTGCTCAACCACTAAATCGTCAGCCGCTTGTTGGAAAATCTTTAAATTCGGTTGGTTTTCTAAGACTTCACGGATGGCAGCTTTGTACAGCGCCCGATCAGCCTGAGCCCGAGTGGCGCGAACCGCAGGACCTTTCGACGCATTAAGGGTACGAAACTGGATACCTGCGCGGTCGATGGCTAACGCCATGGCGCCGCCAAGTGCATCTACCTCTTTAACCAGGTGGCCTTTGCCAATCCCGCCAATGGCTGGGTTACAGCTCATTTGGCCTAAGGTATCGATATTGTGTGTCAGGAGCAGCGTATTCGCGCCGGTTCTTGCCGCCGCTAAAGCAGCTTCGGTTCCAGCATGGCCGCCACCGATGACAATCACATCAAATTGTTCTGCAAAACGCATAATGACTTACTCAGAAAAAACGGGCGCCGATTTTACCTGAGTTTGCCTAAATTTTGAACGGCGTCTAGTCAAATATTCTGTATATCTGCTATAAAATAGGTTAACTTATTGATTTAACACGTGTAATTATAGGAATTATTTATGGTTCGGAAACTGTTCCGATTACTGGTTTTGATAGCTTTACTCATTGCATCATTAGCCTTTCTTACCTGGAATCACTTGGGCGCTATTCTTGAGCAATTCAATAAAGAGTTACCCAATGGGTATAGCATGACTTACCAAGATCGTTATCTCGATATTGAAGGCTACCTCATTATAACCAAGCCTAATTTACATCACTCTCGCTACGGTACCGTACTAAGTGCTGGTGAGCTTAAATTTAAACCCAGTGAAATCACCGATTATTGGGATCTTAAAAATAATTTGGTGACCGGTAATTATCCAAGTAACGGACAGTTGATTATTTCTGACGCTCAGTTCCCAATAGCGCCCTTAAGTAAAACGGTAGATTTTACCGGAGACTTATTTATCAGCGAAATGTTGGCGCAAGGTTGTGGTGAGCATACCTCTTTAACACTAAGTGATTTTAATAAAATGGGGTTTGCTGCGATTAGTGGAAAAATACTGGTGGACTACCAATTTGATGTAGGTGCCAATAACTTAAAACTGAACTCTAGTTTTCAGATGAACAAGTTTGCTTCCTTAGAGTGGCAATTTGAATTCAATGACGTTAAGCCAAAGCTCGATGCTTCGCCATTTATTGTTTACGGGCAATGGGTCATGTATAACCCTGAGTTTTTAACCGCACGAGACAGCTATTGTGCACAACTAACTGATCAGTCGGTGAGTGAGTTTAGGCAGTCCCACGCGCAGGCAGTCGTAGAGTGGTTGGCGGAAAAAAATATTCCTGCTTCAGACATTCTCACGAATTATTATCAACAATTCGCTAATAATCCCGAGAATATTGCAATAAGTTTTAGTCCGCAAACCGGTATTCGCATGAATAAAATGGAGTCGATCGCCGTAAGTGAAAAGATTGATTTATTAGGTGTGCAATTAAATATAAATGGTCGCGCTATTCAACCTATTCGCAAAAAAGTAGTGGTTGAGGAAGCTCCGAAAATTCAAGAACCAAAGCTTTCACCTGAAGAAAAACGGCGCATTGCGAACACCATCAATAATCCAACTGTTTCTCAACTACGCGGACTAATTGGTTTGCCAATTGAACTTGAAGATGAGAATAGAAAAATTTACGAAGGTAAAATTTCGTCGGTATCGCGAACGTTAATTAAATTAGAAATTCGCCAGTCAGGTGGTGTCGCTGAAGTTCGCTTTACACCGCGCCAAGTTAAAAGAGTGCTAAAACTCTAGACGTTTACTTACCGATACAAAAACTGGAAAAAATACGTCCCAGCAAATCATCGGCGCTAAACTCGCCGGTGATTTCGCTTAACGCATGTTGGGCTAACCGCAACTCTTCTGCAACTAACTCACCGGCATTATTCTCAACCAACTGAAAGTGTGCATCATCAACATGCTGTTGCGCTCGCTCTATCGCATCAATGTGACGTCGACGGGCAATAAAGGTACTTTCTTGATCGCTTGCAAATCCCATTAAGTCTTTAAGATGTTGTTTGAGTATGTCGATGCCTTGTTGCTCGCGTGCACTCATTTGAATTATCGGAACATCATCAGTTTGTATGCTCGGAGCAAGTTCAACCAAGTCGCATTTATTCTTAAGAATAGTAATTGGGGGTAACTGGTCAACTTGCGGCTTCAATTCAGCAATAACTTCATTTATCTTAGCTTGAAAATTATCATCACTTGCGTCGACAACCAGTAGCAAACGATCCGCAAGTGCAATTTCTTTCCACGCGCGTTCGATTCCAATTTGCTCTACTTGATCAGTCGATTGGCGAAGCCCGGCAGTATCAATGATGTGAAGCGGCATGCCATCAATTTGAATATGTTCTTTTAATACGTCGCGGGTAGTGCCTGGAATATCGGTAACGATGGCACTGTCTTTACCCGACAATGCATTTAAGATACTCGATTTTCCAGCGTTGGGTCTTCCGGCTAGGACAACGCTCATACCATCGCGTAATATTGCACCTTGTTGAGCGTCTGAGAGTAACTTTTTAATAAATACTTGGATCTCAGACAAGTCTGCCAAAACTTTTCCATCGGAGAGGAAGTCGATTTCTTCTTCGGGAAAATCAATCGCGGCTTCAACGTACAATCGCAAATGAATTAGCTTCTCGACCAACTCATTAACTTTTAATGAGAACTCACCTTGCAAACTTTTGATAGCACTTTTTGCAGCTTGCTCACTAGAGGCATCAATTAAATCAGCGATAGCTTCAGCTTGAGCTAAATCAATCTTATCATTGAGAAATGCACGCTCTGAAAACTCGCCTGGATTAGCCATACGAGCTCCCGCTTTCAACAACTGTCGAATCAACATATCTAAGACAACAGGACCACCGTGACCTTGCAGCTCAACAACATGTTCGCCAGTAAAAGAGTGGGGGGCGGGAAAGTAAAGCGCAATCCCTTGATCAACCACTTCTTGGTTATCAAGTTTAAAGTCTAAATAATGTGCGTGGCGAGGGGTGAGGTCGGTATTGACTATCGACTTCGCAATAACCAGTGCATTATTGCCAGAAATACGAATAATGCCCACACCACCGCGACCGGGTGGTGTGGCTAAAGCAACGATAGTATCTTGGTTGTTCATTTTACCTTTTTAGCAGCGTATTCTTTTTCTATTTTATTAGTAATATACAACTGCTGTGCAATCGATAATACGTTATTTACTAACCAATAAAGTACTAAACCTGATGGGAAGAACGCCATAAATGCAGTCATCATCACAGGCAAGAATTGCATAATTTTTTGCTGCATTGGATCCATTGTAGCTGCGGTTGGCTGCAGTTTTTGCATGCCCCACATTGAAATACCCATTAATACCGGCAGAATAAATAGTGGATCTTTAGATGATAAATCTTGGATCCAAAAAGCGAGCGGTGCATGGCGAATTTCATAGCTTTCCATCAATACCCAGTAAAGCGCTAAAAACACTGGCATTTGAACAAGTAAAGGCAAGCAACCACCCATCGGGTTAACTTTTTCTTTCTTGTACATCTCCATCATTGCCATCGACATTTTTTGTCGATCGTCACCATAACGCTCTTTTAATTGCTGTAGCTTCGGCTGCAACATTCTCATTTTTGCAAACGAACGATACTGCGCATTAGCTAGTGGATAGAGGATAATTTTAACAGTAACAGTTACTAAGATAATCGCTAAGCCCCAGTTCACGACCAAGCTTTGGAAAAAGGTTAACGCCATAAACAATGGCTGACCAATCCACCATAGAAATGAGTAATCAACCGTAAGGTCAAGTCCGTCTGCCAATTGCTCTAAAGTGTTTTGGTCTTTGGGTCCTAGATACAGTTGACTTGTCGATGTTTTCTCTGACTGCGCTCCAACATTAATCCACTGTTGAACAACTCGAATAATTGAAATGTCGCTATTATCTAAAACAACCGTCGATATTTGATTTTTAGACGTTTGCTCTGGGATCCAAGCAGCAACAAAGTAATGTTGCAGATAAGCAATCCAGCCACCTTCTGTGCGAACATCTAAGTCCGCATCATCCATATCATCAAACTCATATTTTTCATAACGAGATTCTGAGCTGGAGTAAGCGGCACCAGTATAGGCTTGTAAGCCAAAACTATTATTTTCAGTTTTCACAAAGCGATCGCGATTAAACTGATTAAATACTTTAAAGCTTTGATCTTGATTAGTATTGTTGCGAATACGATAGGTCACGTTAATTTGATAACTGTCATTTAACAGTTCAAATTCTTTGAAAAACTCAACGCCTTCAGGATTGACCCAGCGCAACGTTAATAGTTGCGAATCTTCTTTAGCAACTGAACTAACCAGTTCATATACAGCTCGGTCAGCAGTGGAGTCAGGGGCACCTTCACCGAGTAAACCACTACGAGCTATAAAAGTTCGACCATTATCGTTATCTAATAAAATAACCTTCGGTTCGGGTTGATTTAAATTTTTGTTAAATTTAAGAAGTCGGGCTTCAACAACATCGCCGCCGCGGGTGTCGATTTTCAATGCCAGTTGATCATTACTCAATTCAACTGTTTTTTGCGACGATGTAACTTGTGCAACAGGCGCTTGGAGGGTCGGAATATCACCGCTTGCTGACTCTTTAGTTGCAGAAGGTAAGTCCGAGTGAATGACCGGTGTTTCTTGCTTTGGCTGCTGCGGTGCGTTTTCTTCTTGCCACGTTTGATACAGCAAAAAGCTTACAAAGCCCAACGCTAGTAACAAAAAGCCACGAGATGATTCCAACATATTGATCTCTTCTTAAATTCTAATTTATTCGGTTTGCCGGCGTTTCCAGCTAAAGGTCTCGGGTACAGGATCATCACCACCTTCATTTAAAGGATGACATCGAGATAGCCGTGAAACGGTTAACCACAATCCCTTAATTATGCCAAAACGCTCAATGGCACTAATGCTATAACTAGAGCAAGTGGGATGAAAGCGGCAATTATTGCCTAAAAGCGGACTCACTACCAGCTGATATCCCTTAATTATTGATATCACGAGTTTACGCATTGGTTATTTCACCTGCTTCCACACATGCTTTAATGCAGAGCGAATTTTATCATTATTCAGGCTGTTGATGTCACGCCGAACTAAAAATACCATGTCAACGTTAGGCAAATCATGACGGTTCAAGCGAAAGTATTCACGGATAAGTCGCTTAATGGTATTACGGTCCGATGCAAGTTTGACCTGCTTTTTAGCGATAGCCAGACCCAAACGAGGATAAGCACAATCATTTTTGCAGTATAAAACGGTAAAAGCGCGATTACCTGCGCGAGACGGGGATTTGAAGACTTGAGCGTATTGCTTTTTTGAAAGTAGCCGAAGCTCTCGTGGAAAAGCGAATGAGCCGTCATTGGACTCCATCGTTATTCACACGAAAGCATTCGAAATTCAGCGAATCGCGAAATTAAGCACTAAGTACTTTGCGACCTTTAGCGCGGCGACGAGCTAAAACAGCACGGCCATTTTTAGTAGCCATACGTGCACGGAAGCCATGGGTACGCTTGCGCTTTAAGTTACTGGGTTGAAATGTACGTTTCATAGTTAAAAACCTGCGTATATCAAAGCCAAATTGGATGAATCCCTCTAAGAAGGGGGCGGAATTCTAAACGATGGATGTCTTCAGATCAATCTATTTTTGCTGTAAAAACAATCAACTTTGCCGAGTTAATCGGGCAAATTGAAAGCATATTCTGAGCTAACACTACATCATCGTAATAATTCAAAATACAAACACTATATCTAGTATTTATATTCTTTACTGTGGAAAAAAAATAATTATCCAAAGTTGGTTTTTTATTCGGAAACTGAGTTTATCGGATATTTCGTCAAATTTTAATAAAAATAAACAAACAAATACTAAACAACTAATCCACAACCCACTTATTTATATATGTTTATAATAATAAATAAAAAGATCTATAAGATCTATTATTAAGCCGATGATTTTCTGTGGATAAGGTTGTTTAATTCAATAAAAACAATAAATTATTAAAATAATAACCTTGTAAGAAAACCAGTTAATAAACCGGTACAACAACGGTATTAATCTTTAATAAAGTTAAAGATTATCTAACAATTAACTTTATACACAAGAAAACTAATACTTTAGTCCACTGTTTTAACGGTTTTGAAGCGGTATAATTTAGCTAAGCGAAATTAGCGAAAGAATAAGTTATCCAAGACATAAGAGAAAAAACAAACTTACCTGTGGAAAATTATAGATCTCAGGCCCTCATTTGATCTAAACTAGCTGACTTATTCACTTATAAATAATTAATTGCAGTATTAGGGAGATTCTTTTGGGTAATTTGCACTGGCAAGAGTGTGCATCTCGGTTAAAGGAAGAACTGGCACCGACTCAGTTTAATACCTGGATCCGCCCATTAAAGATTAGCGAAACTGACTCTACAATTACGGTAAGTGCTCCTAATCGTTTCGTGCTTGATTGGTTCAAAGAAAACTATCTTAATAAAATTAATCAAATTCTATCTGGGCTAGACAGTGAAAAGGGCAAAAGCGTAGTTTTAACCATTGGTGATGCCGAGCCACTTAAACCGGAACCCATAGCTCACACACCAGTCGTCGAGAAACCTGTTGTCACAAATAATAAAGAAGCCAAGAAACCGAAAAAAATCGAAATCGCTCATAAATCCAATTTAAATCGCGAGTTTAGCTTTGATAAGTTTGTCGAAGGTAAATCGAATCAATTAGCAACCGCTGCTGCTAAACAAGTATCCGAAAACCCGGGAACAGCTTACAACCCCTTGTTTATTTACGGTGGTGTTGGGCTCGGTAAAACCCATTTAATGCATGCCGTGGGTAATGTAATTCTCGATAACAAGCCCAACGGGAAAGTCATCTACCTACACTCGGAGCGGTTTGTAGCCGATATGGTAAAAGCGTTACAAACCAATACCATTGATGAATTTAAGCGATATTATCGTAGTGTAGATGCGTTAATGATTGACGATATTCAATTCTTTGCCAATAAAGAGCGTTCACAGGAAGAGTTTTTTCATACCTTCAATGCATTACTGGAAGGAAACCAGCAAGTGATTCTTACTTGTGATCGTTATCCAAAAGAAATCGATGGAGTAGAAGAGCGATTAAAGTCACGTTTTGGCTGGGGGTTGACTGTGTCAATCGAGCCGCCGGAGTTGGAGACTCGAGTAGCAATACTAATCTCTAAAGCAGAAGCAATAGGGGTGAAGCTACCCAATGAAGTCGCTTTTTTCATCGCCAAGCGAATTCGTTCAAATGTACGAGAACTGGAAGGTGCCTTAAAGCGTGTCGTGGCAAATGCTCAATTTACCGGTAAAGCAATTACTATTGAATTTGTTAAAGAAGCCTTAAGAGATTTAATAGCTGCACAAGACAAGCAAATCAGCATTGAAAATATCCAGAAAACAGTCGCGGAATACTATAAAATCAAAGTCGCAGATCTGTTGTCAAAGCGCCGCAGTCGGTCAGTCGCTAGACCACGTCAAGTCGCCATGAGTTTAGCTAAAGAGCTTACTAACCGAAGTCTTCCTGAAATTGGTGATGCCTTTGGCGGGAAAGATCATACGACCGTTCTGCATGCTTGTCGAAAAATTAAAGAATTAAAAGATGAGAACCTGGATATTCAGGAAGACTACACTAATCTTTTACGAATACTAACCAATTGATAATAAAGGCTTTTTATGAAACTTGCGCTATCGCAACAAGCATTATTAGGTCCCTTGCAGCTGATTAGTGGAGCAGTAGAGAAGCGCCAAACGTTGCCTGTTTTAGCCAATGTTTTGCTGCAAGTTGAAGATGGGAACCTATCCTTAACAGGAACTGATTTGGAAGTTGAAATGATGGCTCATGTGCCATTACAAGGCGACTACGAACCTGGTGAAGTAACGGTGCCAGCTAAGAAGTTTTTAGAAATTGTTAAGAGTCTTGGAGCTGAAGATCAAGTTCGGTTAGAGTTGGTCGAAAACAAGGTTAAAGTTATTACCTCAAAAAGCCGTTTCACCTTATCGACCTTGCCAGCAACAGAGTTTCCTAGTTTAGAAGAATCATTAGGGTTGATTGATATTAAACTGGATGTGAATGAGTTAAAAAGCGTTATCAGTAGCACTCAATTTGCAATGGCGCAGCAAGATGTACGTTATTACTTAAATGGAATGTTATTTGATTTTAATCCTGAGCAAAAGCTCATTGCGGTTGCCACAGACGGTCACCGCCTTGCTATGTCAAGCACACCCGTTGAAAGTGAAGTTCAAGATCGACAACAAGCCATTGTCCCGCGCAAAGGGGTCCTTGAACTTAATCGCTTTCTAACCAGCGTGGATGAAGAGATTCAGTTGTCGATCAGTGCCAATCATATTCGCGCCTCAAGTAATCATTTTTCGTTTACTTCGAAGTTAGTAGATGGCAAATATCCGGATTATGAAAAAGTACTACCAAAGGGCGGAGATAAGTTAGTTATAGCCGGAAAAGGTAGCTTGAAAGAGTCGCTACAAAAGGCTTCTATATTGTGTAATGAAAAATTTCGTGGCGTTCGTTTTAACCTTCAAGCTGGGCTAGTGAAGATCCATTCGAATAATCCTGAGCAAGAAGAGGCCGAAATAGAGTTAGAAGTGGACTACAATGGTCCTGAGTTAGAAATCGGTTTTAATGTCAATTACATGTTGGATGTATTGAACACCACTCAATCCGAACGGGTTAAGCTTACTTTTTCCGATGCCAATAGCAGTCTGTTAGTAGAGGAGGTTGATGGTTCCTCGAGTGTCTACGTGATTATGCCGATGAGACTGTAGATTATTGAATGCTCATCAAAAGTCTAACACTGAGCAACGTTCGTAATATTCGAGAAGCTCGGTTAAATTTTCATGAAAACCTTACCATCATTACCGGCGCAAACGGCGCCGGTAAGTCTAGTCTGCTAGAAGGGCTTACCATACTCTCAAGCGGGAAAAGCTTTCGTACCGCCAACATCAAAAGCGTCATTTCTGATAAATCTAATCAATTAACCGTCTATTGCGAAGCATTAGATAGTCGCGGTGAGCCTCATAAGTTGGGAATACAAAGAGATAGACAAGGTGGATTCAAGGCTAAAATTGATGGTCACGCGATTTCTAGGCTCGTCGACTTAACTACAAAACTTCCGGTTTTTGCAATTTATCCAGGCTTCTACGAGAAGGTTTCAGAAAAGCGTGCTAGTCGAATAAAGGTTTTCGACTGGGGAGTGTTCCACGTGGAACATCAATTTTTTACAGTATGGTCAAAGTATCAAAAATCATTAAAGCAAAGAAACGCGTTGCTTAAGCAAAAGGTATCCGCTAAAAGCTCTGAGCTAGCTTTCTGGACTGACAGTCTAATCAATGAGGGTCGTCAACTTAATCAAATGCGGTCAGCATATTTAACGTCGATAATGCCAAAGTTCCAATCGCTGTTAAAACGAACTTCATTAGGTGAATCAATTGAGTTAGATTACTACCCGGGTCATGCTAGAAGCTTAGACTTGAACTTAGCTCTTGCTAAATCATTTGAAAGCGATATCTACCGAGGCACTACTGGTTCAGGACCCCATCGAGCAGACATTCGTTTTTTATCAGGACAAAAGGACATCTTCGAATCGGCATCTCGAGGTCAGCAAAAGCTTCTTATTAATACCTTATTGATTGCGATGATTGAATTGTTTACCGAGCGTAGCGAGCAACCAGCGTTGGTTTGTATTGATGACTTGCCATCAGAACTAGATGTAAAGAATCAAGCGGATCTCATTGCGGCTCTGTGTAGCCTAAATAGAACCCAAATTCTACTGACCTCTATAACGGAAAGCTCCCTGCCAGAGGCAATTTCAGGGTATAATAGGGTCATGTTTCACGTGGAACATGGTGTGTTCCAGCAACGAAATCTACAATAATAAAGGTTAACTTTATGTCAGAAAATTCAGAATACGGTTCTTCGAGTATTAAAGTTTTAAAAGGACTTGATGCAGTAAGAAAGCGACCGGGCATGTATATTGGTGATACGGATGATGGGACCGGTCTACATCATATGGTTTTTGAAGTAGTCGATAACTCAATCGACGAAGCACTGGCTGGCCATTGTAACGACATTAAAGTCACTATTCATACAGATAACTCCGTATCTGTTTCAGACGATGGCCGTGGAATTCCAGTGGATGTACACCCTGAAGAAGGCGTTTCCGCAGCTCAAGTTATAATGACGGTCTTACATGCGGGTGGTAAGTTTGATGATAACTCTTATAAAGTATCGGGCGGCCTGCATGGAGTTGGTGTTTCAGTGGTAAATGCTCTATCCGATGAACTTAAATTAACTATCCGCCGTCAGGGTAAAGTCTATGAACAGACTTATAATTTAGGCGAGCCGTCTGCAGAATTGGCGGCAATCGGTGAAACTAGCTCTACAGGCACAGAGATTCGCTTTAAACCAAGCCCTCAGATTTTCAGCAATATCGAATTTCACTATGACATTCTTGCCAAGCGCTTACGAGAATTATCATTTCTGAACAGTGGTGTCTCTATAGTGCTTACTGACGAGCGGACTGGAAAAACCGATCACTTTAAATATGAAGGTGGCATTCAAGCATTCGTCGAGTATTTAAATCGTAATAAAACACCGATTCACCAAGAAGTATTCCACTTTACGGCTCAGCGCGAAGAAGACGGCATCGGTGTTGAAGTATCAATGCAGTGGAATGATGGCTATCAAGAAAACCTATATTGTTTTACTAACAACATTCCACAGCGTGATGGTGGAACCCATTTAGCAGGATTCCGTGCCGCATTAACTCGTACCTTGAATAGCTTTATTGAAAAAGAAGGCTTGAATAAGGGAAAAGTGAATACCTCTGGTGATGATGCAAGAGAAGGGCTAACAGCTGTTATTTCCGTTAAAGTCCCTGATCCTAAATTCTCATCTCAGACGAAAGATAAGCTCGTTTCTTCAGAAGTGAAGAGTGCGGTGGAGCAAGCAATGGGTGAGAAATTTAATGAGTACTTGCTTGAGCGCCCAAATGAAGCGAAAACAATCGTTAATAAGATGGTTGAAGCTGCTCGTGCTCGAGAAGCTGCCCGTAAAGCCCGCGAAATGACGCGACGTAAAGGTGCGCTCGATATTGCCGGCCTTCCCGGTAAACTTGCCGACTGCCAAGAAAAAGACCCAGCCCATTCTGAATTGTACATAGTGGAGGGTGACTCTGCGGGCGGATCAGCGAAACAAGGTCGAAATCGTAAAAACCAAGCAATTTTACCGTTGAAAGGTAAGATCTTGAATGTTGAAAAGGCGCGCTTCGATAAAATGCTTTCATCGGCTGAAGTCGGCACGCTGATCACCGCATTGGGTTGTGGTATTGGTCGAGATGAGTTTAACCCTGAGAAAATACGCTATCATCGAATCATTATTATGACCGATGCTGACGTCGATGGTGCTCATATTCGAACGTTATTGTTAACCTTCTTTTATCGTCAAATGCCTGAACTTATCGAGAATGGTTACGTTTATATCGCACAACCACCGTTGTATAAGGTAAAGAAAGGCAAACAAGAGACTTATATTAAAGACGATCCGGCGTTAGAAGCTTACTTAACCAATCTGGCCTTAACGGACGCTGCATTATATGTAAACTCTGATGCACCACCGTTACAGGGTGCGGCATTGGAAAAACTTGTTTCTGACTATCGTGAAGTGGATCGAACGATTACTCGTCTTGAGCGCTTATATCCAACAGCGGTGATGAAAAATCTGATTTACTTACCTGAGTTAAAAGCTTCTGATTTATCGCAGAAAGAAAAGGTCAGCGTATGGTGTGATGCGTTATTAAAAGCCATTAATAAGGACACTACCGCTGGGGCCGTTCGCTATGAGATCACGATCAAAGAGGATAATGAACGTCATATCTTTGTTCCTGTGGTCAATGTTATTCACCATGGTTTAGAACATCCTTATACATTCGATCATGACTTTTTTGGTTCGAAAGATTATCAAAAGGTTGTATCAATCGGTGAGCATATAGCAGGTTTGGTCGAAGTGGGTGCTTACATACAACGAAAAGAGAGTAAACAGGATATCTCAACATTCGAAGAAGCACTGAACTGGTTAATGCTGCAGTCTCGGCGCGGATTAAGTGTCCAGCGTTACAAAGGACTGGGAGAAATGAACCCTGAGCAGCTTTGGGAAACGACGATGGATCCAGACACTCGACGTATGCTACAAGTTACCATTGAGGATGCTGTGGGTGCCGATCAACTGTTTACTTGTCTAATGGGCGATCAAGTCGAACCACGACGCGAGTTCATTGAGAGTAATGCATTATCAGTCGCCAACCTCGACGTTTAGTAAATTTTTGCTGTTGTTGTGGGATTTCGGAATTCATGAACTGAAATTCCACAACCTTGAGCAGTCCTTCAAATTTCGTGTATTTAGTAGTTAATTCATGGAATACCTAGCGTCGAATATATCAAGGGCCATCAAAATCCTACTTTAAACCAACTGGCTTGAATCTCTACCTCGCATCGATACTAAGTTAGTGAGTATGCACTTACTAACTTGGGTTTGACCATAAATCGATGTGCACTGCTATTGAGCCTCGGTTGCCGACTCAATAACTTTACCGCTCTCTTGGTATTCTTTAGCCGTCATTCCGAACTGAGCTTTGAAGCACTTAGAGAAATAAGCTTGCGAATTAAAGCCAACATTGAAGGCGACTTCCGAAACTCGTAAGCCCTTTCTTAACTGTTCTTTGGATTTGGTTAACCTAAAGCTACGTAGATAATCACTTGGGGAGCGATCAAACAATGCTTTAAACTTGCGCTGCAATTGTCGCTCACTCATTGCAAGCCGGTCCGCTAACCGTGAAAGTTCTAGGTCAGGATCTTGGAAATGCTCGTTAAAAAAGCTATCTACTTCAATGATCAGTGCTTGATCGCGTTCGCTCATGCCACTGGTTATCGACCAAACGGGATCCTCATTGTTAGTCATTTCATTTGCAAAGCGCTCTCGTAAAATTTTTCTAATGGATAGTAAGCTTTCTATCCTTAAATTTAACTCCTCATTATCAAAGGGCTTAGTAAGGTACTCATCAGCTCTTTGGCGCCATCCTTTAAGCCGGCTTTCTTTGTCCCCACGCGCAGTTAGAAGTATCAGCGGTATATGCGAAGTGACAGGATCATCTTTTAATTGCTCACTAAATTCATACCCATCCATTTTAGGCATCATAATATCGCTAATAATAAGATCGGGAATATGTTGGATTGCTTTAGTGAGGCCTTCTTGTCCATTCTCTGCGGTTAATATTTCATAATGATCATCAACTGAATCTACAATAAAATTCCGCATATCTAAGTTATCTTCGACTATTAGCACTAATGGTCGATCGCCATTTGAATCGCTGAGCTCCGTAGAAACATTAGTTGCTTGCTCTACACTAACTTCGCGTAAGCTCTCTATCTCCATATTGAGCAGCTCGGTATTAACTTTATCATTAATTCTAGTTTGCTCGGTTACCAACTCTGGTAAAAACGTTACCGTAACTTGGGTCCCTTTGCCTGGCTCGCTTTGCAGATCGATGCGGCCGTTGTGATGCTCTACCAGCTGCTTGACTAATGCCAGGCCGATACCTGCGCCTACTACACTGGTACTGCTTATATCTTCAATGCGACTGAATCGTTCGAAAATAGCGCTTTGTTGCTCAAAGGGGATCCCGATACCACTATCAGTCACTTGAATCTTAATCTCAGAGCCTTCTGTTTGAAAAATGGCTAAAGATACTTTTCCTCCGGGTAGTGTGTACTTAACTGCATTTGATAATAAGTTTAATAATATTTTTTCAAACGCATCGTAGGTAAAACTAAGTTGAATATCGTCAATCTGTATGACAGTCAACTCGATGCCTTTTTCATTGGCAAGTTCAGAAAAGTTTTTTGCGATTAATGTAGATATCGGCTTTACATCGATCACTCCGTAATTGGCAATTTGATTTAACTTAAATTTTTCTAGATTCAATATCTGGTCAACCATTCTGAGTACTCGAAATCCATTACGTTTAACCATCTCTAGTGTCTTGCGGGTACTCGGCCGAATATTACTTTTCAATAATTTTTGTATTGGTCCTAAGATCAATGTGATTGGGGTTCTAAACTCATGAGAAATATTGGCGAACTCATCATCCTTTTTAGCCAATAACTTCTCAACCAACGCTTTTTCTTTTGCTAGCTCCTTGGTTCTAACATTAACCATTGCCTGCAGCTTGTTTGCTTGAGCCTTAATCGCGCGTGTACGCAAGTGAAAGGTACCGAAAATTACTAAAGCAGCAATGAACAAATAAAAGCAATACGCCCACCAAGTTGCCCACAGCGGGGGATTGATATGGATTGGAATTTCTAATAGATCACTTTCGATTCCATCAAAGTCTCTTCCAATCGCTTGTAAAGTAAATTTACCATAGGGCAAAAAGTTATAACTAATAAGTGCACTACTACCGCTAACCGTGCTCCAGGTATGATCAAGTTCAACTATTCGATAACGAATATTGGCATATTCAGACGCACTGAAAGTTAGTAATGAAAGCTGTATCGCTAATGTTCCTTCTTCATAGTCCATAGCCACTTCATTTTTTGCACGCCATGGAATTCTAACCTTTTCCTTAACCAAGTCTTTGTTGTCAATGCTAGTCAAACTAATATCCGAAACAACTAGAGTCGGTGACTGCTGTTCGACTATTTCCCAATTTGGGTTATAGATAATGACTCCTTCATAACTACTAAACAGCAAGTTGCCATTACCGTC
>JABXHQ010000075.1 GCA_013373545.1 Gammaproteobacteria bacterium
AGATCCATTTGTCTTACCTTTAAGACTCCGTGTCGACTTTTTTACGACCTGCGAAGGTCAAATCCGTCATCCGTTTTCCCTGTCGACAAGTGAAAGTCTACTAAAGTTCTAAAGACAAACAAGGCCGTTTATGATGTTTAAATTCACATTCAAGCCGATAACTGTTTCACCTTTCTTAGTTAACTTTATTAAATTCAATGAGTTATAATGTGGTAAATTAGACTTAAAGATAAAGTCGGGTTGATTATCTTAGTATTTCTCACAGCCTTGTAAGAAATCTCGCACAAACCTTATAGTCAATCTCTCAAGCTTTCGCCCCCTAAGCCAATGCAAGATATCGCTTGATGAGCTCGGGCGACTAGGTAAGGAAAGATAATGGCACCAAGAATTCTATTACTGAGCAGCTATCATGCACAAAGCCATGAATATTGGGCCAATACAATAACCCACCACATCCAAGACGTCGAGTGGACTCAACTCACTTTGCCAGCCCGCTTTTTTAGTTGGCGTACGCGTGGCAATAGCCTAACCTGGGGATTAGGTGACTATCCACAGCTGGCAGCAGAATACGACCTGATTATCGCCACATCTATGGTCGATATTTCGGCACTCAGAGGCTTCCGCCCCAATTTGGCAACCGTGCCTCTGATCGTCTACTTTCATGAAAATCAATTTGCTTATCCTTGGTCTAAGCATCAAGTAATGGATATTAATATCCCACTGACTTCGATATACTCTGCGGCTTGCGCTGACCAAGTGCTATTTAATAGCGAATACAACCGCCAATCCTTTTTTACCGGAGCGAAGCAACTTCTCGATAAAATGCCCGACGGTATTCCTGCGAATCTAATCGCTAATATCCGCCGCAATAGCTCAGTATTACCGGTCCCTTTAGACTTACCCATTACTCCTACTTTAACGTTAGCGCCCAAAACCCCCTTGAAAGTTGTTTGGAATCATCGCTGGGAATACGATAAAAACCCAGAAGCAATGTTAGCCGTGTTTGAAGCGCTCGCTCGCTCGAACTTGCCATTTTCGGGCGCAATTGTTGGGCAGTCATTTCGTGACTCGCCAAAGTGCTTCAAGCAAATCACGCCACGTTTACGTGCCTGCCTAAAACACTTTGGATATCTGTCAGCAAGCGACTATCGTTCATGCCTCAATGACTCAACCATTGTCTTATCTACCGCGTGGCATGACTTCCAGGGTTTGGCCATGCAAATGGCCATGGCACATGGCTGTATACCCATCGCACCTAATCGGGTCGCTTACAGCGAATACATTCCCAGTTCGCTATTGTACTCGGTGGCCGACAACGGTTCGAAAGCTGCAGCCATTGCAGAAGAGTGTGAGCAAATATTAAACAAATTTGAGTACTTGTATCACAATGGGTTTGCTGAGCAAACTAATAGCGTTAGCGACTACCACCAGTCACAACTGATCCCACCCTACCGAGCACTCATCGCCTCGTTGGTAAAAAGCTACAAAGCTACGACTTAGCGCTCAACTTTTTCAATTGGCAAAGTAGCGCTGCAAATGATAGATTGCGTAAAAAATTATCGAGTTGTATTACATGGGTCATTCGCTTAGTTTTCGATTACACGTATTATTTTTGGCTTTCTGTTGTGGCTTTTCAATCATGACGGTTGAGTTATTAGGGGGCAAAATAATGGCGCCCTACTTTGGTGGTAGCATCTATGTTTGGGGCAGCATTATCACTGTTTTCATGTTAGCGCTGTCAATTGGCTATTTGCTTGGCGGCCGCTGGTCAATAAATCGTCCGAATAATTTTAAGTATGGATTTTTGTTTATATTATCGGCGTTGTTACTGTTACCCATGATATTTTTTGGCGAAGCCATTATGAACCTTATATTCGAACACTTTGAAGATCCACGATATGGTTCATTACTCGGTGCGAGCGGTTTATTTTTATTGCCGACTATCGCCATGGGCATGATAGCTCCTTACTCCGTGCGTCTACTGGTGCTCTCGACGGCACACAGTGGACAAACCGCTGGTTTTTTATATTTTGTATCGACGATTGGTAGCGCGCTGGGAACAATTATGACCTCATTTTTTTTGGTGCTTTATTTTGAAATCAACACCATTTTATGGGCTGTTTTTGCGACCTTTTTAATTGCTGGCCTATCGATTAGTTTGCGCCAGAGTAGCCTACAAAATTCAATGGACAAAGCCGAGGTGGAGAAATGAGAGCGAGCACCTGGACTAGTTTACTATTACTCAGTTTGTTCAATTCATTGCTAGTTGCAAAAGTTGTTCACACCGAAAAATCTTTATATCGAAATATAAGTATTGTGAAAGAAGCCAAGAACCTTTGTATGGTTTTCGAGACACGCAAAGAAAACCCTCCGTACCAAACATGTCGCGATGAAACTCAACCAAAGCGCTTAGTGTTTAGTTATACTCAAATGATTATGTCTGGCTTGTTGTATCATCCACAACCCGACAACATTCTAGTTATTGGTTTGGGTGGCGGTACATTACCCATGGCATTATCTGAGTTACTGCCGAATGCAGCCATTACATCGGTCGAAATTGATCCAGCGGTTATTCGCCTTGCTAAAGAATACTTTGCTTATAAAGAAAGCGACCGCGTCATCACAGCGGAAAAAGACGCTCGGCTCTTTGTTAAGCGAGCAGCAATCAAGAAACAGTCTTTCGATTGGATAATTTTAGATGCCTACAACGGAGATTACATTCCTGAACACTTAATGACACAAGAGTTTTTACAGGAAGTGAAAGCCATCTTAGCACCTGAAGGCATCGTAACGGCCAACACCTTTAGCGTTAGCCAACTATACGCCTATGAGTCGGCGACTTACCAATCTGTTTTTGGTGATTTTTATAATCTAAAGCAACGCAGTACTGGAAATCGAATTGTACTGGCAACGGCAAATGGCGAATTAAAGTCGCTAGAGAAAATCGAACAAAACGCGGAACAACTCGCCGAACGCTTGCGGCCATATGGGGTACGTACAGGAAGAATATTAAACCGCTTTTCTACGGATAAAGATTGGCCCGACGATCAGCGTGTGTTAACCGATCAATTTTCACCCGCAAACTTGTTGAAATTCGACCGCGAGTAATTAACTCGCGATCGATACTAAGCAATATAGTAAGTGAATTACTTAAGAGCCTGATCAATATCACGCATTAAGTCTTGAGGATCTTCAATACCGACTGATAAGCGCACCAAGCCATCGGTGATTCCAAGTTGCTGGCGGGTTTTCTCTGGTACCGAAGCATGCGTCATAATAGCGGGATGATTGACTAAGCTTTCAACGCCGCCCAAACTTTCAGCCAAGGCAAAAATCGACAAGTTTTCCATAAAAGCGCGCGCTTTTTTCAAGCCGCCTTTAACTTCAACCGAAATCATTCCGCCACAGCCAGACATTTGCTGCATCGCTAATTCATGCTGAGGATGCGAAGGCAATCCAGGATAGTAAACCCGTTCAATTTGCGGATGAGCCTCGAGCCAATTCGCAATGCGCAATCCACTTTCATTGTGGCGCTCCATTCTTAACGCGAGAGTTTTTAGTCCACGCAACGCTAAGTAAGAATCAAACGGGCCTTGCACAGCGCCAGCAGAATTTTGCAGGAATGCCATTTGCTCAGCCAACTCAGCATTGTCACCGACTACCGCTAATCCGCCAACCATGTCGGAGTGACCATTAATGTATTTGGTAGCAGAATGCATGACTAGATCGAAACCATAGGTCAGAGGTTTCTGATTGTAAGGCGTTGCGAACGTATTGTCGGCCACGGCAATTAACTTGTGCTTTTTAGCAAACTGGGCAATTTTGGCGAGATCGACAACTTTAAGCATCGGGTTAGTCGGGGTCTCGACCCAAATCATTTTAGTATTGGGTTTAAGCGCCGCCTCTAGGTTTTCTAAATTGCTCAAATCGACAAATGAAAATTCTAGATTCGCACTACGCTTACGGACTTTATCGAATAGTCGAAAAGTCCCGCCATATAAATCATCCATAGCAATAACATGATCGCCCGCATCCAACAGCTCAAGAATAGTGGCGGTTGCCGCCATTCCCGATGCAAATGCAAAACCACGAGTACCTTGCTCTAAGTCAGCGACACAACGCTCATAAGCAAAGCGGGTGGGGTTTTGCGTACGCGAGTATTCAAAGCCGGTGTGATCACCGGGGCTTTTTTGCACATAAGTTGAAGTTTGATAAATGGGGGGCATTACGGCTCCCGTCGTTGGATCCGGTGCCTGACCTGCATGTATTACACGTGTATCAAAACTTAAATCTTTTACATCCGACATATTTAGCTCTCTTCAATTGTATCCGCTTTAATCCAAATATTGATGTTGCTTCATCCAGTCATCGTTAAACATTTTAGACAGGTATCGATTGCCCGTATCACAAGCCAAAGTTACGACCCGCTTAGGAGAGGTTTGCTCACGACAATAACGCAATGCCGCAGCAATTAAAGTACCGCTCGATGAACCACACATCACACCTTCTTTTAATAGAATTGCGCGTGCTGTCGCCAAAGCTTCTTTATCACTGACAGTATAAGCCTTATCCAACAGGTTCATATCACAAATATCCGGAATAAAGTCCTCCCCAATGCCTTCAACTACCCAACTGCCTGCTTGCGACATTTCGCCCGTTTCATGATAGTGAGTGAGAACCGAGCCCTCGGGATCGGCCAGTACCATTTCGACATTTGGGTTGTGCTGTTTTAGGAAACGACCCACACCGGTCAGCGTTCCGCCAGACCCTACACCACAGACAAACGCGTCTATATTCTGCTCCATATCGCGCCAAATTTCCGGCCCGGTGGTTTCAAAGTGAGCTTGCCAATTGGCATCATTGGCAAACTGGTTGATATAATAAGCGCCTTCTTCTTGCGCAATGCGTTCCGCCACCTCTTGATAATATTCAGGATGTCCCTTCATGACATCTGAACGAGTGCGAATAACATCGGCACCCATCGCCCGCACATTGTATTCTTTTTCCATACTCATTTTATCGGGCATTACAATGATCAAGCGATAGCCTTTCTGCGCCGCCACTAATGCTAGGCCTAAACCGGTATTTCCAGCAGTCGCTTCAACTAACGTGTCGCCCGGTTTAATCTTGCCAGCCAACTCCGCGGCTTCAATCATCTTCAGTGCAATGCGATCTTTAATCGAATTACCTGGATTCATAAACTCCAACTTTAAGTAGAGCTCACAGGGGCCGGTATCCAAGTGGTTAACTTTAACCAACGGCGTGTTACCGATCATATCTAATACGTTCTGATAAACCTTCATAGCAACTCTTTATTTACTCACTAAAAACGCGCACAATTTAACATATTGGGCAAAAGAACACATTCAAGAATTCGAACAGCGCTTAAAATAGGTTATGATTTAACTCGTTATTAGCAGAATATGGATAGATTATGCGCCGACTACTACTCCTAAGTAGCTCAAAAGAAGGAAACAGTGGTTACCTCGAAACTGCCAAGAGACCAATCGAAGAATTTTTAGCCGCACATCAAGTTAGCGCAAATGATGAGGTTTTATTTGTTCCTTTTGCCGGGGTAAACATTAATTACGACGATTATTTCGACTTAGTCACAGCGGCACTCGCGGATATTCCAGTCCGACTAACCGCGTTGCACCGAGCCAGTGACCCGGCGGCGGCCATCAAGAAGTCTAAAGCAATTTTAGTTGGGGGTGGCAACACCTTTCATTTGCTCCATCAGCTTTACCAGTTTGATTTTTTTGGTTTGATAAGAGAAGCGGTCCTAGCAGGTAAACCCTACATTGGTTGGAGTGCCGGCTCGAATATTGCGTCGCCGTCGATTAAAACCACAAACGACATGCCAATTGTCCAGCCTCCCTCCTTCCACGCCTTGCAGCTTATTCCTTTTCAAATTAATCCCCACTATTTGGACCAACATCCAAAAGGCTTTAACGGCGAAACGCGAGAACAACGACTGCAAGAGTTTATGCAAGTGAATCCAGATGCAGTAGTGGTAGGATTACCAGAAGGAACCGCCCTAAAAGTCATCGATAACCGCGTTGAAATTTTGGGAGAGCAACCTGTGATGTTATTTCGCAACCAGCAAAAAGAAGTTGCCAGTACCGAAGCTTTAAATCACTTATTAGAGCTAGACGAAGCAATGCCTTAGTCCGGCGTGGTCCAAGCTTTCAGCCAACTTTGGTTATCATCGTTGGCTGAATGCGACGGTGACAGCCCCATTGCCGATGCAATAAATTCAACATCTTCGCGAAACTCATTCCACTGTAAATCATTGTACAAATCATCTCTGCGCATGCGAATGCGATACATATCAGCTACCAGAGCGCGAAACTTTAACTGGATTCGAGCTTGATGCCGTTGCGGTTTTGCGGTCGCTGCCAGCGCCTGTTGAAACGAATTTTTCATTGCCGTCAATTGCCAATAAGCTTGTTCTTGACGGTCCGATAACGGCGGCTTTAATTGCGCTAACAGTTGCTCAGTATATTTAATCGCTAACCGATTTCGAGCCAATTCAGCGGTGCCCGACGGCGCATTAACCGCTCCGTCTGGCAACATTATGACGGCCATTAACCAGTGAACAAATTGCGGCTGTTGGCGCTCAGTATCACCTGCATGGTCAATCAGCGCTGCCAACTGCATGAGCTGCTCTGCGGTATAATGCAATTCATCACCGTCAAAAAACTCTTGGCGCCGCATTTCTACCTGATGCTGTAACGCGGTTTGCCGATGGATGGATGATTTATGCGCCAGTATCGCAAATAAGTCAGCATACACTTCCCCCTCAACGCCGCCATAGGTTTCAAAGCAGTGCCCGACTTCATGCCATAACACCATAGTTTGATAGGCTTCTTCTCGATTTGAAAACGGGTGATAGTTGTACCGAGTCATTTGATTAAACAGTCCGCCACGATCAACATGACTGTGATAGCCGCTGCCAACAGAAACGATGCAAGGCAGCGTCAGGTTATCTGGCTGCTTAAGCGTATAACCGCCTTGTCGCGATTCCAGAATAAGACCTTGCTGATAACGCTGCCACCATTGATCGGTTTCACGCTGTACCGGCAGGACCATTGAATGCAGTAACGCTTCGCGCAACGCAACGTTGCGGCTTTGTTCTGCAGAAAGCACCACAATGGCTCGTCCAAACCTCTGTGATAGAGCAATTGACTGTGGCGTTAGCTGCTCAGTATTGAGAAAGTAACTGCGCCACCCTGATGAGTGATCGGCGGCCAACCCCTTTGCATCAGCGGCAAAGGTTGAACTGCTCGTCATTAGCGCCACAAAACAGCACGCCATTGCTAGCGCAAAGTATCGATTGCACATGAACTGCCCCAGCCGTCGCAAATTAGCCATAAAACAAGTTTAGAGGGTTGGCAGCGGCGCCTCAAAGCACCCCAACTGTCATCAAAACAACACAAAAGTGTCATTTTAAATTAAGGTAATAAGATCAGGGAGTTATTAACGAGTGGCAAGGGAAAGGCCGCCACTCGTGTCAAAAAAGGTTCATTTTACGACGACAGAGTTACGCCGATACAGGGTTACGCTTAAGGATCTTGTCTAACTTTTCTTGCAAAGTCGCGGCGTTGAAGGGTTTTACAATATACCCGTTCACACCGGCTTGAGCCGCTTCAACAATCTGTTCTTTACGCGACTCAGCTGTCACCATTAAAACCGGTAGGTCATCAAAGCTGTACTCTTCTCGTACCGCTTTCAATAACTCAATTCCGGTCATATTCGGCATGTTCCAGTCAGTCACTACAAAGTCGACTTGATTCGCTTTAATCATCGCCAAGGCTTGCTTACCGTCCTCGGCTTCGATTACGTCTTGATAGCCAATATCACGCAGAAGATTCTTAATAATGCGGCGCATGGTGGAAAAGTCGTCAACGACTAAAAACTTCATCTTAAATGTACCCTCTTGTTGTGGCGTTATTTTAATGCTTACGTGTCGATATACAAGCATTAACACAGGAAAATTTGCGCTCAATGATAATTCATATTTAAGCGCTTAAAGCTGCCATGGCGCGGGCATTTTTGCTATTATTCGAGCCTAATATTGCAATCATGTGCCGATTAAGAACGCCAAAGCTATGTCTCAACACGAAAAGCCCCGCAAAACTCAACGCGACGAACTATTTAATTCACCTGGCGCCACCTCGCCGTTTTGTTTTGATGAACAAGTCGCTGCGGTGTTTCCCGACATGATTCAACGTTCAGTGCCGGGTTATGACTTCATTATTAATGGCATTGAGCAGTTTGCAGAACGCTTTATTACCCCAGCTACAAACGCCTATGATTTAGGTTGCAGCTTGGGTGCTGCCGCGTTAGCGATGAGCCGTGGGAGTCAGCACATCGATACGCAAATTGTTGGCATCGATAATTCAGCAGCAATGGTTGAGCGCTGTCGGATTTTTTGCGAGGCCTACCGACACAAAAATAACATTGATATTCATTGCCAGACGATTCAACAAACCACCCTCGAAAATGCCTCAATGGTGGTATTAAACTTTACCTTACAGTTTATCGAGCAGTCGCAACGTCAAGCCATCATTGAGCAAATTTATCAAGGCCTAAATCCCGGTGGAGTATTAATATTGTCGGAAAAAATATTGGCTCCGAACCCACAAGTCAATCAGTTGCTCATCGATATGCACCACGACTTTAAACGCGCCAATGGTTACAGTGATTTAGAAATTAGTCAAAAGCGCACGGCTCTCGAAAACGTGTTAATCCCAGAAACCCTAACAACGCATCACCAACGCTTAGCCAACGCCGGTTTTCGCTGCAGCGAAGTATGGCAACAACAATATAATTTCTGTTCCATTCTAGCGATTAAGTGAGTCAATTGAGATGATGGACTTTGCACCTTTATTTGCGCAGTTATCAGCGACTCGCTTGCATTTTTGGGTGGACGCTTTACGGGCTGGGTTGACGCAGCGTTTCGCTGATTACACCCATGGTGAACTCGCCGAGTGGTTAGAGTTGCAGCAGAAATTGCCGACCATCGCTGCGTCGACTATCGACCTAGTTTCCGCGGTAACCATTGGAGCGGCAGAAGACTGTGACGACGCTACTCGAGCGCACTTAAAAGAACTGTTAATGACACTGCACCCTTGGCGCAAGGGTCCTTATACTTTGTTTGGTCTCGATATTGATACCGAGTGGCGTTCCGATTGGAAGTGGGACCGCCTACTACCGCACATCACGCCTTTGGAAAATCGTTTGGTTCTCGATGTCGGCTGCGGCAACGCTTATCACGGTTGGCGGATGGTAGGTGCCGGCGCAAAACAGGTGATCGGAATCGATCCATCACAAAAGTTTCTGATGCAGTTTCAATGCATCAAACATTACGCTGGTGAATTACCGGTTCACTTGTTACCTATTGGCATCGAGTATATGCCTGATGATATGGGCAAGCACGGTTTTGACACCGTCTTTTCCATGGGAGTGCTGTACCATCGAAAGTCCCCGATAGAACATATTCAACATCTAAAGCGATTATTACGTCCCGGCGGTGAGTTAGTTCTCGAAACATTAGTCGTCAACGGCGATCGCGAAACAGTATTTGTCCCACCGGGTCGCTATGCACAAATGCGCAATGTTTGGTTTTTACCTTCTGCGCTAGCGCTCGAACATTGGCTAACTCGCTGCGGCTTCAAAAATGTTCGCACGGTTGACATCAATCAAACTTCCATCGAAGAGCAAAGAGCCACCCCTTGGATGACTTTTCATTCGCTGCAAGATTACTTAGACCCAAACGATCTTAACCAAACGGTTGAGGGTCATTTGGCGCCGACTCGGGCAATTGTCATTGCTGAAGCGTGAGCGATATAAGCAATGATCACGCTGGATTTGGACGACTATATTGTTGCCCTGACAGCGGATTATATCGTGGTCAATAAACCGCCCGGTCTGCCCAGTGTTCCGGGCAAAAACCCGTTATTTCCACATAATATGTTGCAGTGGTTGCAGCGCGAATACCCTCCGATATATTTAGTGCACCGACTCGATACCAATACTTCGGGTGTAATGATTTTTGCGCGTACCCGCAATGCCCAGTCAGCCCTCGCGAAGCAATTTCAACAACGCCGTACCGAAAAGACCTACCATGCATTGTTGAAGGGAGAGCTAGCAACGGACACCTATCAGATTGAATACCCGCTAACCAGTGATTGGCCACGCCGACCGCTACAACGACTTGACTGGCAGGAAGGCCGTATGGCGCTCACTCAGTTAACCGTCTGTCAGCGTTTTCAGCACTCCACACTCGTGGCACTCAAGCCGGTTACCGGTCGCTCACATCAATTACGCATTCACTGTGCTTTAATTGGTCATCCCATTGTTGGTTGTGAGCTTTATCAGCATCCCGATAGCGCTTGCTTTGGTCGCTTTCTCGGGCCTCCTCCGGTTGCTAGCCAACGCTTAATGTTAAACGCTTCACAGCTAAATTTGCTTGAACCGGAAACCGCTATACCGCTATCCTTTAATGCTGACTATTCATTTTTAATGGCAGCTGGCCGCGAGGATATACGATGGAAATGAGCGATATTTTTATTGCGCCGATACAGCTGGCTCGCATGCTCGAAGTTGCCCCCGACTCCGTTAAGGTATTTGACTGCCGCTTTGCACTCGCGCAGGGAGCAACGCCCGCCAAGGGTATTGAGTTGTATCAAGCGGCTCATATTGCTGGCGCACGCTACCTCGATCTCGAGCAGGATCTCAGCGCGACACCTGATGCAATCAGTAGCCGCCACCCCTGGCCAACCATCAGCCAAGTTCGGCAGCTAGCAGAGTCGTTACAGCTCACACCGGACACTTCCATCGTTTGTTATGATGACGGCCGCTACGCGTTTGCTGGTCGTGCTTGGTTACTCCTTAATCAAGCTGGCTTCACGCGGTCGCGAATACTCTATGGCGGCTTTCCGGCATGGCAAAGCCGAAGCTCAGCGCCGTTTGCAGAGACGTCAATTGAACTGCCGTTTGCTGCAGCCCCAGCGCCGGTCACTCTGGTAACAGCAAACGAGTTAAGCCAACCATTGCTCGATGCCCGTGAAGCGACCCGCTTTCGCGGTCAAAGCGAACCTATCGATCCAGTGGCAGGCACCATTCCCGGCGCTGAAAATGCCCCGTGGCTCGATAACTTCGATGATAACGGCGAATGGCAACCGCTCTCGTGGCACCAAGCGCGCTGGCAAAGTGCGCAGCAGCGGGAACCAATTACTCACTTTTGTGGCTCCGGCGTCACTGCAATTGTAAATATCATTTCGGCGTTACTCGGCAGCGGCAAGCCACAACAGCTCTATCCGGGCGGTTGGAGTGAATATCTCCACCGTATAAATTCAGCGAAAAGGCGTTGAGATTCTCTCAATTATCATAAAAAACGAGAACTAAGTCGTTATTTATACTTGAAAAGCTGGTTATATTACCGATAATTGAAGAGAGGTTCGTCGTGCGCATTTACCTAGGTAATTTCACAGCCTATAACCTAGGTCGCGTTGCACGACGCTAAAATCAAACGCCAACCAGGGCCCCTGCAGATGCATTTAAAAACTCAACAGATATCCGTGTCGAATCTCGAGATTGGGATGTATGTGTCACGGCTAGATGTGCCTTGGGTAAAAACACCGTTCCCAATTCAGGGATTTTATGTCACTAAACAAGACGAAATTAATCTACTAGCGCAGTACTGTAATCATGTCTACATCGATACCATTTTAAGCAAGATGGATGGCAGCGCCGTTAAGCATGCAAAGCTGCCAGTTGGCCCTAAAGGTAAGCTCGATCCGAAAACCGAAAAGCTAATGAATGAAAAGGCGCGTATGAAATCGCGTGCCGAAAATTATCAAGTTACCACACCAATCAAGAAAGAACTTAAAACGGCCGAAAAAATCTACAACAACGTCACAGCAACCGTTTCGAATGCTATGTCGTTAATTGAAAGCGGTGAGCCAATTCAAATTAATCAAGTCGAAAAGTCGATCCGCAAGATGGTCGACTCGGTAATCCGCAATCCCGATGCACTGGTATGGATGTGCCGAATCCGCCAGGAAAATGCTCATTTGTTTGAAAGTTCTATTCGAGCTTCGGTTTGGGGGCTGGTGTTTGCTCGCCATCTTGGCTTATCACGCAAAGACCTCAATGACGTAGGAGCGGCGTTAATTCTCTCATCGATTGGCAAATCTAAATTACCGCGCGAGTTGCATATTGGTGAGTTAGAAGAGAGTGAACAAGAAGCTTACAAACAGCATATTGAAAAGACCCTCGAAGAACTTGAATACATGGGTGCGGTAAACGGACAAATTAAATTTATTATTAGTAATTATTGCGAGCGTAATAATGGTACTGGATATCCGCGTGGTCTGATCGGTAACCGCATTCCATTTTTAGCTAGAATTGCAGGTTTAGCCGACTATTACGAGCAGATGATCAACCCGCGCCCTGGCATTGAAGCAATGACGCCAGTTGAAGCAGTAGCCGACTTGTATCACAACCGCGGAATTCTGTTTCAACGCGAAATTATCGAAGCTTATATTCAAGCGATCGGTATCTATCCCACCGGTAGCTTAGTGGAATTATCGGACCATTCCATCGGGATTGTACTGGAGCAGAAAGAAAAAGCTCGCCTACGTCCTAAAGTCGCTTTAGTGCGGAACAATTACGGCATTGATTTGGAGCAATCAAAAATTATCGATTTATCCGAGTCGCCCAGCGATGAAAACGGAGCTCCACTTGAAGTGCTGCAAAGCCTTCCCTCCTCCGCGATCGACGTCAACACCGACATTTTGACCGATAAATTGTTTGGCTTTAAATGGTTTGGTATGGCTTCTTAAGCTTAACCGGCGGTAAAGCAATACAACGCGTGACCGCTGTTGTGGTATTTTTTCTCGAATAAAGTGACCGGCTCGGTCGCATGAAACGAAGACACGGTTCCCGTTACTCCCGTTAACTGTTTCCAAGCAAACGCAAACTCTTGCACATACAGCTCCCAATTACTTCTCACTTCGATCGCTGCGCTAATTTGCGGTAATACAGGAAACACTGGATGCCCATGCCAGCGACGCTTGACGTGTTCCGCTTTCGGCCACGGATTCGGATAAAGAATATAGTGCTTATAAGCGGTTAAACCATGCTCAACCATCAAACGCCACAAGTCCTCACAGTTTGCGCGCAGTAATTTAACCTTGTGCGCACTTCCTTGCTGCTTAAGAAGCCGCTTTGCGGACTGATCAATACCAATAACCCAACGCTCAGGATATCGCTCAGCGAGTTTAAAGCTGCTCATCGCGGTTCCACAACATGAGTCAATCACAGGTAAATATTCACACTCTTGTATAACAGACAAAAGCTCAACAAAAGCCTCTTTGTTATGCTTTTGTATAGGTTTTAGGTAGGCACTTTTCTTATATTTATCAATAAGTAACCCTAAATCCTCGTGTATCCCACTTTGATTAGACTCTACTTCAGCCGAATTATTTTTCACAAAAGCTCCAAGTTGTATAAGCCTGCGTATTGGTGAACAGGTATGTTAAATCAGAAGGGAAAAAATCATGAACAACACCTCACTAAGCCTTATTAAAGGTCTCGCGCTTTCATCTAGCTTACTGCTAGTTACGGCGTGTGATATTTTCGATGACGAAGATGATAACTCAACCGAAACACCAACTCCAATGGCGAAGGTACAGGTCATTCACGCCTCTCCCGATGCACCTATGGTCGATGTTTACGCAGGTGGCAGCTTGCTTCTTGACGATTTCGACTATGCGCTTGCCAGCGAGCGTCTCGAAGTTCCCGCCGGCACTTTGAATGTTGACGTGCAAGCGGTATTACCCGATGGCACCACGCCGAGTGTGATCGGACCGGTTGACCTAACTCTCGCCGCAGACATGACTTACTCAGTTTTGGCCGTTAACGAAGTCAGCAGCTTGAGCGCACTTGTAGTTGAGCGCAGTAATGATCCTATTGCCAGTGGTAGCTTCCGCGCTCAAGTGGTGCACGCTGCGCCCAACGCACCAATGGTTGACGTGTTTGTTACCGCACCCGGCGCCGACCTTGCGACTTCAGCTGCACTCGGTACTTTTGAATTCGAAGGTTCTCTCGGACCGGTCGATGTAGCGGCAGGTGATTATCAAATTCGAGTAACTCCAGCCGGTACACCTGGCACTGTGGTTTACGATTCTGGAACGGTTAGCTTAAGCGCTGGTATGGACTTGACCATTGCAGCTGTCGAAAACACGCTAACGGGCGACGCTCCCATTAACTTACTCGTTGCCACAGCGGATGGCTCATTGTTACTGCAAGACCAGTCTGCCCCAGCGGATCTACGAGTAGTGCACGCTTCACCCGATGCACCCGCCGTGGACGTGATTGTTAACGATGGCGCCACTCCTCTCGTCGCCAATTTAGCCTATCCAGACGCTACTGGTTTTGTCAGTGTAGATGCGGCTACTTATAACGTTAAAGTAGCGCCAACGGGCACTACGAACGCGGTCATCGATGCGGACTTAACTTTAGAACAAGGCGAGACTTACAGCGTGCTTGCTGTAAACGAAGTCGCGAGCATCGAACCGCTAGTGCTTAACAGCGACCGTCGTCGCGTTGCAACTGAAAGCAAGGTGCAAATTGTTCACGGCTCTCCGTCAGCGGGCAATGTCGATATTTACGTAACGGCTCAAGGAGCTGATATTGCTAATATCGAGCCTACCATCGCTGACTTTGCGTTCAAGCAAACCACCGATGGATTTGTCGCCCTTCCTCCTGGCGACTACGACATTTCAGTGACGGTAACCGGCACCAAAACCATCGCTATTGGTCCGCTTCCAGTGTCCTTATCCGGTGGATCGCTCTACACCATTATTGCGCGCGACGCCGCACGACCTAATCCAGGTGATGCCGCAACTCCATTTGGTGTGATCCTTTTGGATGATTTCGGCGTATAACCCATTAGACCCATTAAAAGTACGGGTCAGTGCGATTGCACTGGCCCACAACTTTAGAGCAATCAATGATTTACATGCGGATGAATTATGTCTAATGTAGTAGCGATAAACCACTACCGGGAACGCAATTCGACTTTGAAAGCCTCACCGACGGCCAAACCCTCGCAAGAGCAGAATGATTTTTGGATCAGTTGCTTAATTGATGTCGCAAAAAACGGCAGTCAAGCCTCATTCCAGAAACTCTTCAAGCATTTTGCCCCCAAAATCAAGACCTTCTTCTTGAAGCACAACCTCAGTTTGCAAGAAGCAGAAGAATTGATGCAGGAAACCTTTATCAGTGTTTGGCGTTACGCTGATTACTTTGAGGCCAACAAAGGTCAAGTATCGACCTGGGTTTACACCATCGCACGCAACAAAAAGTTAGATTTCTTCCGCAAGAACAGTCGCCAAGTAGCCACCACTGAAATGGCATCGGAAGATATTGCTTTTGAAACTGGCGACCAATATTCAGAGGCAATGGGCGAAGAAATGATAACTTTCTTGCCGCAGTTGCCGCCAGAGCAGCTTGAAGTCATTCAAAAAGTTTACTTTGAAGAACTCAGTCATCAGAAAGCTGCTGACGCTCTCAACATTACTCTTGGAACCGTTAAAGGACGGATCCGAAGTGCTATCAACAACTTGAACAAACTAATGCGAGGTGGTCAATGAGTTGTAACCATCACCCAAGTGCTCAAGCACTTATTCAATATGCGGCTGGCAACGTAGCCGGACTGCAACGACTTATGATCAAACTGCATTGCAAAGTTTGCTCTGGATGTCAGAGCGCGGTTGACCAATTTGAAGAAATTGGCGGCGCAACTCTCGATAATCTGTCAGACACGCCAGTAGCGGCGGACAGCTTTGCTCAGATAATGAGTAAAATTCACTCCATGGATGAAGCGGTTAGCGTTGCTGACGAACAACCCTATGCGCAAATGATAGAAAAAATTCTCACTCGAGGTGTTAGTGATAAGCTCAACTGGCATTGGCGCACTAAGCGCTTCGCTGAGATCATTCTCGCCAACGAAGCCAGCGGAGAAGAAGCTAAGCTCATTTACTTCAAGAAAGGTATGCGCGTGCCGCAACATACACACACCGACAAAGAATACACTTTAGTTCTCAAAGGCGCCTTTGCGGACGACTCTGGAGAATACCGTCGTGGTGACTATGTGTGCAAAAGTGCCTTAGATGAGCATGCACCGCGCGCTACCAGTGATTGTATTTGTTTAGCCATTACCACTTCACCATTAAAGTTCACCGGCACATTCGGTCCGGTACTCAATTGGTTTTTAAATTAAACTTTGCCAAACGGTGTTGATTTGCTCTAATGAAGTAAACCAACACCGAGATATCTAAGTGAACACGACTCGACTCCTGCTAAGCTTGATGGCGCTGAATTTTCTCGTTGCCTGTCAAAACACGGCGCTAACGGCCGGCAAACTTTCACCGCCATCAAAACTGCACCCCGATGCGGTTGTTCAAGTATTTGCGGCTCGTACTAAAGGCGCTAAACAAGCGCTAGCCGTGCACACTTGGATCAGTACCAAACGCAGCAATGCGGATCACTATGTTAGTTATGAAGTTATTGGCTGGCGGTTAAAACGCACTGGCTCGGCATTGGTTATTCGACAAGGCAAGCCGGATCGGGATTGGTGGGGCCACCAGCCTGAGCTATTGCTCGATAAGCGCGGCCCAGAACTGGATGCGGTCATCGACGCCATTGAAGCCGCCGTAGCGGATTATCCCTATGCAGCTGAATATCGAGCTTATCCAGGTCCCAATAGCAATACATTTACGGCATTCATTGCACGTGAAGTACCGGCTCTTGGGCTCGATTTACCTGCCACGGCTATTGGCAAAGACTATCGGGAAAATATTGCGGGCATTACGCCAAGTGGTACCGGCGTGCAGTTTAACTTTTGGGGGCTACTGGGTTTATCCGCCGGATATGAAGAAGGTCTGGAACTTAACTTATTTGGGTTAAATTTCGAACTGGATATCTTCGATCTTGCCATTGAGTTACCTGGCATTGGGCGTATCGGTCGCTCTGCGGCGAATCAAGAGCAGGTCATCCAAGATAATGCCGCGCTCGATGGCAAAGGCAATAGCATTGCCACCGAATCTGAGACCTCAGCAAGCACTAAGTCTCCGCCAAACGATTAACCGACAGTAAGCTAACATTAGCCTGCTCAGTAGATGTACCCTCTTAGCTTTTCTGCTATTATCGCGCCCTAATCACTGCAAAATTGTTACTATTTAAGATGGGTTTACCTTATGAGTCTTGCTGATAAAGTCTTAGCTGTAAATAATGACTTACCGATCCGTACTGAGCTACCGGTGCACAGTGGTAAGGTTCGTTCTGTGTATTGGTTAACGGCAGCTGATAGCGCACGTCTTATTCAAGAAAAAGGCTATGATGTTGCGCCGGATGCTCCGCTTGCGATCATGGTGATCAGTGATCGAATTTCCGCTTTTGATTGCATCTGGCATGGCGAAGGTGGCTTGGCCGGAGTTCCCGGTAAAGGCGCAGCGCTCAACGCAATTAGCAACCATTGGTTTAAACTATTTAAACAAAGTGGATTAGCCGACAGCCATATACTGGACATTCCACATCCGTTTGTTTGGATCGTGCAAAAAGCAAAACCTATTTTAATTGAAGCGATATGTCGTCAATACATCACAGGCTCCATGTGGCGAGCCTACGCTAACGGCGAGCGTGATTTTTGCGGAATACAATTACCAGAAGGATTACAAAAAGATCAAAAGCTTCCCGAATTACTGATGACACCTTCCACTAAAGGAATACTCAAGGGGATCCCAG
>JABXHQ010000148.1 GCA_013373545.1 Gammaproteobacteria bacterium
GTGGTATCGGTGTGGTTAAGGACCCGCGTTTCGGGTTCGACCAATTTGTCGGGAGCAAATTGGGACATCCGCAGGATGGGCCGAAGGCCGAGGCACATGGATGTGCCGAGCATTCCCGCCGAGAGACTGAAAAGTGGCGGGGTTTTTTATTGCCTGATGTTTGTCAGTTGAGAGCCCGCGTTTCGGGTTCGACGAGCAGCATCACACAGCGCATCAACATTTACTACCTTTTATTTGGCCGCTTCATTGGTTTGAAATCAGCTTCTATTTATTTTTGTTTTTTAGTTCGCAGTTTGTTCTTTTTAGTTTTTAAACTCGCTAAATTGAATTCAATTTTTCGCTGCTCCATATCCACTTTCGCCACACTTATCTCAATAGTATCCCCCACTGCATAGACAAGACTCTGGCGACTACCGATAAGCGCTTGTTGAGCCCCATCAAACTTATAAAAATCGTTACCCAGTGAGTTAATATGAACCAGTCCTTCTATTTTAGTTTGCTCTAATTCAACGAATAAACCAAATTGAGTAACCGTGGTAATGACTCCTTTAAACGTGTCGCCCACCGCTTCGAGCATATAATTGCATTTTAACCACGCTTCCACATCCCGACTTGCTTTATCAGCGCGAACCGAAACATACGAGCAATGCTTAGCAAAGCTGTCGATTTTTTCAAAACTGTAGGGATAATTTGTGCAAGCTTTCTGACGACTGGCAGCACGAATAGGTTTAAGCATACGCTGGAGCAAGCCTGTGGTTTGTTTACCTCGAATTGCGCTGCGGATCGCACGGTGAACCAATAAGTCAGGATAGCGCCGAATAGGAGAGGTAAAATGCGCATACCCTGAATAAGCTAAGCCAAAGTGTCCTGCATTATTTGGACTGTACTCAGCTTGACTAAGCGAGCGCAACATCATTGACTGAATAGCGTCTACATCGGAGCGCTTTTCAATACGACGGAAAAGCTGTTGATAATCAACCGGAGTTGGTTTATCTCCTCCCGATAACTTTAATCCTTTCACCTTCAGAAAAGCGCGAAGATTTTTCAGTTTCACTGGGTTTGGTCCACTGTGATTACGGTACATGGCAGGAAGTTTAAGTTTTGCTAAAAAGCGTGCAGTGGCAACGTTTGCACAGAGCATACATTCTTCAATAAGTTTATGTGCATCATTGCGCTCAAGCGGAAGTATTTGCTCAATCTTGCGCGCTGCGTTGAACTTAAACTGAACTTCTTGTGTATCAAAATCAATGGCTCCTCGAGCAGTTCTGGCTTGCTTGAGCACGCCGTACAATTTATGCAACGAGTTTAGGTGTGGTACCAGTGCATTATGTTCGCGCGTCATTCGCTTGCCAAGTTTAGATCCAGGCGCGGTCAGCATCGCATTGACCTGACCGTATGTGAGTCGGGCGTGCGAATGAATGACGCCTTCAAAAAACTGATAACCGGTCATCTTACCCTTTTTGTTGATTAGCATTTCACAGACCATCACTAAACGATCAACATTAGGATTCAATGAACATAATCCGTTTGACAATGCTTCCGGTAACATCGGTACAACTTTCCCAGGGAAATACACTGAAGTACCCCGTTTTTCTGCTTCTCGATCGAATAAACTATCAGGTGTTACGTAATGGGAAACATCGGCAATCGCCACCCACAAACACCATCCGTCACCGCGCGGCTCACAATACACCGCATCATCAAAATCTTTTGCGTCTTCGCCATCAATCGTAACAAAAGGACGCTTTCTTAGATCGAGACGCTGTAATTTATCCGCTTCAAGCACCTCGCTGTTTAATTCGTTTGCCGCGGCAGACACCTCAAGGGGCCACACATATGGAATATCGTGCTCACGAATAGCGACTTCAATTTCCAAACCTGGGTCCAATTCATTGCCAAGCACTTCGGTAACTTTACCAAACGCACGATAACGCTGGCATGGATAGTCAGTGATAGTGGCAACAACATACTGACCATCTTTTGCTCCCATCAATTGTTTGTTATCGAGATCAATTTCATGTGGAATGCGGCGATTCTCGGGCACTATGTAGTAGTCGTCTTGATCGCGTTTTAACTGGCCCACTACCTTGGTGGTATGACGTTCAATCACCGCGACTAAGCAAGCTTTCTCTCGCCCACGACGATCAACCCCGGTACATCGAACTTGTACCCGATCACCATCAAAAAGGGTCAGCATATCGCGCTCACTCAACAGTAAGTCATCACCGGCTCCGTCTCGCGCTAAAAAGCCGAAGCCATCACGGTGACCAATAACACGACCGGAAATTAAATCGTCGTTTTTCTGCACGCTATAACCATAGCGTCGATCATAAGTAACTTGTCCATCTCGCTCCATAGCTCGAAGTCGTCGGCGAAGGCCTTCGAGTTCCGCGTCATCGAACAATTTCAGTTGCGCAGCAATCTGTTCCCGATTAAGTGCTTTTCCACACTTTTTGATCAGGTTAAGAATGAAGTCACGATTGGGGATTGGATGGCTATAGGTGTGCGTATCTATTACGCTAATCGCTGGGTTTGAAGCTGTTGTCATCAATAATTATCTCGATAAAGTTAGCCAAAAACGCTGCGATTGGTAAGTTAAAATATAATCAATCAATAGGTATCAGATATAATAATGGCAAGGCATAATGGCTAGCATCACTCGTTCATTCGAGTGATTAAAAGTAGAAGCGGATACCAACGGTATCCGTCGAGCCTGAAGGCTCTCAGTAATCAATAAGGTGTTTCTCACGAAAATATTGTGATTCACCGAGGCATCTGATTGAGTTAACCATGCGCCTCGGTAACCATCAACTATCGATCAGATAGCAACGATATTTTCAGCTTGAGGACCCTTTTGGCCTTGCGTTACGTTAAACTGAACTTGCTGGCCTTCAGCGAGCGTTTTAAAGCCAGAGCTTACGATGGCACTAAAGTGAGCGAACACATCTGGGCCTGACTTTTGTTCAATAAAACCAAAGCCTTTTGATTCGTTAAACCATTTAACTGTTCCGGTAGTTACATTAGACATAATAGAAAATCCTGTAGTAAAAAATATAAATAAGCCTGCAAGAGGCATCAATAGCGGGAAAAAGTACACAATAATTTAGAAACTACAGAACGAAGAACTTTGAAAAATGCTACGAAGTGAAGAAAATAAACGAGAGAGTTGTTTCAAGCTGTCATCAGCATACAGTGCGACCAGCCTCAAATCAAGTAATAAATTCGTGTGCCGAACTAAGTTGAGACACCACTCCTAAATTAGTCGCGATTTAGTGCTGGTCATTTTATACGAATCATACTGTTTACTCTCTTTGGCCTCGAATAATCAACGGCATAATGCAGCTCAAGTAAGGTTTTTCATTAAGATTAGCTATAATTAACAACTTAAGCTCTTTAAAAAAATTGTCCGGATTATGCTTTGAAAACCTTTTTCAACATTCTAGACAAACGTTCTGCTAAATTTATTTGGCGGTTAGCACTTCTTATTGTGTTGGCTTTAAGTTGTCTGAGCGCCGCTGTTGGCAAGCTTATACATATCGAACTTCTCTACTTCTTCCCGATAACCCTGACCAGTTGGTATGGTTCTCGAAAATCTGGCGTCATACTGTCATTAACATCTTCGGTCATAATCTTGCTCATTGATGGACTTCACAGTGAGTTTGCGGCAATTAAGTTAGTGAGTTATGGCATCCCGTATGCGGTAGGTTTCTCGGCGTTGGCCATCCTCATCACTAACTTTCGAGATGTTCATCGCCAGGAAGTAATCGCCGCCGATACAGACAAGCTAACCAATATATGGAATTCACGTGGTTTCTATGCTGAGCTGGCGAACGAGCTATTAAGATCAATTAGGTATAAGCATAAGTTTTCACTTGCTTATATCGATATCGATAACTTCAAGTATGTTAACGACTCTCGAGGTCATGCGGAAGGCGACAAACTGCTAATTGAAGTTGCCCACTGTTTAAAAAGTTCTTTACGTAAAACCGACAGCGTTGCCCGATTAGGCGGCGACGAATTCGCATGCTTATTTCCAGAGTCTGGACTAAAAGCATCAAAAGCAGCCTTTGCAAAAGCGAGTGCGGAATTAAAAAGTAAGATGATCAGGCATCAGTGGCCAGTCAGCTTTAGTGTCGGTTTAGTTACCTTCGAAAGCATGCCTATCGATATTCAAGAAGCAATCAAAGTTGCAGATGAACTGATGTATTCAGTAAAAAATGCTGATAAAGACAATATCTACTATAAAGTTTGGCGCGGCTAAATAAAATCGAATTAATAAGTCACGCAACTATCGTATTTATCTCCTAGTATTTTTATTACTCACATTTTAACGTTGACAGGTGATAACGGTCGGTAACCTTCAACCGATACAGAGGCCTATTAGTATGATCGCTTCAATACCGCTACTTTCTGCAAGACCTGCAAGCTCGTTCCTTTGTTAAAACTGACAGAAATTGCCACCGTACATATTCATTACAGCAATTATCATGAGGAATCATCTTTTGATTCAGTTTCTACTAAAGAGCACCGCAACAAGCAAAAACCGACCAGAGCCGAAAAAACAGAAGCCGATAAGATTCCAAGTTTTGCGTCATTTAGTTGCTCTGGACTGTAAGCCAGGTTGGCAATAAATAGGGCCATCGTGAAGCCGATTCCAGCCAATATGCCACCGCCGAGAATCATGCTCCAGCGAAGGTCAGTTGGCAGCTTCGCGATGCGCAATTGAACTGCAGCCCAGCTGAAAAGCAATATACCGATGGGTTTACCTAAAACAAAACCAAGAAACACTGCAACCGTTAGTGATGAGGTGAAACTCGTTCCTGATAGCGAAATCCCCGCATTGGCTAACGCAAACAATGGCATCACAACGAAACCTACCCAAGGGTGAAGTAGCATCTCTAAACGCTCGACAGGAGACAGTGCTTCTCTCGCCGCCGCCTCAGCGGTTTTTAACGCTTTACGATCCGGCGTATCACCACTCCAATGATCACCAGGAGGATAAGCCACCACACAATCCATAATCGTGTGTAGACGATCATCACTGACCCATTTGTTGGTCGGCGTCATCAACCCAAGAATGACGCCTGTAACGGTCGCATGAATGCCTGATGCGTCAACGGCCACCCATATCAGTGCTCCAATCATAAAAAACAGGGCGATGCTTCGAATACCCAGAAAAGCCATCACTTTGACAATCGCAACCCCCACCAGGGCAATACCGATAGCTGGCCAGTAAATATCGCTGCCATAACCGACAGCGACAACAATAATCGCACCCAAGTCATCGACAACCGCCAGTGACAACATAAAAACTCGTAAACTTTTAGGAATGCCTTTACCGAGCAGCGCTAAACAACCAATAACAAATGCAGTGTCGGTGGCCATAACGGTTCCCCATCCATGCTGACCGGCCTCGCCAAACTGCAATAAAAGATAGATAAGTGCAGGCACTAACATCCCCCCGGAAGCACCAGCAATCGAAAAGATCGCGAGTCGAGGATTACGTAACTCTCCTAATACTAATTCTCGCTTGAGTTCTAACGCTATCAAAAAGAAAAATAAGGTCATGACTGCATCATTTATCCAATGATGCATTGAACGCTCATACGCAAATTCGCCAAGATTAAAACCGAGGGATAACTGCCAAAAATCAGAATAAAAAGTACTTAAAGATGAGTTTGCCATGAATAGAGCAAACAGCATTGAAAGAAGCAACACGACACCCGCCGCGGCTTCGACTTTAAAAAATCGAGCAACTGGCTGAACCACCCAGTCAATGTGTTCTTTTGGTAACTGAGTAGGGTGACCTCGCTTATCGCTAGTGGGTTGATGATTCACTTTCTTCATTATTCCCTAGCGGTGTAAAATTGCCACCCGAGAGATTTTCGTCACCATGATCCCCATCGAGCTTAGCAAAATTAATCGCGTCCTGAAGTTTTCCATATTGATACTGTTTATACCGATAAACAGGCTTCTGCTCACAAGTAATGCCATAGTGACCCATCTGGGCAACTTCTTTGTCAGTATTCTTCATCATAATTTCTCCAATAAAAAATATATAAATAATCGATAGCGGTATCTTTGTACTTTATTTAGATTACGTTTGCTGCTTATTTTTCTTGCTTTAAAGTTATGCCATTGAGGAACTTAAATAAGTCGCTATCAGTAGACAAAACAAGCGTCGTATTGTTTGATACAATGCTCGGATAAGACTGCATTGTTCGCGTAAACTCGTACAGACTGACTGCCTCTGGGCTTTGGTTGTAGGCAAGCGCGTAAATTTCTGCCGCTTTGGCATCCGCTTGCCCTCTAATTTCTTCCACTTGTCTATAGGCTTCCGATTGAATTTTATTAAGCTCTCTCACTCTATCACCACGAATTCTCGCGGCCTCCCCATTACCTTCAGATAAAAACCTCTCGGCGATTTGCCGGCGCTCGCTGATCATACGTTCGTATATTTTAGGGCGAACGCTTTCATTGTAATTAATACGCTTAAAACGAATATCGAGTAATTCGATTCCAAAAACCTGCACCTTGTCTGCAGCAGCAGAATATATTTCTTGCTCTACTAATTGACGCCCTTTGTGGATAGGCACAAGGGTCCCGATCTTCAGATCACCCTCGACATCACTTAACACGCCTTCTCGTAGAGGCTCTCGGTTCTTGGTCGTGCGAATAATTTCGATAAGCTCATGCTTGGCAACGGCATTTCGAGTTTCGCTACCCAAAATATCATCCAGTCGGGACTGAGCGCTGCGTTCGTCTCGAAGGCGTAAAAAATATTGCAGTGGATCGGTAATACGCCACCGCGCAAATAGATCAACAGAGATATACAATTTATCTTTGGTCGGCATATCGGATGGTTCTCCATCCCACTCTAAGACACGCTTATCGATGGCATTGACCTCTTGAATAAAAGGCAACTTAATATTAAGTCCAGCATCGACAACGGGGCTACCAACGGGCTTACCGAATTGTGTGATAATCACCTGTTGTACTTCGCTAACCGTATAAAGCGCACTATTTAAAACAAGCACAGTCACCACAAGTAGTGCTAACACCGCCGTCATTCTTATAGACTTCATGGTTTTTCTCCTGGCTCTTTCGCCGGTTTCCCATCCAGGTTAAGCAAAGGCAAAACACTGTTTGTTCGCTCATCAATTATGATTTTTGACCGAATATTGGGTAAGACGCTTTGCAGGGTTTCGATATAGATTCGTCGCTTGGTCACTTCAGGGGCTTTAATATATTCTGCATATAAGGCATTAAAGCGAGCAGCATCGCCTTCGGCTTCATTAATACGCTTTAGACGATAACCATCGGCTTCACGAATTCGTTGATCTTTTTCACCGAGGGCAAGAGGGATAACTTTATTGTAATCTCGACGCGCCTCATTAATCAGCTTTTCTTTTTCTTGTTGCGCCTGATTCACCTCGTTAAAGGATTCTTGAACCGGTTTGGGTGGATTGATATTTTTTAACTGAACCTGATCGATACTGATCCCCATTGCGTACTTGGTCGACAACGCCTGCATTTTTGTGAGAGCTTCAGATTCAATCTCCTGTCGCCCAATGGTAATCACTTCATCTACAGTCCGATCACCGACCACTTCGCGCATCACAGACTCCGACACATAGCGCAGGGTTTCACTGGGTTCTCTTACTTCAAACAAAAATTTTACGGGATCGGAAATACGATATTGGACCACCCATTCGACCAGAGCAGCATTTAAGTCTCCGGTCACCATTTGCGTTTCTCTAAGCCCTTGATTGTTGCGTGGGCTTTGATAAGGATCATTAGCACCGGGGGTAGCAAAGCCAAACTCTTGCTTAAGTTGACGCTTAACAGGCACGATCTTCGCCGAATCAATGCCTAGTGGCAATTTAAGATGAAGGCCAGGCGGGACATCCTTGACGTATTTACCGAATCGTTGAATAACAGCAACCGAGTCGCTTGGGACAGTGTAGAATGCTGACCATAATGTACTTGCAAAAAGGAAGATGGCGATGGGGATAAAAAAGCCCGCAGGGCTACCACCTGGAAAGATTTTTCTTAAACGATGAAAGTTATCATTAAATACATCATTCAGATCAGGAGGTGATTTGTTGCCTCCGCCCCAAGGACCGCTGGGAGGATCGTTATTTTGGGACATGTGCGTACCCTCGAAAGATAGACGAAATAATTTACGCCTCTCTTTTTAATTGGGGTGAAAAGAGAAATTACAAGTGCCCAGTATAAATATAACTCCAAAGGAGCTCCACTTCCCCCGGCGATCAACTCGCTCAAATTCATGTGGATTCCCCTCATCCTACTACCGAACTATTTGGTAACACACCTAAACTCTGAAATATGCGAATCAAATCAAGCTAAATTAGGCTAGTTAGGGGCACAAAAATCTATAGCTAGTCGCAGGCTTTTAACAGACTGGTTCGGTTGCGAATTAGGGAGCTGAACCGGCGTCCCGCCCCACCACCAAACAAAACAAGGCTCACTGAAAGGTGGGCCTTTTTTGTTTGTGGTGTCGGTGTGGATGCCAAATTTGTCAGGAACAAATTGAGACATCCGCAGGATGGGTCGAAGGCCGAGGCACAAGGATGTGCCGAGCATTCCCTTTGTAGAGCCTCATATATGATGTATTTCAGACTCAAGCACATTAATTCGGCTAAAAGCCTTAAACCACTGCTGAGCGATGCGTAAGCCTTCAGCCAAACAATCTATCGATTTAGACATTTGCGCAATCGTTATTTCTGAGTGGGTTGCAGCTGTAATCAAGGCGGCTTTTATTTTGTCGTGTTGTGTGGAGAGAGCGCGAAACTTCTCTTCTAATAACCCTTGCTCTTGCGTTTCTTCTTGACTAGCGAGCGTCAGAAACAAATGAACTTCATTAAAATAGTTTGCAACTTTTTCCTCTAACGCCGCTACAGCTAACGCTTCTCTTAATTCGGCTTGCTCTGCCAAATGTTGAATGGAGAGAGCACAGGTTAAAAAGTATTGATTAACTCTCATAAGCGTCGCGAGTGAATTTGAAGTATCATTACTCAAGGCAGAACTTTCCACGCTCACAATAAACTGAGACACTTCATTAGAGAGTAGCTTAATGATATTGACTTCATGCTCTAACTCTTTAGATGACAATGAATTTGGTGATAAAAATTTAGAATAGAGCAATAGATTTTTTTGGGCTATTGATTGTAACTCTAACACTAATGCATTAACGGCGAGATCAGGCGTTTGCGCGATCGTTTTATCTAAGTAGCGCGGATGCGATTGTTGCTCTTCCCAACTCTTAAACCGACTCTCTAAAAACTTGGCTAACCGATCATTCTGAGGATAAATTAAAAGAACACCAAGCAGATTAAAAATGGTGTGAAAGAGCGCAAGAGCAATAGCGGGATCAGCTTGAATACCCAGGACGCCCTTTAACCCATCAATCAGATTAAATATTACGGGTAAAATAAGAAGCGCAACAATGGCCGTCGCCGCATTAAAAATAACTTGGGCAGCCCCCACCCGCTTGGCATTTGAAGTAGCTCCTATTGTGGCCAACAAAGCGGTTGATGTTGTACCTATATTAGCACCTATCACCATAGCACCTGCTGCATATAAGCCAATCATCCCGGTTGAGGCTGCCGTAATCGTTAGCGCAATCGCTGCGCTTGAGGATTGAGTCAGTATCGTCATTACGATACCGATTAGTAAAAAGCTTGCTACACCGGTAATCCCATCAGCAGTAAACTGGCTAATATCGAATACTTTTACAATCCCTTCAAAAGCCTCTTTAAGAATATCTATTCCCACAAAGAAAAGACCGAAGCCGACCAGTGCCAATCCGAGCGATGCCACTCTTTGATTGGGCTTAATTAACTTCATCAGCACTCCGATCCCAATCAGCGGTAAAGCAAATGCCTGAATATTCATTTTAAAACCGATCAGCGCCACTAACCACCCGGTCATTGTGGTGCCAACATTAGCGCCATAAATTATACCCAAGGCTTGTCGCACACTGATTAAGCCGGCATTAACAAATCCCAAAGAAGCAACAGTTACCGCACTCGACGATTGCACGACCGCTGTCATTAAGCATCCTGAGAAAATTCCTCGCAGTGGCGTTTTACTCCATTGCGAGAGAACGGCTCTCAAAGAAGCGCCGGCGGCATACTTTAACCCGTCGGTCATATTGTCAATCGCTAGCAAAAACAAACCGAGGCCGCCGAGAATGGTTCCAATTAGTGTTATTATTTCCAAGACAGAGTTTTCCTAAACCGCTGAAAAATGATTATGGTTACACGTGTGTTTGTTTACCATATAAATTAAAGATAATTCATTATGAAAACAAATCTAACTAGCGAATGAACGCTAGCTACTTAAAACAACTGAGAGGCAAATGAAAGGGGATTATTCAAAGGTTAAGTGCTTACTCAGCTCTCCAAACAAAAGCCTCCAGCCGTAGTTGCTCTTGTTTAGCTCTATCGGTGAGGATGATGCATTTAAAGAGAAAAAGTCTCGCTCCCCTGAGGAAGACGATGGGCTCACAAAGGCGAAAGGACCGAGCAGCCCGCAGTAACAATCACACCACGACTTCGAACAGCAGTGCTCGTTACACTACCGAAGACAAAAAAGTGACTTAACACTAAAACGGAGCTTTAAATATAATAAAGACACTGTCTCTTTTTGTTGTTTTGGTATCACTGCGAATAGCTTCTAATGCGTATCGTAATCCACCAAAAAACCGTCGAAAATTGTTTTTCGGTAAATGATTGTGTCCTTGTTGCTTGGGTAACAACGAAAAAAATCATCTATTAGCGATAAAAAAATTTAAGGA
>JABXHQ010000080.1 GCA_013373545.1 Gammaproteobacteria bacterium
CCGGAATTTGATATAACGCACCAAAGGTTGCCCCCGCGCAGTGCCAGGTGTAAAAATCAGAGGCCTCATCAGCGCGTTCGGCGCGCCAGTCCCAAACGCTAGGGTAAAACTCAATTGCCGCTTGAATGTTATCGGTTAAGAGCTCGACCCAACAAAACTGTCCAGCCGTAAGATTGTCAACCATGCTTTGACTCCTTGGTTTAATTGAACGCCAACACCTTGCAACTATTGAAGGCAACCCAGATAGATTATTACCACAGACTGAATTTTATATCGAATTAGTTTACTATAACGTTGCTACCATTATTCGAGACCAAACCCGTGTTAAGCAGCGAACAAAATCCGCAAAAACATTGGCTGATAGCCAGCGAAAACTGTCCTCAACAACTCAGTGAACAATGGTTCAACGCGGATTATTGGCGCACTAAAAAGGCCATAATGGGTGAGTCTCGCGGCCGCAGTACAACTTATTTTATCGACTCACAAAGTGTTGCAGGAAAAGCCCCCTTTGTACTCAGACATTATTGCCGGGGTGGTCTCTATGGAAAAATTAATTATGACCGCTTTCTTTACCTAGGCATTGAGCGCACTCGTCCTTATCGCGAGCTTGAATTGCTCGAGAAAATGGTCGCCATGGAATTGCCGGTACCACACCCAGTTGCAGGGCATGTATGGCAACGAGGTGGGTTTTATCAGGCCGATATCTTGATTGAACAAATACCTGCCAGTAAAGATGCTTATCATCACCTTTGTATCGGTGAACTCGAACAAGACGTTTGGCACGCCATTGGTACAACCATTGCCGCGTTTCATCGACAGCAAGTTTTTCACTCAGATCTGAATATTCATAATATTCTACTGGATGAGCAAGCTAAGGTCTGGCTAATTGACTTTGACAAATGCGCATTGCGCGCTGGCGATCAATGGAAAGCCGAAAACTTAGCTAGGTTACATCGCTCATTAACTAAAGAAAAAACTAAGCAGCCAAACTTTCACTTTACCGAACAAGATTGGCAAGTATTACTAAGCGGATATCAACAAGGAGGATAAGTGGCGCTTAATATTTTCACTGAACTGGCCACATTAATTGAGGCCGGCCACTCTCCAGCTCAAGCACTTAAAGTGATCAGCCGGCCAGATCCAGCTTGGCAACGCGCACTCCTTGGTGTCGAGAAAGGGCAACGTTTAAGCAATGCATTACATAGCGCAAAGCTTATCAATCGCTTCGATCGCGAATGGCTAAGTGCGGCCGAAACGGCTGGGAGAACACCTCAAGCGTTAACCAAAATGGGAAAAATTATTGAGCAACGCGAAGCCAATATCAGCCGAATAAAAAGCCGGATAATGCTTCCACTAATGATATTTGTGGTGGCTATTATCGTCAGTTTAATTATCAGTGTTGTATTAGCAAAGTCGAACTGGTCTACATCTCTGTTACTCGCTATAACACAAGTACTGGTGATTGTGTTTTGCTTACGCAGCTTATTTAACTTCATCCGCAAAGATGCTGCGAGTCACCTGGATACGCTTTATTTTATGCATAACAGTGAACGTTACCAGGATTACTTTGCGCGAACAATTATGCAAGGTTTCGCTTGGTTACAAGCTTCTGGCGTGGATAGTCAAAGTTCTTTTCGACAACTAGCGAGTATTTTTACCAAGCGTCCTTTACAACAAGAGTTGCGTAAAGTTGCGCAACATTGCGGTAGTGGTGGTGCGTTAACCGACGGCCTGAAAAATAGTCACTTACCGTTACCGTCGTCACTGCTGCAAGCACTTGGTGCAGGCGAGCACAGTGGCGCTATGACCGCGACGCTGGATCATCAACTGCATTTGCTTGAAGATCGATTAGCCATTGCACAAGAGCAAATGGTTGAAGCAATTCCGCGGATTATTTATGTGCTCGCGGTTGTTTGCGCAACGCTGGTAATTTTTTAGCCACTCGAGCTACCCCAACATGAAGTGTGCGCGAACACAGCGCACTTCACCATAACGAAACTTGGGCTTAAAAAAATCAACCACCGGAGAAACTCGATAATCAGATCCCGACTGTTGTAAAAACAGTTCATGCATTTGAGATAAATCTGACTCAGAAATCGTCACGACTTCGTTAAGCTGTAGCTGACCCGACTGGATTCCTTCGGCTAAAGCTTTATACACAGCAGACTCACTTAACGCTAACTGCTTCATTACGACCTGATAATCCTCTGACAGTTTGAATAGTTCTATAACTTGTTCTGAGCTAACCGTTTTCTCATCATCAAACGCTTCAAGTACCGCAAGAAATTCTGCTCCAAAGCGTTCTAACTTTGCTTCACCAACACCATAGAGCAATGCAAATTGACGGCGATTTTTTGGCCGCTTCTCCATCATTGCCATTAGGGTTTGATCGTTAAAAATCATATAAGGCGCTACGTTGTTCTCTTGCGCTAGCGCCATACGCTTTTCTCGTAACGCAGCCCAAAGCTCGGCATTTTCACTTGAAACAAAACGATTTGAACGCACAGAAGCTTTCTTCCTGAGCGGCTTTTTGCGCACTCGAAAAGTTTGCTCCCCACGCAATATAGGCCGACAACTATCCGCTAAGCGCAGCGTTTGATGCCCCGCCAAATCAATAGCAATGAATTTTTGCGCAAGTAATTGCCGTAATAACGTGAGCCAGTCATTTTTATCGTGTTCTACGCCCATATTGAATAACGCGAGTTGATGATGTCCGTTGCGCTTAATTCGCTCATCATCTTTACCGCGTAATACATTAATTAAGTAGTGCGCACCAAATCGTTGCCCAGTTCGATAAATACACGACAATGCCAACTGTGCCATCTTTGAAGCGTCTTCGGTTTGCGCTGGATGCAAACAATTATCACAATTGCCACAGTCACCTGCGTACTCATCATCGAAATATCCGAGCAAGACACGTCGGCGGCACTCAATCGACTCTGCATAGCTGAGCAGAGCATCTAATTTATGGCGTTCGATGCGTTTCACCGATTCGTCAGCTTGCGAATTATCGACCATTTGTTTCATTAGAACTAAGTCGTTTAATCCGTAACTCATCCATGCCGTCGCAGCCAATCCATCGCGTCCAGCACGCCCGGTTTCCTGATAATAAGCTTCTATACTCTTGGGTAAATTTAAGTGTGCAACAAAACGCACATCCGGTTTATCGATCCCCATTCCAAATGCAATCGTGGCCACGATAACGATGTTTTCTTCGCGCATAAACCGTTGTTGGGCATGCGCTCGCAAAGCGGGCGATAATCCGGCATGGTAAGCAATCGCGTTGATCCCTCGCTGTATCAACCACTCGGCGGTCGACTCGACTTTCTTACGTGACAAACAATAAACAATGCCAGAATCATCCGCATGCTCTTGTTCAATAAAAGCAAGCAATTCATCTTTTGGTTGCGTTAGATCAGAGTGCACTCGATATTGAATGTTGGGTCGATCAAAACCACAGTAATACGCTTCTACTTGGCGTAAATTTAACCGCTCAACAATATCTTGTTGAGTATGTTGATCGGCGGTTGCCGTCAGCGCAATGCGCGGTACGTCTAAGAAGCGCGCAAAAATTTGATAAAGGTTGGCATACTCGGGACGAAAGTCATGACCCCATTGTGAAACACAGTGCGCTTCATCAATAGCAAATAAAGCAATATTAAGTCGTGAAAGAAATGCGACAAACTTTTCGGTTAAAAAACGTTCTGGCGATACATAGAGTATATCGATAGTTCCACTTTCTAAGTCGCGCGCTAATTGTCGTTGTTCGGCTAGCGAAACGCCTGAATGTAAACAACCCGCAGCAACACCATTTTGCTTGAGGGTTGCGACTTGATCGTCCATCAAAGCAACCAAAGGCGAAATTACAATGCCGACTCCGTTACGCAACATTGCGGGAATTTGATAACACAATGACTTGCCACCGCCAGTTGGCATAATCACTAGCACGTCTTGACCCGCTAATACTGACTCAATAATCGGCGCTTGCTGATCACGAAAAGAGGGATATCCGAAATGTTTCTGTAATAAATTAAGTGCGCTGGCGTTTGGGCTTTGCATACAAACCATCTAACAACAATTTCAGGGGCACAGTTTAATGGTTCACGATCAAGTTGCAAGGCAAAAAAAATGGGCAGCCGCAGCTGCCCATCAACACACCCTATTCACGCTATTGCCACTAGTGGACAAAAGGGTCAAAAACACAAAGTACAAGACCAGTCATCACACAAATTTTGACTACCAAAGTCTGTGCCACGACAGCAATGTAGTTATATTACATTTAACCCATAACAATCAAGCCCTAAATTGCAATTTTAGCTCTATATTGTAATTTTATTACACCAAAAGATATGGCAAGCTGGTCACACTTGGCCTGACTTTACTACC
>JABXHQ010000039.1 GCA_013373545.1 Gammaproteobacteria bacterium
CAGACGGGCGAAACTGAAATCGGCTGACCGCTAACGGAAAAGTATCCAGTGGCGCAGTTTCAGCAAAAGTGTCGGTCGCCGTTACCGTGAGCTCTACGTCAAGAGGGTTAAATAGCAGTGAAATATAGATTTCGTCTTGTTGCAGTGCTTCGCATGCAGTTGCTTTTGCCTGTTCTTCACTGTCTGCTGCAACCGCTAAGTTGATCGTAAAAAAGTAACCATCGTCTGATTGTGCCGGTGGCGAGATGAGTCTTTCAGCAGCGCCTGGAGCTAAAAAACAATCGCTTATTTCAATAGTAATGCAGTATTTTTCATTGGGAACTCCATATAAATAAATAACCTATCGGCGCCTATTTGATGCGCTAAAAATACCTTTTAACTTCTATTTGCTGAATTAAAATCGAACAGTCCAAGGTTGCTAGATTTATGACATTTACACTTATTGTCAAAAGATTTTGCTGAATACTTTGAATGCGGTCGCATACTGGCGGAATATTCACGTAGCTCAAATTGCTATTTCTCCGTATAATTCGCGCAAATTTAATACTAAGGAAAGTAGTGATGAATTTAGTTCATTCTTTATCAATATCGATGCAAAAGTGGGTACTCGGCCTTGTCGTTCTAGCCAGCGGTTATGCCGTAGCGGATACCAAATTATGGTTAGAGACAAATCCTGGGCAGTTCGAGGCGTTTCATGAAGCCCCTCAAACACTGCAAACATCGGTTTTTAGTGACCAAGTGAACGTGCAGCAAAATACCTCGAGCGGCAACACTTATGTGCTGCTAGCGCCAGCAGATGGGGAGACCTTCTCGGTTGGTCAATACTTGAATACTGGCCCCATGGAATCGGGACGTTCTTGGCCGGCTATGGAAGTGCAAGTACGCTCCAGTTTGTGTCCGTTTGAAGGGCACAACTTTTACATTTATGAATTTGATCTAGCCGCGAACCGCGTTGCCATCGACTTTGATTATTATTGTGGCGGGTTGCGCCGTAAAGGTGGCTTGCGCGTGAATTCTACCGCAGCTTTTCCCTATCCTGTGACTGAGGCCGCTGCGGTGGTGAGTGGTGACGCCGTCGCTGGTCGCGTGATCACTTTTAACGGCAATGGTTCCTTTTCCAATACCGGTGAGATTACTTCATTCAATTGGCGCCAGCTGAGTGGCACAACTGCAATGATTGCCACGCCCAGTGCTGCATCAACGGCCGTTACTTTACCCGCGGAAATTGAGTTGGACGGCGAGAGGTTAATTTTTGAGTTAGAAGTGATCACTGATAATGGTGCGATGGATGTAACCGAATTTAATGTTGATGTGAAAAGCAAAAGCGCGCCATTAACCTTTATTGAGTATAACAATCCAGACTTTAATGAAACTTTTCGTGACTCAACGGATGCGGTCACCATTGATTACTCACGTTTGGGCGTCGACGGTATTACTATTTCGGTAAATGCGATTCGTGGTGGCAACGGTTACGGTATTGATCTGGGCGCACCGCAAGATGAGACCTTGCAAGTGGGCACTTACAATAATGCTAAAGGGCAAGTAAACGGGACTGCAGTGGATCCGATCATTAACCTAGGTGCGCTGGGTAATTTCTGTAACGACTTAGAAGGCAGTTTTGTGGTTCATCAAATGGAAGGCGCTGATGTCTTTCGTGCCAGTGTCGAACAATATTGCCAAGGCGATGTTAATCAACGCACTACCGCCGAAATTTCGATTAATGCGCGTCATCCGAGTGTTCCGGTCGCTGTCATTGATGCCGCGGCAAATGCCGAACCAGGCACCACCATCACCCTCAGTGCTTCGGCTTCGAGCGACAGTGATGGCACCGTTGTGGGTTACCAATGGTCAACAAGCAGTAATCAAGTTCAAATTAATAACGCGACCAATGAGCGAGCCGACCTAGTCATTGCCGACACCATTAGCAGTACGCGTGATATTCCAATTACATTATTAATTACCGATGATGAAGGCTATCAAGATCGGGTTTCTGCCAGTGTTAGAGTAACTGTCGCCAATGGTAATGGTGATTCAGGTGCTGGTGGTTCTTCTGGTGGTGGCGTAATGGTAATCGGATTGTTGGGTTTATTGCTTGTTCGACGGCAACGTCACGCTTAATCTTATAGCGTTTAATTGATTGCCACCTAAACAGCGCCTAGCGGTGGCAATCGGTTACGCTAATAAGCGCTTTCGCGAAAATCCTTTTTCTAAAAACTCCATTTGATCGGCCAGAATGTGGCGGTTCGACAGTGCTAAAAACTCAAAATGATTGGGCTTGTAAGGCACTGCTAGCAGTTTCATATTTGCTTCCTCTGGCGTTCGACATCCCTTGGTATGATTGCAGCGTTTACACGCGGTCACGCAGTTTTCCCAGGTATCTAGACCGCCGCGACCTTGTGGAAAAATATGATCGCGGGTTAAGTCTGTTGGCGAAAATTTTTCACCGCAATACAAGCAAAAAAAACTATCGCGCGCAAACAAAAATCGATTAAGCAAAGGCGGACATAGCGAACGGCCACGCAAGTTTCGCGAGTGAACCGCGATCACCGGGGCGAAGTGCAAGCGACTTCGCTTACCGGTGAGGCGATTGATCCCTCCTTGGATCATCAGTATTGGATCACCTACTGACCATGCAATTTTTTGCGTCGTGAACAATACGGCGGCTTCTTTGATGTTGACCCATTTAAGTGGGCGTCCAGTAATGTCCAGCTTTAAAACTTTGGTATTCATAATTTTTACTCTTACTTGAAATTGCGCGTCGAAATTCACTCAACGCGCGGGTAACCGCCAGCAAGAAATCATTCGACAAAGCGACGTGCGCCTTGTCCGCGAACCCTGTAAAGACTGTTGATCTTTAACACTTCAATTTCTAACCGCTCGCGATTAATTTCGTTATCACCATGAAATTTAAAGCGCGGTGGAATTAATCCGTAATTCAAAATTGCCCGCTTCACCCACTCCATAATGTCCATTGTGGTGCCGAAACGATCGGTACTCTGATCGGTCTGTAGATTAATAACTTCTACATTTCCGGTTTGCATATAGGCAATTGCCTGTTGTGGTCTGCTCGCAGCGATCCAACCGGATGGGGCTGCTGAGCGTTCATCAAAATATACTTTCATGACATACCCCATTGTTGTGTTGTTGAAAGTGTTGTTGAAATTTTTGGTGGAGCGCCAAGGATTCGAACCTTGAAACCCGCGGGCCCGGATTTACAATCCGGTGCAGTCGAACCATCACTGCGCGCGCTCCGAGTTTAATGGCCTCTGTTATCAAGGACCTCCGGCATCGAGCAATAAAAAACCCGAGGGCATTGCGGCCTCTCGGGTTGTTAAAACACTCGCGTTGAGGCCAATGACCTCAATTAATGAGATCACCAATCGTTCACATAGGAACTTATTGTTTTATCGTTTAGTTTTTCTTGCGCAACCGTCTTTTCTGCTACGACTGCTTTTACTTCACTGTCTTTTGGTTTGTTACGCACTGCTTCTTGCCAATAGCGACTTGAAGAGTGGTGTCCGATAAATAAAATTCGTTGTTGTTTGTTCATCATAAAACTCTTATTTTTTGCCATAAAAAAACCCAGTTTGGTTTCGCCTCACTGGGTTTTAGGGTGAGGCACCAGGCCTCAACATTAAGTTGGCCTGATTGTCTAATCGTTTAGTCCGGTCTCGCTTTCGAGTGAACCTTCGGTCACGCTATTTTGAATAAGAATATAATCCATACTCGTATTATATTTTCCGGTGTTTTCTGCAACGGTCTTATTTGCAACGTTGTTATTTGCAACAGTGTTATTTGCAACAGTACTATCCTTAAGAGAGCTTCCTATAAAGGAAAACTGCGCAGCGATAAGTCCGATGGTAAGTGTCAACGTTAGCGTCAAGGTTCGATAGCCGTTCAGTTTGTTATG
>JABXHQ010000159.1 GCA_013373545.1 Gammaproteobacteria bacterium
CCAGTGGTCAAGTCATTGTTGCCCAAATTATCACGCCCTTATGTCACATATGGTTTTGATGAAAGTGCCGATTATCGAGCATTGAACTTCTCTCAAACGGGAAATGTTAGTCAATTTCAGGTTGCACGCAAAGGATCTGGACGGCTTATTGATGTCGACTTAAATCTTCCTGGCCGACATAACGTGCTTAATGCGCTGGCATCGATTGCCGTTGGAATTGAAGAAGGTGTGAAAGAAGAGTTTATCAAAGATGCGCTATTGAGCTTCCAAGGAATCGGTCGACGTTTCCACTCGTTTGGTGCTTTCCCATGTCTTAAAGGTGAAGTCGAAGTGGTTGATGATTATGGTCATCATCCGAAAGAGGTTGAGGCAACCATTAAAGCGGTTCGGCAAGGTTGGCCAGAACGACGCTTGGTCATGGTGTATCAGCCTCATCGATACTCGCGAACGCGCGATTTATATGATGACTTTGTTAATGTTTTATCGGAAGTGGATGTTTTATTGCTATTGGATGTGTACCCAGCTGGAGAGCAACCGATCAGCGGCGCCGATAGTAAGTCCTTGTCCGGTTCGATTCGTCAACGTGGACAGTTGGATCCAATATTCATCGACTCTAAAGCAAAGTTGGAGCAAATTATTTCCGGTGTTCTTGAGGACGGCGATTTAGTTCTGACTCAAGGTGCAGGTGATATAGGAAAGATAGCTGCTCACTGGAACGATAATAAGCAGAACGTATTCATGGTGACTAAGTGATGAGCACGAGCGATATTAAAGCCAAAAAAGTTGCGGTGCTTTACGGTGGCGACTCCGCAGAGCGAGAAGTCTCATTACGCTCAGGAAATGCGGTGGTCAATGCCTTGTTGAGTCAAGGTGTCGATGCTTTGTTGTTTGATCCTTCAGAAAGTGATGTTAAACGCCTTAAAGAATTGCAGGTCACCGATTGCTGGATTGCTTTGCATGGGCGTGGTGGTGAAGACGGACAGGTGCAAGCAATTTTAGATTACTTAGGTATCCGGTACACCGGCAGCAATGTCACAGGCTCGGCTATTGCTATGGATAAATGGCGCAGTAAATTAATTTGGAAGTCGCTTAACCTGCCGGTAGCTCCACATGTATTGGTTAATGCCGAGCAGGCGCTTACAGATGACTTTTTGCGCTCAATTAGTGCACGTCTCGGTCCAATTATATTTGTTAAGCCGAGTCATGAAGGTTCGAGTGTTGGTATGTCGAAAGTGACGCATGTCGACCAATTAAAAGGTGCTATTGAAAATGCATTAAAGCATGATCGTGAAGTTCTGGTTGAATCATTTATTGATGGGCGTGAATACACAGTGTCAATTTTAAAAGATCGAGCATTGCCCAGTATTTCAATGGTGACTCCGCGCGACTTTTACGACTATGAGGCTAAATACCATTCGAATGACACACAATATTTTTGTCCTAGTGGTTTGAGCCCGGCTGAAGAGTCTGAGCTAGCGGCCTTAGCGCTCAAGGCTTTTCACGCGGTCGGTTGTGAGGGCTGGGGACGAGTAGATTTTATACGAGATCGACAGTCCAATGAGTTTAAGATTCTCGAAGCGAACACCGTGCCGGGCATGACAGAAACCAGTTTGGTTCCAAAAGCTGCACGGCAAGTGGGTATTAGTTTTGAACAATTAGTAATCGATATTTTACTGGCAAAAGAATGACTCGAAATAAACGCCGTATGGCGACAGTCAAAGAACAACCTTCGATCAATTGGTCGCTCGCAAGTAAGCGAGTTGGTCTATTGCTGGGGGCTGTTTTATTGATTGCTTCGGGTTTTTGGGCGGCGCCTAAATTACATGAGTTAGTTAAACGTGAGCCGGAAAATACTCCGGTTCATGACGTTGCAAAGAAGCAACCAGAAGCAAATGGTCAAAGCAAGAAGTGGCGTGTTGAAATTGTCGGGCAGGCTGAGTTTGTTAATCCGGCTGAATTAGAAGCATTTTTAAAAGAGCGTATTGATAGCAGTTTTTTTTCATTAGATGTATTAGAAGCCTCAAAAGTTATTGAGTCGTTTCCATGGGTGAAAAGTGTTCAAGCTCGCAAGCAATGGCCGAATTTATTACAAGTTTCATTAGATGAGCATCAACCGTGGTTGAATTTGAATAATGAACATCTGATAAGCAAAGAAGGAGTGATGTTTACTCCGGATAATATCGAACAGTTTGAGCAGTTACCGTTGTTAAAAGGAAAATTTGGAAAAATAGAAGATTTGCTATCTATGTATCATTTCTTCTCAGAGCAAATGCCAGATAATGACTTTCGCATTGTTGAACTGGAGTACAGTGCGATTAGTGGTTGGCAAATGCTGTTAGAAAATAATATTGCGTTATTTTTAGGCAATAAAGATTTATCTGAAAGATTGGAAAGATTTTTAGTGGTCATAGAAGCCATAGACGTAAAGAAACAAAAATTAATAAATTATTTGGATATGCGTTATCAGTCAGGTGTAGCCGTCGGCTGGAAAAAGAAAAATGATGAGCAAGTTGCTCATCAAGGATAAAAAGTAGAGAGCGATTATGACAAGGGTGCCAGAGAAAAGACTAATAGTTGGACTCGATATCGGGACGTCTAAGGTTGTCGCAATAGTGGGTGAAGTTAATGCTAATGAGAATATCGATATTATCGGTATCGGCTCTCATCCATCACGAGGACTAAAGAAAGGTGTTGTGGTCAATATCGAGTCAACGGTGCAATCAATTCAACGAGCGGTTGAAGAAGCGGAGTTAATGGCGGGTTGTCAAATACACTCTGTTTACACCGGCATTGCGGGCAGCCACATTAAGAGTCTTAACTCTCATGGGATTGTTGCAATTCGCGATCAAGAAGTAAACCCACAAGATGTGGAGCGTGTAATTGATGCGGCAAAAGCGGTGGCGATACCTGCGGATCAAAAGATTTTACATGTATTGCCGCAAGAGTTTGTGATTGATAATCAAGAAGGCATCCGAGAGCCTATTGGTATGTCTGGTGTTCGTCTTGAAGCCAAAGTTCATATGGTGACCGGTGCGGTAAGTGCCGCTCAGAATATTGTCAAATGTGTGCGCCGCTGTGGTTTAGAAACTGACGATATTATTCTCGAGCAGCTAGCTTCAAGTTATTCGGTGCTTACTGATGATGAAAAAGAGCTAGGTGTTTGCTTGGTTGATATTGGTGGTGGAACTACGGATATCGCCATATTTACTGAAGGTGCTATTCGACACACTGCGGTAATTCCAATTGCCGGTGATCAGGTGACTAACGACATTGCTGTCGCTTTGCGTACACCCACTCAGCATGCTGAAGATATTAAGATTAAATATGCCTGCGCATTGCGTCAATTAACGTCATTAGAAGACACGATAGAAGTTCCGGGTGTAGGAGAACGAGCACCGCGACGACTTTCTCGACAAACGTTAGCAGAAGTCGTTGAGCCACGATATGAAGAATTGTTCAACTTAATTCAAGCAGAGCTGCGACGCAGTGGTTTTGAAGAAATTATTCCGGCCGGAATTGTGTTGACCGGAGGCTCTTCAAAAATGGAAGGTTTAATTGAGTTGGCCGAAGAGGTTTTTCATATGCCAGTACGGTTAGGAATGCCGCAGTTTGTAAAAGGTTTATCTGACGTTGTTCGAAACCCAATTTATGCGACCGGCGTTGGCTTGTTGCTTTACGGGCATCAACAAACAAAAGAGTTTAATTATCAGCCAAAACGTTCAAGTAATGTTAATTCATTGCTCGAGCGAATGAAAAGCTGGTTCAGTGGATTTTAACGAGTTTAGTTTTACTGTTGTAATAGGAAGAAGGGGAAAATCATGCCTAATATGTTTGAACTGATCGATAACTGTCAAGACAGTGCGGTTATCAAAGTAATTGGTTTGGGTGGCGGCGGCGGCAACGCTGTTGAGCACATGCTAGCAGCCAACATCGATGGTGTTGAGTTTGTATGTGCGAATACCGACGCGCAAGCTTTGGGTAAATCAAATGCACGCACCACTATCCAACTCGGTGGCAGTATCACCAAAGGTTTAGGTGCGGGCGCTAATCCAGAAGTGGGGCGTCAAGCTGCGTTAGAAGATCGTGAGCGTATCCAGGAAGTATTAAAGGATACCGATATGGTTTTTCTTACCGCGGGTATGGGGGGCGGAACAGGTACCGGTGCGGCGCCAGTTGTTGCTGAAATTGCGAAAGAGATGGGTATCTTAACCGTTGCTGTTGTAACCAAACCGTTCTTTTTTGAATTGAAAAAGCGAATGAAAATTGCTGAAGAAGGCATTGCGGAATTGCGCCGTCATGTTGATTCATTAATTATCGTGCCTAACGACAAAGTATTGTCGGTATTAAAAGGTAAAGCTTTGACCGAAGCGTTTCGAGCTGCGAACGATGTGTTGCACGGCGCAGTGCAAGGAATTGCTGAGCTCATTACACGTCCTGGCTTAATTAACGTTGACTTTGCAGACGTTCGTACAGTGATGTCTGAAAAAGGCATGGCTATGATGGGTACCGGAATTGCTTCTGGTGAAAACCGCGCCAAAATTGCTGCCGAAACCGCGGTTGCCAGTCCATTATTGGAAGACGTGGACTTGTCAGGTGCGCGTGGTATTTTAGTTAACATTACTTGTGGCGAAGATATGAGCATTGATGAATTCGCCGAAGTCGGCAGCATTGTGCAAGACTTTGCCTCTGATGAAGCCACTGTGGTTGTTGGAACTGCAATTGATCCGGAACTAAATGACGAGCTTCGAGTCACAGTAGTTGCGACCGGCTTGTTAGCGAAAGGTGAGCAAGCGGTAAAACTAGTGTCGAATAAAGAGGAAGCGGTTAAGCCAGATGGCAGTACTGATTACCAAAAGCTCGACCGTCCAACCGTGATTCGCCAGCAAAATGGTGGTGAAACTAAAGCGGCAGTTGGTAGCGATATGGATTACCTCGATATTCCAGCTTTTTTGCGAAAGCAAGCGGACTAAGGTGATAAGCCGAGCAGGCGCCTCCCTTCTTGCGCCTGCTCGAGCAACCTTATTAAAGAAGGTAAGCGAGCACGATTAGAGAAGGCAGTGTTAACTCAATTAGAGATTTTTGAGCGGTGTATTTGCTGCAATCTTCGCCATTTTAGGCACGAGATTTGACAAAATTCTCAAATTGGGTAAAAAATGCACTGAAAATGTTTGAAACAGGTGTTTTATCTGGTACGATGTCGCCCTTTCATGGATGGTGCGTCGGAGTGGAGCTCCAGAGAAACACTTTATTGGAGTTAAGCTTAATGATCAGACAGCGTACGCTACGCACAGCTATTCGCGCCACAGGTGTGGGTCTTCACACCGGTGAAAAAGTATACCTAACGCTTCGACCAGCTCCGGTTGATACCGGAATCGTTTTCCGTCGTGTCGATCTTGACCCTGTAGTCGAAATTGCCGCTGCTCCAGAAAATGTTGGCGATACCACTTTATCAACCTGTCTTGTTAAAGGCGATGTGCGGATCTCGACGGTTGAGCATTTACTCGCTGCGATGGCGGGATTAGGTGTCGACAATGCCTTTATTGATGTTTCAGCTCCTGAAGTTCCAATTATGGACGGTAGCTCTGGCCCATTTGTTTTCTTATTACAATCGGCGGGCATTGAAGAGCAAAGCAAAGCCAAGAAATTTATCCGAATTAAAAAGAAGGTTGTCGTTGAAGACGGCGACAAGAAAGCAGTATTTGAGCCATTTGATGGTTTCAAAGTGGCTTTCACGATTGATTTTGACCACCCAATTTTTAAAGATCGCTCGCAGACGTCTGTGATCGACTTTTCCAGCACCTCTTTTGTTAAAGAAGTGTCGCGTGCTCGTACTTTCGGCTTCATGAATGATATTGAATACTTACGCTCAAAGAATTTGGCGCAAGGTGGAAGTCTAGAAAACGCGATCGTGCTCGATGATTACCGAATTTTAAACGAAGACGGCCTGCGCTATGAGGACGAATTCGTTAAACACAAGATTTTAGATGCGATTGGTGATTTGTATCTGTTAGGTAATAGCTTAGTGGGTGCTTTTTCTGGTTATAAATCAGGGCATGCATTGAACAACAAGTTGTTGCGTGCATTGATTGCTGATCAAGAAGCGTGGGAAACCGTCACTTTCGAAGACGCAACCGCCGCACCTATTTCTTATATTATGAATCCAATCTTGTCGGTGTAGACACTGACAAGGCTTGACTGACGCCAAGACTCTGTCTTGGCGTTTTTGTATGGTTGAATTTTATACCGGTGAATGGTCGTCAGTGGTATGCGACTGATTCGCCACTATGACTTTAATTGAACGCAGGCCATGCATGCCCTCAGCGCGCAGGTCACTCAATAGGTCATTTTGCGCAAACTTTAAGCGCGTTGCCCAAGCCGCAGAATCGGCTGCAATGATGAGATTATTATCTCGAAAATTGATAACTCGGCAATGTAACGCTAGATTTTTGCTCAAATTTGCTTTAACTATATGGTCTAACTGTTTGATTCTTGATAGATTGTCAAAAATAAACCTTAAAGATCCTTGAGCATTGTCCGATATAGTATCGAATGTTTTGGGTTTGTTCTTCGGCATATTGATGGCAAGATAGATTGAATGACCGTCTTTGAGTCAGTATATCAAAAAAGAAAACGCCGCGTTAGACGGCGAGATTCAAAGTTTTCGCAAGGGTGTTGGAAAGATGAGTTTTACTATTTTACAGCGTTCCCGTCATGGGATCCGCAGTTTAAAGGTCACCAAAGGCGTGATAGTGTTTATTGCAGTGTTCGCACTTGCAATGCCTATCGTAACGGCGGTACTCGGCTATCAGTATGCCAAGTATCAAGGTCACTTGGCCGATGTTGATCAAACCACAATCGAAAATTGGCGGCTTCAGCTGGCGGAGCAAAAAGCTTCGTTAGACAAAGCCAAAGCCACTTCACAAAAGCAGCTCAATGCGTTAATGGCGCGTCTTGGTATTATGCAAGCGCACGTGCGTCGGCTGGACGCGGCAGGAGCAAGAATTGCCAATGTTGCGGGGATCGATGCAAAAGAGTTTAATTTCTCCGTACCGCCTGCTTTGGGTGGCCCAGAAGAGTTAGACGAATTGAAAGAGCAAGTGAGCGATGGTGAATTTTTCAATATGTTGGATGAGTTGAGCTCTCAGCTATCCAGCAAAGAACAACAGCTGTCGGCTTTAGAGTCCTTGGTTTTGGATAAACAAATCGGTGTTGAGCGCTATATTTCAGGTCGCCCAATTACCAAAGGCTGGATGTCATCATTTTATGGTCGCCGAACAGATCCTTTTAGCGGCCGACCGGCATGGCATGCTGGGCTCGATTTTGCTGGCAAAGAAGGATCGCCGGTGGTTGCCACTGCAGCCGGTGTCGTAACTTTTGTAGGTGATCGTTACGGTTATGGTTTGTTGGTTGAAATTAGTCACGGTGACGGTTTTGTCACTCGCTATGGGCACAACAAAAGCGCATCGGTAAAGGTGGGCGAAGTGATCAGTAAAGGGCAACAAGTTGCCTCGATGGGTAATTCCGGACGCTCTACAGGAGCGCATGTTCACTACGAAATCTTGAAAGATGGCAAGCAGATTAATCCACTGCGTTATGTGAATCGCAAGAGCAAGTCATAAATTGATTTTCTGAGTTACCAAAAAGGCCAGCATTGCTGGCCTTTTTTATTCGCCTTGTATTTGACTAAAATGCCCCAAGAATACCTATCTAATTGCATTATTTCGCGTTTTACCGACCTCTGGAATAGGGTACAATGCAGCGCGGAGTAGTATTTACATTATAAGACTATAAAGAGACAACAATGTTCGGACAATTTTTGACCAAGATTTTTGGTAGTCGTAATCAACGGATTATTAAGCGCCTGCAAAAGAAAGTCGACGAAATCAATGCGCTTGAAGCGCAAATGGAAGCGCTCAGTGATGAAGAGTTAAAAGCTAAAACTCCAGAGTTTAAAGAGCAACTCGCACAAGGGGCAACTCTCGACGATATTTTGACCCAAGCGTTTGCTGTCGCTCGTGAGGCGAGTAAACGAGTGATGGGGATGCGTCACTTCGACGTGCAGTTGATCGGTGGCATGGTCCTCCATGAAGGCCGGATTGCTGAGATGCGAACCGGTGAGGGTAAAACCTTAGTGGCAACTTTACCGTCTTACCTGAACGCACTGTCGGGTAAAGGGGTTCATGTTATTACCGTAAATGACTACCTTGCTGAGCGTGATGCTGATTGGATGCGTCCGTTATATGAGTTTTTAGGCCTATCGGTAGGCTGCGTTTTGTCCGGACAAACTCATGATATCAAAAAAGAAGCTTATGGCTGTGATATCACCTACGGTACGAACAATGAATTTGGTTTTGACTATCTGCGCGATAACATGGCGTTTAACCTTGAGGAAATGGTTCAGCGCGAACTTAACTTTGCCGTTGTCGATGAGGTTGACTCTATATTAATTGATGAAGCGCGAACTCCATTGATCATTTCCGGTGCTTTGGAAGATAGTTCAGCTTTATACAAGCAAATTAACACGCTGATCCCAAAACTTGAGCAACAAATTACCAGTGGCGAAGATGATAAAGAAGTTGTCGAAAAAGAAGGCGACTTTACCGTTGATGAAAAATCCAAGCAGGTTCATTTCACTGAACGTGGCCAAGAACGCATTGAAGAGTTATTGCTAAATTCGGGATTGCTTCCGGAAGGCCAATCGCTTTACTCGGCACAAAGTATAAGCTTATTGCATCATGTCAATGCTGCATTAAGAGCCCATGCGTTATTTAAAGTAGATGTTGACTACATAGTACAAGAAGGCGAGATAGTCATTGTAGATGAGCACACTGGGCGTACCATGCCTGGGCGTCGCTGGTCTGAAGGTTTACATCAAGCCATTGAAGCAAAAGAAGGGGTGAAGATTCAAAATGAAAATCAAACCTTAGCTTCGATCACATTCCAAAACTATTTCCGATTATATGAAAAGCTTTCTGGTATGACGGGAACCGCCGATACTGAAGCTTTTGAGTTGCAACAAATCTACGGCCTTGAAGTAGTGGTGATTCCAACCAATCGCCCGATGGTTCGTCAAGATATGCCCGATTTAGTATTTCTAACTCGAGAAGCAAAATACAAAGCTTTAATTGAACAGATTGAAACTTGCCGTGATAACGGCCAACCCGTATTGGTCGGTACTGCTTCGATTGAAACTTCTGAATTGCTATCCTCGGTATTAAAGAAAAAGAAAATTGATCACAAAGTTTTAAATGCAAAATTCCACGAGCAAGAGGCGCAAATTATTGCTGATGCAGGGCGTCCAGGAGTTGTTACCATTGCTACCAATATGGCCGGCCGTGGAACCGATATTGTTCTAGGTGGCGCAATTAAAACCGAGATTGAGCAATTAAAAGCTAAGCATGCCGATAAATCACCTGAAAAACTTGAGAGTGAAATTGATAAGCTACAAAAAGAATGGGAAGAACGGCATAAAAAAGTTCTCGAAGCAGGCGGTCTCGCTATTCTAGGTTCGGAACGTCATGAGTCGCGTCGAATTGATAACCAGTTGCGTGGTCGTGCTGGGCGTCAAGGTGATCCTGGGTTAAGCCGCTTCTATTTGTCGCTTGATGATGATCTAATGCGGATCTTTGCTCCGGAAAACATGGTTAACATGTTGCGCAGACTTGGCTGGGAAGAAGACGAAGCTATCGAGCACAAGATGGTTTCTCGAGCAATTGAAAACGCACAACGTAAAGTTGAAGCGCGCAACTTTGAAATTCGCAAACAGCTTCTTGAGTACGATGATGTTGCTAATGATCAACGTAAAGTTGTTTACGAGCAACGTCATGATTTAATGTCGAGTAATGATATCTCAGAGACCATCGAAGCGGTTCGTTATGATGTGGTTATGAATGACATTAGCAGCTATATTCCGCCGCAAAGTATTGATTCAATGTGGGATATTCCTGGATTAGAAGATCACATTAAAAATGAATATCTGCTAGAGCTTCCGTTGCAAAAGTGGTTAGCGGAAGACGACGAATTGCATGAAGAGAAGTTAAAAGAGAAAGTATTGCAAGCGTTGGTCGAAGATTACAACGAGAAAGAGCAGGTGGTGGGCGCTGAAGTTATGCGTCACTTTGAAAAGCAAGTAATGCTACAAGCCGTCGACTCTCATTGGCGTGAGCATCTCGCGGCAATGGACCACTTGCGTCAAGGTATTCAGTTGCGTAGCTATGCTCAGAAAAATCCGAAACAAGAGTATAAGCGTGAGGCGTTTGAATTATTCACTGAAATGTTGGCTTCGATTAAGCACGAAGTTATCGGTGTACTCTCCAAAGTTCGCGTGCGTTCTGAAGAAGATGCTGCAGCAGTAGAAGAGCAGCGTCGCAAAGAAGCCGAAGCGGCACGCATGAACTTTCAGCACCAACAAGCTAATGGAATTACTGGTGAAAGTACGCCGGAAAAGAACGACACTTTTGTTCGAGATGGAGTAAAAGTTGGGCGTAATGATCCCTGTCCTTGTGGTTCCGGTAAAAAGTTCAAGCAATGTCACGGACGTTTAAGTTAAGTGACCGCTAGTTTAAAGGTTGTTGCAGCCATACTTTGTCGCGATGGCAAAGTATTGGTTGCGAAGCGACCTGAACATAAACACCAAGGTGGAAAATGGGAGTTTCCCGGCGGTAAAGTGGAGCCTTACGAAGAAAACCTTGCAGCGCTTAAACGCGAATGCCTTGAAGAGATAGGTATTCACATTCAAAAAGCTAACTTATTTCACTCGGTTTCATTTAATTACCCCGATCAATCCGTTGCCATTGATTTTTACCTAATAGATGAGTTTTCAGGAACGGCTTCTGGGCTCGAAGAGCAAGAAGTAAAGTGGGTCGATCTTAGTTCGTTAAATGATTTAACGTTTCCCGCGGCTAATCAACCCGTGGTTGATATGTTATTGGCTAAGCAACCTATTTAATCGTTGTCGATATTATCAAAAGGGCTCACCGGTTTCCCGGGAATTTTATGCCCTTCATCTGCCCATTCTCCAAGATCAATAAGTTTACATCGCTCACTACAGAATGGTTTAAAAGGGAAAGTATCATTCCAAGCCACGGATTTTTTACAATTTGGACAGCTAACTAATAGATCTTTATTCATAATGTTTTAGTTTCGTTGATTAAACTCGCCAGCCGCACAGGGCAACCGTGAATTCGATCTTATCACGAAACTTTAACTTACGCAGGTTTGTATCGAGGCTATAAAAGTGTATCGAAGCACAATGCTTGCTGGCGCTCACTTCTGGAAATATTTTGGCTTGATCAACTTTAATTCGAATGAGATTAGTATTCGTCGGTACTTTATCAATCATAAAGTCACCTAATGGCGCAACTGAAGGAGTAAAAGCAGACAGCTCGCGTGTTAAACGTAAAATAACGGAGATCGACTTTTCCAGTCCGTCGAGCGTTGCTAACCATTTTTGTAGATAGTTACGCTTAAACTCTGCTGGTTGGAAGTCAAACACAGCGAGTTCAGGAGAGTCGGCTGATACGATTCCAGTTTGCAGTGACTGCTTACTAGCAACGGCACCTAAAAAGTTATCGTGTTTTAGACTGTCACCGATTTTGCCGCTAAAGTTAATTGCCCAATGATGAAGCTTTCTTAATTGAGCCAAAAAAGATTCTAATTTGACTTTATCGACTTCAGGATTAGATTGAAGGCGACGGTAGTGACCGCTTTGAATTTCTAGCTCTTTGATAATTTCGGTCTTTAAGTCAACGCGAGAAAGGAAGTCAGAAAAGTTCTGTAGCAATAACAAGGCGGCTTGTAAGCTTTCATTTCGCTCTGATTCGAGTAGCTTGCGTATTTGCACAAAGGTAGCCTCGACTCTTAGAAAGTGTCGGTAGTTTTGTGATAACGGAAACTCGAAAATCATTTATGTATTTTCCGATAGCGAGCGATACATAATGTGTAAATCTTCTACTCTTTTTTTCAGCGCGTCAAGGTTTCCACTGTTATCGATAATGTCGTCAGCTGCTTGTAAGCGCTGCTCTCGTGGTATTTGAGCTAGTATTATTTGCTTAACCTGCTCTTGAGAGGTTTGGTCTCGTGCGCTGACACGGGCTAATTGAACTGCTTCGGGTAGATCAACTACCAAGACTCGGTCAACTAACTCTTGTAAGTTGTTTTCGATAAGCAAGGGAATATCGAGAATAACATAATCACTTTTTGCGCTTGCTACTTGGCGGAGCATTTCTTCGCGAACGCGCGGATGAGTCATCTGGTTGAGCTTTTTGAGCTGCGCTGAGTCACTGAACACGCGTTGCCGTAATGCTTGACGATCCAGTTGACCATCTTCACGCAGAACCTCCGCTCCAAAGTGGCTAACAATTTCTTGATAGGCCGGCTGACCCGGTTCGACAATGCTGCGTGCAATAGCATCGGCATCGACCACTTGAATACCCTTAAGTTTGAATAAACTGGAAACCGTGGACTTTCCGCTGCCGATCCCACCTGTTAAACCGACTCGCAACATTGACGTGTCTAAATGCCAGAAGATCGTAGGTACAGATCAATAATCTCTTTACCCCAAAAGATACTGATCCATCCGGCAATCGCTAAATAAGGCCCAAACGGAATTTGAGTCGAACGCTCAGTTTTCTTCAAGGCCATCATGGTGATCCCTATGACAGCTCCCACTCCGGCGGATAATACGATAATCAGAAGTAACTGCTGGTAACCGGCAAAAGCGCCAAGAGCGGCAAGTAATTTAAAATCACCATAGCCCATACCTTCTTTTTTAGTGGCTAGCTTAAAGATCCAGTAAAACGACCACAGGGATAAATAACCAAATAAGGCACCAAGAACAGCGTCGGTGAGCGGAATGGTCCATCCCATATATGCGGCGAACAAGCCCAGCCACAACAAAATATAATTGAGCGGATCGGGGAGAATTTTATGATCAATATCAATAAAGATTTGCACCACCAGAATAGCACTGAGCACTAGGTAAACCAGCGTTTGCCAACTCCAGCCAAACTGCCAAGCGAGAAATCCAAATAAAATTCCGGTAATCAGCTCTATCGCTGGGTAGCGTAAACTGATGGCCGTTTTACATTGCGTACACTTAGCACCTTGAATCACGTAGCTGATCAGCGGAATGTTTTCCCAGCTGCGAATAAGATGTTGGCATTTAGGGCAGCGCGAGCGGGGCACCACTAAGTTGAATTGTTTGTCATCAAGCAGCGGCTCATTAGCCGTTCCAGAAATCTTATATCCTTGCTCGGTTAAAATTTCTTTTGCCATATCACGCCATTCGCGAAACAACATAATTGGGTAGCGATATATAACGACATTTAAAAAACTGCCGACCATAAGGCCGGCAATTGTAAGTACGATAATCAGAGTGGTTGGTGAGCTCTGTAAAACTTCAATCAACTTCATTAAACAACAGCACCCAATTGGAAGATTGGTAGATACATCGCGATGATAAGACCACCGACTAAGACACCTAAGACTGCCATGATTAATGGCTCTAGTAGTGAACTTAATCCGTCGACCGCGTCATCAACTTCTTGCTCATAGATATCGGCTATTTTGGTTAACATGCCGTCAATCGAACCTGACTCTTCACCAATGGCTACCATTTGATTGACCATATTAGGGAACAGCTGAGAGTTAGTCATGGATATATTCATTTGCATACCCGTGGTAACGTCATCTTTGATTTTTAATAAGCCTGTGCGATAAACATAGTTACCAGACGCGCCAGCGGCAGAATCTAAGGCTTCAACTAACGGTACACCTGCAGCGAACGTGGTTGATAAGGTTCGAGCAAATCGGGCTACGGCGGCTTTGTTTAATATGTCACCAATAACCGGCAACTTGAGTACCATTTTGTCTTTGCCGTTTCGGAATGCTTCGGAGCGACTATTGAGTTCTTTAAGTGCGAATATTGAGGCTATTATGAGTCCTATCATGATATACCAATATTCTTGCATCCATTCGGATATCCCAATAACCATCTGGGTAAAGGCGGGTAATTCAGCACCGAAATCGCTAAAGATTTCTTCGAACTGAGGTACCACAAAAATTAACAAGATAGTCGTTACCACAAAGGCGACAACGACAACCGAGATAGGGTAGAACAAAGCCTTTTTAATTTTTGATTTGAGTGCTTCAGTTTTTTCTTTGTAGGTTGCAATCCGATCGAGCATGTTCTCGAGAGCACCAGATTGTTCACCGGCATTGACCAAATCGCAGAAAAGGTCATCGAAGTACTTAGGATACTTGCGTAACGACTCGGCCATCGATGAGCCTGATTCAATATCTTGCTTAACGGAAAGTATCAAGTCTTGAACCGATGGATTTTCATGACCTTTGCCAATAATGTCGAAAGACTGAACCAAAGGAACACCGGCTTTCATCATGGTCGCCAATTGACGTGAGATGATGGCGATATCGGCGGGTTTAATGGGCTTTTTACCACCGCCGAGTAGCGGCTGCGCTTTCTTAGCTACTTTTTGCGGAATGATGCCTTGTTTGCGCAACTGAGCTTTAGCGATCGCAGGCGTATCGGCAGCGAGCTCGCCTTTTACTTTATTCCCTTTTTTATCAACGCCGGAATAAGTGTAATAGATAACCTTGGGCGCTTTCTCTTTTTTCGTTGCTTTTTTCTGCGTTGCTACAGCCATCGTATTAATCCTGTGTTACTCGGTTCACTTCCTCGAGCGAAGTGACCCCTTGCATGACTTTTAATAGACCTGATTTTCTCAGATCATTGACACCTTCTTTCTTTGCCTGGTCGGCAATATCTATGGCGTTTCCGCCTTCCATGATAATTCGTCCCATTTCCTCAGAAACGGGCATTACCTGATAGATACCAACCCGTCCTTTATACCCTTGTGTACAATTATCACAACCGACTGGTTCAAATATTTCAAAGGTGCCGGCTTGTTCCTCGGTGTAGCCGAGTTCAAGTTGCGCCTCTTTCGGGACTTCTTTGACTTGCTTACAGTGACTGCATAAACGTCTTGCCAAACGTTGTGCGATGACTAAGTTTACGCTGGTCGCAATGTTAAACGGTGCGACCCCCATATTAACTAAACGCGTTAGAGTTTCTGGGGCACTGTTGGTATGCAGTGTAGATAGCACCATGTGACCGGTTTGCGCGGCTTTTATGGCAATTTCTGCAGTTTCTAAGTCTCGAATCTCACCGACCAGAATGACATCGGGATCTTGACGTAAGAATGCGCGCAGTGCCGAGGCAAAATCGAGTCCAGCTTTGGGGTTAACGTTGACCTGATTGATCCCGGCCAAGTTGATCTCGACCGGATCTTCGGCCGTGGAGATGTTACGCTCGGGCTCGTTGAGCATATTTACGCCGGTATACAACGAAACGGTTTTACCGGAACCGGTGGGGCCGGTAACTAATACCATGCCCTGGGGTTTGAATAAGTTTTCTTCGTAAAGTTTACGTTGGTCAGGCTCATAACCCAACACTTCGATACCTAACATTGCACTGGAAGGATCGAGTATCCGCATTACGACTTTCTCACCGAATAGAGTCGGAAGAGTACTCACACGAAAGTCGATAGCTTTATTTTTCGACAGTTTTAGCTTGATCCGGCCATCTTGTGGTTTGCGCTTTTCCGAAATGTCGAGGCGTGACATTACTTTTAGTCGAGCGGAAATCCGGGTGGATAGGTTAGCTGGTGGACTGGATACTTCATGCAAAATACCGTCGATACGAAACCGCACACGATAATTTTTCTCGTAGGGCTCAAAATGTAAATCGGATGCGCCTTTCTTAATAGCGTCGAGCAATATTTTATTAACGAAACGTACGATGGGGGCGTCATCAGCCCCAGCTTGGTCATCTTCTCTCTCGGGCGTGTCACCGCTGTCGACATCCAAATTTTCGAGGTCGGCATCGTCAAATTCGGCTAAGTTCTGGCTTTCTTGCTCATCGATAACTTTCTCGATGAACTTGGTAAGCTTTTGATCTTCAACAAGAATTGCATCAACGGTTAGTTTACTTTGAAATTGAAATTCATCTAAGGCGATAAGGTTCGTCGGATCCGATACGGCAACAAACAGGCGTTTACCGCGCTTAAATACCGGAAGCGCATGGTGCTTGGTAATCAGTTTTTCATCGACGACTTGCTTGGGTAATTGCTCATAATCGATAGCATCGAGGTCAAACAAAGGCACCCCAAATTCAATGGACGCGATGTTGGCCAGCTTTAATGAGTCAATCATACCGTTGTTGACCAGATAACTGACCACCGGAGTGCCTGACTTTTGTGCGGCGAGGGAGGCTTGCTCCGCGTTATCCTCTGTGAGTAAGCCTTCACTCACTAGGCGCCGCGTCAAGCCACTGACTAAGTTATTCGATTGCATGAAGCTTCAAAGTCTCTTTAGATGCAAAAATTACATAAATTTCCGTAAGTTATAGCACTATTTTAAGAAAATTTCCTGCTTTTATTCGGAATCTTTTGTGGCTTGAATCGCATATTTTGGCTTTGTCGCCAAGAATTGTGGCTTAATTCGCCGATAACAGCCAAACCCCGCTTGATACTAGGGGCTGTCGGCCGTGTAGTCAGTCATCACTCACCAGGGAAAGTGTCAACCTCGTGAAAATCGATTAAACTATGGCAAAAGCGAAAAATAAAAAAGAGAAGTTATGTCCCTACTCAATAAAACCAGTGTGATAATTCCGGCCAAAAATGAATTCGGAGGGTTACAGCAATTACTGCCGAGCATTCAACAAGCCTACCCAGAACTGCTGGAAATTATTGTGGTTAATGATGGTTCCACCGATGCGACCCAGTCGTTGTTAAAAGAGTTGAATGTACGTGAGGTTTATCATCAGCAATCAAAGGGGAATGGCGCATCTATCAAAGCCGGCGCACGCGCCGCGAAAGGTGAATTCCTTGTCTTTATGGACGCGGATAATCAACACAAGGCCGCTTCAATTGGCGCTCTGCTCGAGCGTCTTGAGCAAGGGTTTGATATGGTGGTTGGTGCACGTAGTGCGAAAGCGCAGGCCAGTGGCGCACGCTGGTTCGCAAATACTTTTTATAATAAATTGTCGTCAATGATCACCAAGGCGAATATCACCGACCTGACTTCGGGTCTTCGCGCGGTAAAAGCGGAGAAATTTCGCGAGTTCCTTCCGTTACTGCCGAATGGTTTTTCCTATCCGACAACCATCACCATGGCATTTTTACGTTCAGGTTATGAAGTTGACTTCTTACCGCAAGAGATATCTTCAGAGCGCATCGGTAAAAGCCACATTAGTCCGCTGAAAGATGGCATCCGGTTTTTAATGATCATCTTTAAAATTGGCACCCTCTATTCACCGTTAAAAGTATTTGTACCGATTGCGTTCTTTTTGTTTACGGTGGGCCTCGGTTACTACGGGTACACGCTTACTACAATGGGACGTTTAACGAATATGTCGGTAATTTTATTTACTTCTTCGCTAGTCGTTTTTTTAATCGGGCTGGTGTCGGAACAAATTAACTCACTGATCTTTATGCTTAATGAAAAACGCAAATAAGCAAAAGTTGTTAAAATTAGTTGCGCTATTACAGGACAAGCTGGCGCTACTGTTTTGGCTGGTGGATTTTCTGCTTAAGCCAATTGCAGTAGTCATAAAAGCCCTGCGATTTATGGCTGTAATGACGTGTAATTCGGCGCTCAAGCGGCGCCTCAAAGATTGCGGAAAAGGCGTTCGACTGAATGGCAAAATGGACTTCAGATTTCCTCAAGGAATTTCCTTAGGCAATAACGTTCATATTAATGATGGCGCTTTTATTCGCGCCGAGGGCACCGTTTCTATAGGCGATAATTGCCATATTTCGCGCAACTTAACGGTATATTCTGCTAATCATAATTATACCGGTGTGCGGCTTCCCTATGATGAGACACTCATATTAAAGCCAGTAGTGATTGAAAAAAATGTATGGATTGGCATGAATGTTAATATTTGTCCCGGTGTAACTATTGCAGAGGGGGCGATTATTGGAATGGGAAGTGTGGTCACGAAGGATGTTCCTCGATTAGCAATAGTCGGTGGTAACCCCGCGAGAGTAATTAAATACCGCGATGCTGAACATTATCAAAGCTTAGAGGATGCCAGAGCGTACAGTGGAATGAGTGGCTTTGAAATTCAATAGCGGTCAAATGGTTGCTTGGCTGCAATCGCTAACCATACTACTAACGTTTGCTGGGCTCGGTTTAGCGCTTTATCAAATTGATATGAGCGCTATCGCAAACATTGACTGGCGATATTTTAGTTTGGCAATCTTGCTCGCTATTTTCGGTTTTGTTATCCAAGGCGCAACTTGGTGGTGGAGTGTTAAACAGCAATCTTTTGAATACTTGCTCATTGATGGCATTCGAGAGCATGGCGTTACCATTTTTGCAAAGTACATTCCTGGCAAAGTTTTGATGATAATGGGGCGCGCAGCGTTAACCCATCAAACCACGCACCTGTCGGTCAAGCAATTAGGTTTATTGTCACTGTCTAATCAAATTATTACGCTATTGGCGAGTGTGCCTATTTTGCTCATTGCCTTTATTGTCACGCCTACTTTCTTGGCTGATGAAGTATTTAAGAATCACTTGTCATGGCCATTACTGATAATACTTTTTGTTGGATTTTGCATCTTTATCTATGCTCTGTTGCAGCTTAGAAGTCGAAAGCGAAACTGGTTTGATGCGATTTTTTCTGTTGGCAATTTGGGTGTGTTTGTCCTAGCCAGCGCATCTTGGGTATTTTTTAGTTTAGGGTTTTCGCTTCTGCTAATGGCACTTGGTATGCCGTTTTCTTTTGGTCATGGCAGCGTGTTTGTTATTGCTGCGGTAATTGGAATTGTAGCGATTATTTTTCCGGGTGGTCTGGGTATTCGCGAAGCCGGTATTTCGGGAATGCTGATAGCGTCTGGTGTTGCAACCGAAACCGCTATTCAAGCAGCAATACTATCAAGACTATGGTTTTTAATTGGGGAGCTGGTAATTTTTTTACTCTCAACACCGCGTTTAAAACATAGCAAAGCTAGATCGAGTAACTAATTAACGCTGAGCGCATTTTTGTTCCGCAATTAACTCGGCCAAATCTTTTAATTGAATATTGTCATTTAAACTGACCGTTTGAGTTTGGTTGCGTTGCTGTTTAAATAATTCTTCAATGTCCGTTTTTTGTTCCAAGGGAACGTCAAGAAACTTAAGCACTGAGACTCGCCAGTCATTAACATTGGTTCGAAACAGGGCATCAAAGCTGACCGAAAG
>JABXHQ010000144.1 GCA_013373545.1 Gammaproteobacteria bacterium
AGAAGCAGCAGACGTAGAACCGTCGCCATCAAACTCAACCAATGCGGCTCCAACTGGAATAACGTCGCCGGGTTGGCCGTTAAGTTTGGTGATGGTGCCACTGTAAGGCGAGGGGACTTCCACCACTGCTTTAGCCGTTTCCATTTCAACCATTGGTTGATCAACGGTAACCGTATCACCTTCTTTAACTAACCAACGCACAACTTCTGCGTCGGGAAGGCCTTCGCCTAAATCTGGTAAGTTGAATATTTTCATGAATACTCCACCGTTTTGCGAACTTCTTCTAAGATCCGATCGACCGTCGGCATGTACTGCTTTTCCAATCGATAGTAAGGCATGATAGTGTCATAGCCCGATACGCGACCGATTGGCGCTAAAAGGTTGAAGATGCCTTTTTCAGCTATTTCCGCCGCAATTTCTGAACCTAAGCTACCTGCTTTCGGTGCTTCTTGGACGATTACCGCACGGCCAGTCTTAGCTACTGACTCTAAAATGGTATCGATATCCAACGGGCTTACCGTTGCGACATCAATGACTTCACAGCTAACGCCTTCGGCCGCTAGCTTTTCTGCGGCAATGTTGGTTTCGTGCAGCATTGCACCCCAGCTAATTAGGGTAACATCAGTGCCTTCACGATCAACGAAGCAACAACCGATTGGATAATCTTCCCCGTTGTCTTCAACTTCGTGCTTCACAATACGATAAACCCGTTTCGGCTCAAGGAAAATGACCGGATCTGGATCGCGAATCGCCGCCAGCATTAAGCCGTAGGCACGAGATGGGTTCGATGGAATGACGACCTTCAAACCGGGAATATGAGCGAAGATTGCTTCGGTGCTTTCCGAATGATGCTCTGGGGCATGAATACCGCCGCCAAAGGGTGCTCGTAATACTAACGGCAATGTAATCCGGCCGCGAGTACGGTGACGCATCCGCGCCATATGACAGATAATTTGATCGACCGCAGGGAAAATAAAGCCCATAAACTGGATCTCAGCGATCGGTTTGATGCCTTGCGCAGCCATACCGATGGACACACCTGCGATCATAGACTCAGCGAGTGGCGTATCAATAACGCGATCTTTACCAAACTTTTTTTGCAATCCATCGGTTGCTCGGAAAACACCGCCATTGGTGCCGACATCTTCGCCAAGTGCGATGACATCTTGATCTACGCCCATTTCATGGGCCATTGCCATATTTACGGCTTCAATTAAGGTAATGGCTGGCATGGTTAAGCTCCTTTCTTCGCAGCGACTTGAATCGCGTATTCACGTTGCTCAAGTGTGCGCGTAGGCAATTCTTCATACAGGTAATCAAACATGGCTTCAGGACGGTCAACCGGTGTATTTAAATAGTTATCAACCGCCTCTTGGACTTCCGCTGCAAGCTCTTCTTGCATTGCTTTCTCATCTTCTTCAGTCCAGGCCTTTAAGGATTCTAAGTATTTACGCAAGCGCAGAATGGGTTCTTCTTTCCAACCTTCATCCAGCTCTCCATCGGGACGGTAACGACGCGCGTCATCAGCCGTGGTATGGTCGCAAAGACGTAGTGAAATGCACTCAACCAATGTTGGTCCTTTACCCGCCCGCGCTTTTTCGTAGGCTTTTTCCGCTACGTCACGAACGGCAATAATGTCATTGCCATCTACTTGTACACACTCAACACCTGCAGCAATAGCTTTCTGAGCATAAGTTTCACAAGCCGTTTGAATTTCAGAGGGTACCGAAATGGCCCATTGGTTATTGTTGATGAAGAAGACCACCCCAAGATTCCAAATGCCCGCGACATTAATCGCTTCGTAGAAATCTCCTTCAGAGGTTCCGCCTTCACCGATTTCGGTCGCAACACACCGTTGCTCGTTACGAATCTGCATGGCCTTTGCTACACCGGCGGCATGTAATAGCTGCGTAGCGATTGGAACGGCAATCGGAAAGTCTTCACGTGCATTCTGATAATCTGAGCCGCGCTCATCGCCACCCCAGTACAATAAAACTTCTTCCATTTTTACGCCATGCTCTATCATCGAGGCTTGACCACGATAGTAGGGCACTAAAACGTCTTCTTTGTTGAGTGCAGAACCGAATCCAACACCAATCGCTTCTTGCCCTAGTGCTGCGGGATAGGTTCCCATCTTACCGGTACGTTGTAATGCATACGCTTTGGTGTCGAGGACACGAACGCGATTCATCGAGCGATAAAGTGTTTTGAGAGCATCAATGTCTTTGGCCAGCTTTGGCAACTTCTTAGTTGTTGGCTTGCCGTCTTTATCGATGTATTGGATGTACTTAATGTCAAATTTTGCAACCGTGGTCACAACAAACCTCCTTTCGAGGACGCTGGAAGCTCCAGCGGAATAGTCAATTATTACGCGGCGCCGATCATAAGGATCTTGAGACCATTTGTATAGCGCTAAAGGTTATTTGTGTAGTGCTTTTGGCTGTATTTTGTCCAATTTTGCCGTTAAATCGCTTCTATATCGCAACAAATCAGACCAGTTGTTAGGAAAAAGGATTTCGTCTTGCAAAGGTTTCCGTTACGATTGATGGATTCACTGCGTCCGTTATAGACCCCGTAAACTGATATTTTAAAAGGTTTTTATGAAACACGATTCCGCACCCATCACGCACTACCGAAGTGACTATCAGCCACCTGATTTTTTAGTGGAGAAAGTTCACCTTTTGTTTCAGTTAGATCCCAATAAAACCCGCGTTACTAGCCGCCTCATGGTGCGCCGCAACCCAAAAAGCCAAGATAGCAGTGCAGCGCTGTTTTTGCATGGGGAGCAATTGCGATTGATTGAAGCAAAAGTTAACGACTGTCCCTTATCGTCTGAGCAATTTGAAGTTACGTCTGAAGGCTTGCGAATTTTGCAGCCGATGGACCAGTTTGAGCTTGCCACTGTCGTTGAAATCGACCCTGCTAATAATGGCGCTCTCGAAGGTTTATATGTTTCTGGGGATAAGTTCTGCACGCAATGTGAGGCAGAAGGCTTTCGTCGCATCACCTATTACCTCGATCGTCCGGATGTGCTGAGTGAATATCATGTACGTATCGAAGCCGATAAAAAGCGCTACCCATTGTTGCTATCAAACGGAAATAAAACTGCGGCAGGTGAGTTGGCGAATAATCAACACTATGTTGAATGGCACGATCCGTTTCTTAAACCGAGTTATTTGTTCGCATTAGTTGCCGGCGACCTTGACCAGCTTAGTGATACCTTTACGACAATGTCCGGACGAGAAATTGCGCTCGAGCTCTATGTTGATAAAGGTAAACTCGACCAATCTAAATTTGCCATGGAGTCACTAAAAAACTCGATGCGTTGGGATGAGCAACGGTATGGTCTTGAATATGATTTAGATTTGTACATGATTGTCGCGGTCGGTGACTTCAACATGGGCGCAATGGAAAATAAAGGTCTAAATATTTTCAATACCAAATATGTATTAGCCAACTCTGCGACGGCAACCGATCAAGACTTTGAAAATATTGAAAGTGTTATTGGGCATGAGTATTTCCATAATTGGACGGGTAATCGCGTTACATGTCGCGACTGGTTTCAATTAAGTTTAAAAGAAGGCCTCACGGTTTTTCGTGATCAACAATTTACCGAAGATATGCGTTCGAAAGCGGTTAAGCGCATTGACGACGTTAAAGTGATAAGAAGTTTTCAGTTTGCTGAAGATGCTGGACCTATGGCGCATCCAATTCGGCCAGACTCGTATATTGAAATGAATAACTTTTACACGGTTACCGTATACAACAAAGGCGCTGAAGTTATCCGCATGTTGCATTCAATTTTAGGCGAAGACGGGTTTCAAAAGGGCATGCAGTTATACTTCAAACGCCACGACGGTAGCGCAGCAACGTGCGATGACTTTGTCGCTGCAATGAGTGATGCAAATGATTGTGATTTGTCAGCGTTTAAACATTGGTATTCACAAGCTGGAACCCCGACGCTTACGGCGAGTTTTAAATATGATGCCGACAACGCTGTAATGATTATAAATTTTAAACAATCTAATTCACACGAGTCTGCTGCTAATCCGTATTGGATTCCGATTAAAATTGGTTTGGTGGGTGATGATGGAAGCGAAGTGATGTTTTCATTATCTGAAAATGAAGATACGCAAACAACCGAGTTTCTTTATCGGTTCGCTAGCGAAAGTGCCGAGATTAAACTCTATAACGTGCAACAAAGTGCAATACCGAGTTTGTTACGTGACTTTACCGCTCCAGTAAAACTTCAAGTTGATTACACTGATGCACAGTTAGCACACTTATTTGCCAACGATGTTAATACTTTTAATCGCTGGGATGCAGGGCAACGATTGCTTGCTCGGTTTTTATTACACGATGTTACTGATGTTAAACCGCAAATTGTTGAAGCCTTCGCTGCATTATTAGCGGATGAAACAATCGATAATGCTTTTAAAGCAAGATGCTTAACCTTACCCGATTATAAGACGCTATTTGAAAGTGATTATAGTGGTGGCATTGATGATTTGATTGCGCGCCGACGAGAGTTGAAAAGTCTTTTAAGCGAGGCGTTAAAGAAGCAATGGCAAACGCTTTATCAGACCTTGCATGTGGTGTCCGACGAAGCGCTCGATAGTAGTGCTATTGGCGCTCGCGCTCTTAAGAATACCGCGCTGGATTATTGGTCTGGTTGCTCCGATTTCAATTCGCAAGTGGTCACCGAACAGTGGCAAAAGGCAAACTTAATGACAGATGAGTTAGCGGCTTTAAGTATTGCTAACCATCATCAGCTACCCTGTGCTGATACCATCACCCAAGCGTTTTATGATAAGTGGCAGCATGAACCCTTGGTAATGGATAAATGGTTAGCCACGCAAGCCAGTGTCGATGCCGAGGTTACTGTTAAGAAAATTACCGAGCTGCGATACGATCGCGTTTTTAACATTAAAAACCCGAATAAGGTGCGATCATTGTTTGCTGCATTTGCAGCGAACAACTTTCCTCAGTTTCATCGCATAGATGGTGCCGGCTATCGATTAGTCGCCGAAGCCATTATTGAAATTGATGAGTTTAATAATCAAGTGGCTGCCAATCTGGCTAAGCAGTTTGCTGTCACCAGTAAACTTGATGAAACTCGACAACTACAGGTTAAACCACTATTGCGTAAAATCTTAGATAAGAGAAATTTATCGAAAGACGTTTTTGAAGTCGTCAGTAAAACCTTAGAAAGCATTGAGAGCAGGTAAGCACTATGTCAATTATTAACTGTCCCGAATGCCGCTCTCCGGTTTCCGATAAGTCAAAGATCTGCCCACATTGTGGGTTTGCCATTGGTGAAGCAAGCGAAGAAGACTTACAAAGAGCAGCTCGAATTCGTCGTCTAAAACAGCAACAACGATTGAATATGACGTTGTATCTGGCAATGATTTGCTTCATTGCTGGCTTTTTAGCGCTCTATTATGGTCGGCAAAACCCGGGGTCACCACTCGAATGGGTAGGCTATATTGGATTAACCATTGGCGGCCTCGGATACTTGGCGGTGCGTGTGCTGACCCTAGCAGCGAAGCGCCGTTAAAATTTTTTATCAAAAGTGAAAATAATGCTTGCTCTGGTCGAAAAAAAGCCTATAATTCGCGCAATCTAGATAAGGGCAAGCTATTGCGAAAGCATAGTACGCAAAGCCACCGGTCTAAGGGCATAAAGTCTAAGACAGCGGGGTTGCCGATCCAACACGACCTTGGGTCGTCCCTTATCTCCTTAATTTAAACTATTTAGGAGAACTCCTGTGAAATACTTAACTTTAATCGCACTTTCATTCGTTGCTTTGTCTAGCCAAGCAGATGTTGATTTGTCTCGCCTTAGCGAATCCTTATGTGAATATGTCAAAAATGACGACCGCACCAGTATTCGTAAAAAGCTTAAGACCGCTAACCTCGAATTGCGCAGTACTTACACAGGGTTTGCTTGCCAGCCTGATGGCGACTTCAATGGTGGATCTTTAATGAAAGCAGCGGCCTATTATGGTGCGGCTGAAGTATCGACTTTTATTATCCGCAAGATTTCGAAAGAAGACTTAGCTTTTATGGAGCATGATGGCAAAACCACTAAAGATTGGATCCAAGAAGCGACTAACAACGGTAAAGTGGTTGACGTGACTAAAGCAAAGACGATTGCGGCAGAAGTGGAGCAGCGTATTGCTGAATAAAGATTGGCGATTAAAGTCGCTAGCAAAGATAACTAAAAGGGCTCTTTTTTAAGAGCCCTTTTTTTTGGTGTGTTGTATTGCTTTAAGCGACCGCACCTACTTTTAAAATCTTCATGGCGTTGGTGCTGCCCAGAATACCCATGCTGTCACCTTTGGTTAATAGAACTAAATCGCCATCTTGTACGATACCGCGCTTTTTTAGTTCTTCGACTGCCAAACGGTTGATGTCATGTCGAGCCAGTTTTTTCGGGTCAAAAGGAATACCCTCAACACCGCGATAGAGTGATATCCGGCGCCGTGTATCAACGCGCGGGCTCAATGCGTAAATCGGCATGCCGGAACGAATTCGCGACATCCAAAGAGCCGTCGAGCCAGACTCGGTAAGGCAACAGATGGCTTTTACGCCGCGTAGATGGTTCGCGGTGTACATGGTGGCCATAGCGATGGCTTCATCAATGCGCTCAAATTGATCCAGCATGCGATGTTTGGAAATTTGCGACACTTTTTGTTTTTCCGCTCCTTGGCATACTCGCGCCATTGCTTCAACGACTAAAATAGGGTGTTCGCCAGTAGCCGTTTCAGCCGATAGCATTACCGCATCGGTACCGTCGAGTACCGCATTGGCTACATCAAATACTTCGGCACGAGTTGGAATTGCATTGGTGATCATCGATTCCATCATTTGCGTGGCGGTAATCACAATTCGATCCAGGGTTCGCGCACGGGCAATAATTTTCTTTTGCACGCCAATTAACTCGGCGTCGCCAATTTCGACGCCTAAATCGCCGCGCGCTACCATTACCGCGTCCGATGCTAGAATGATTGCGTCGAGTACCTCGTCGGACTGCACAACTTCTGCGCGTTCGATTTTAGCAATAATACCCGCTCGACTTCCGGTCTTATGCAACAGACTTTTCGCTTCGTTCATATCCGCAGCGCTTCGAGGGAAAGATACAGCCAAGTAATCGACATTCATTTTTGCTGCCAAATCGATGTCGCGCTTATCTTTGTCGGTAAGGGCAGGCGCTGATAGCCCGCCGCCTTGCAAGTTAATACCTTTATTATTGCTTAGCCAACCACCAATCACTACTTGAGTATGGACTTTGGCTTGCTCAATTGCTGTTACTCGCAACGACAATCGACCGTCATCGAGTAACAGCATGTCGCCGACCTGGCAGTCATTCGGCAACTGTTTGTAATCAATTCCTACGCAGTCCACGGTGCCTGCGCTCTCAGCCAGCTCACCATCGAGTACAAATCGAGCATTTTTTTCTAGCTTAACTTTGCCATCTTTAAATTTTGCAATGCGGATTTTAGGACCTTGTAAATCACCGAGAATGGCGACTTCAATACCCATTTTGGCAGAGACTTTACGGACTAACTCAGTACGGTGAAGGTGGTCTTCAGCCGTTCCGTGAGAAAAGTTCATGCGGACAACATTGGCACCCGCCTTAAATAATTGCTCCAGTGCCGCTTCGTTATCGGTGGCTGGTCCGAGGGTGGTCACTATTTTGGTTCGCTTAAACACCTTGTGCTGCTTCCTTTTTATCACTGATCAATGAAGTTTAATCGTCTAATGTAGTCGCCATTTTGAAAGTCCAAAATGCTGCGGCGATTATCGATAAAGCGCTTGGTTTGTACGTGTGTCGAAAGGCTGTTGTTGATCTTTTGGCTAAGGTTACCACCAATCGAAACGGATGTTAATGCTGATAAGCTGCGTAGATCGTTTTCGATTATCTGTTGCGCAAAAAGTAGTTAAAGACAATAGATTCAGTTATTTAACGAATTAATTGCAGATTTTTTGTTGACAGAAGAGGGAGGTCTATTTAAAATTCGCGTCCTCTTTCGGGGCTATAGCTCAGCTGGGAGAGCGC
>JABXHQ010000103.1 GCA_013373545.1 Gammaproteobacteria bacterium
TAGCAATAAGCAGCACGCAAAATCATTCTCGATTAAGGTAAATTTTACCATCGATCAAGAGCGCAAAAATGCGCTGCTTAACGGACTCGATGAAATCGGAGTGACGCTAAGTAACCAAGCTACTATCGCTAAATTTGAACAACGTCATCAACAGCAATTTCCATGGCTGTTCCAAGGATTAAACTAAGGAGTTGAAATGGCAAAAGTTAACTCGTCGAGTCCGCGCAATATATTGCTATTACCAGGCGACGGTATTGGCCACGAAATTATGGCGGAAGCAGAAAAACTATTGAACTTTCTAATGCAAAAAACGGCGTTGGATCTCACTATTAGTACAGGCGCTGTGGGGGGCGCTGCTATTGATCAATTTGGTGAACCCTTGCCATCTTCAGTGCTAATGCAAGCCAAACATGCTGATGCCATTTTGCTTGGAGCTGTGGGGGGACCAAAGTGGGAAGCTTTGGACATTGCCAAGCGACCAGAGAAAGCCTTACTTGGGCTACGCTCTTCGTTGGAGCTTTTTGCCAACTTGCGACCGGCTATTTTAGCAGAGCCATTAATGGCAGCCTCTAGTTTGAAGCCAGACTTGGTTTCAAATTTAGATATTTTGATTATACGTGAGCTGACCGGAGGCATATATTTTGGACAACCTCGAGGCGTCAGTATCGAAAACGGTGAACGCGTAGGATTAAACACCTATCGATACAATGAAACTGAAATTAAACGCATTGCCCATGTGGCATTTAAAGCGGCTCAAAAACGCAACAAACGTCTTTGCTCGGTCGACAAAGCCAATGTTCTTGAGGTTACTGAATTATGGCGTGAAGTGTTGAATGAAGTTGCCGAGGAGTATCCGGATGTCGAGCTGACCCATATGTATGTTGACAATGCGGCAATGCAACTAGTGCGACAGCCGAAGCAGTTTGATGTAGTCGTTACCGGCAATATGTTTGGGGATATCTTATCGGACATTGCAGCGATGTTGACCGGATCGATTGGGATGTTACCGTCGGCTAGTCTTGATGTTAATGGCAAAGGCATGTTTGAACCGGTTCATGGTTCTGCTCCGGACATTGCCGGGCAGGGGAAAGCCAACCCATTAGCCATGTTGTTATCGGTTGCAATGATGTTTCGTTATAGCTTTAACGATCATAATACGGCAAACTTAATTGAACAAGCGGTCACCAATACGCTTGCACAAGGCTTGCGCACGGCTGATTTGAGTGAAAACGATACTTACGCAACTACCAGTGAGATGGGGGATTCCGTGATTGCTTCATTGGAAAAACTGCTTGGGTGATTATTTATCTTGTTGAGTTTTTCTAAACGGTTGTTCGGAGCAAATCGGCAGTTTATTTTCCAGGCGCCACTGCATATCACGAACGACTTTATTACGAAAATCATCACCCGGTTGTGATTGTAAATATTGTTTATAGTCTGCAACAGGTACTATCTCTAAGTTGGCCTTTATGGTTTTAAATAGCCTGGGCAATTTTTGCCCAGGAATTTGTACATGATGCAACCCACCACTGTATACAAACAAAATATCACCATCTTCAATTTTTTCTAAAACATCTGCAACCCCGCCGCGCACTGACATTTCTTTACCGAATTTATCGCGCCCATCTTCGCGACGCATTCGGCCCTCGGGCAAAATTGCAACAAATGAGCGAGCGGTTATTTGTGATAGAAAGTAATTCCAAGACTCATCGCGCTTGCGAGAAATCGGAATAATACCGGGTAGCAGACTGCGAAACAGCTTACCAACTATTGGCCGTCTTGTGGTGATGTCTGCTCCGGGAACGATTAAGTTTCGACTGATATTTTTGATTAATTGGTGTGGTGCTAAACGCACAAAAAGAGGCTCAAACAAACTGGTATGATTCAGTAAGATCATTAAACGCACATCGGGTTTATCAACCACTGTTCGGCGGCTTAACCAATGCACTTCGAAGCGGTAAAAAATCACTGCTAGCGCTTTAATCGCGTAGAGTAAACTATAACTGAAAAAATAAGCCACACAAAACTCCGGCATTAAGACAGCGTTAAGTTTACAAATTAATCGATAAAAATCAAATGGTGCAACTGCATGTGTTTAATTAGCGTTAACGTGAGGTAAAAAAAAGCCCTTCTAGGGAAGGGCGAGTTGCGCACTTCAAGCGAACAACACAAGGGCAACTGGATTGCGTTAGCTTACAGCGATGGTTGCTTTCATTGCCGTCATATAGTTACGAAGTTTTGCGCCTACTACTTCAACTGGATGATTTTGAATTTGTTGATTAACTTCGATTAACTCTAAATTATCCACGGCGTAGCTAGCTAAATCGAGACCATTGCCAATTAGCTGGGTGTCAACGCTATTCATAAAATCATTTTGCAGTAGCTCAATGGCGCGATGAGCAAATAAATAGTTGCCATATTCGGCAGTATCGGAAATGACAACATTCATTTCATAAAGTCGTTTTCTCGCTATGGTGTTTGCAATCAATGGCACTTCATGGAGCGATTCATAATAGGCCGACTCTGGTAGTATCCCTGACTCAACCATAACGTCAAAAGCTAGTTCCACCCCAGCTTTAATAAAAGCCACTAATAGCAAACCTTGATCAAAGAATGTTTGTTCGCTTATCACGCCAGAGTATTCTGGTGCTTGTTCAAAAGCATACTGTGCCGTTTGCTCACGCCATGCCAATAGGTCGCGATCATGGTTGTGCCAGTCATCCATCATTACCTTGGAGAAGTGACCGGATAAAATATCGTCCATATGTTGATAGAACAAGGGAGAGAGAATCGATTTTAATTGCTCGGCCACTTTGAATACGACAAGTTTGGCCGGATTATTGAGTCGATTCATCATATGAGTAATGCCCCCGAGCTTTAACGCTTCGGTAATGGTTTCAAGGCCTTGTTGAATCAGCTTCGCGGCATAATCTCCTGCGATCCCTTGCTGCGTCATTTTGTTGTAACAAAGTACCGAAGCTGTTTGTAGCATGCCACATAAAATGGTTTGTTCGCCCATTAAATCGGACTTAACTTCCGCAACAAAAGAAGATTCAAGCACTCCGGCGCGGTCGCCTCCAGTCGCACAAGCAAGTGCTTTGGCAAAACTTAATCCTTCGCCGTTTGGATCATTATCAGGATGAACTGCAATCAGAGTAGGAACGCCAAATCCACGTTGAAACTCGCTACGAACTTCAGTACCGGGGCATTTTGGCGCGCACATTATAACGGTAATATCGGAACGGATTTGTTCGTCTTGTTCGACAATATTAAAGCCATGCGAGTAGGCTAATATACTGTTGCTTGGCATCAACTCCATGGCCGCAGCAATGACTTTGGCATGTTGCTTATCGGGCGTTAAGTTGTAAACGAGATCCGCCTCTGGAATCAACGTTGCAAAATCACCCACCGTAAAGCCATGATGAGTGGCTCTTTGATACGACTCATTCTTGCTGGCAATCGCTTGGGCCCTTAATGCATAGGATACATCTAAGCCTGAATCACGCATATTCAATCCCTGATTGAGGCCTTGCGCTCCGCAACCAATAATAACTATCTTTTTGTTCGCGAGTGGTGAGCAACCCGCGGCAAACTCTTCTTTTGCCATAAAACGACATTGGGCTAATTGGCAACGTTGTTGGCGAAAGGGTAAACGGTTGAAATAGTTACTCATAATGAAAACTCTCGTTAATTTAAGGCTTGGGTTAATCGTTTCAATTGCTGGCTTTCGATACAGATTAATGAAAAATGCGTATTGCGTGAAGTGAATTATATGGTATACAGTATTGCAAAATATGGGATAAACAATCGTGATGATTCGAGATTTAAAGGCTTTTCTGGTTTTAGCTGAGCAACTTAACTTTAGTGCGACTGCTGATGCGTTACACTTGAGTCCTTCAACTTTAAGTCGGGTTATTCAGCGTTTGGAGGAAAACCTTGGGTGTCCACTATTCGTTCGTGATAACCGCAATGTGGCCTTAACGGATTCTGGACAACTTTTTGTTAATTACGCACAAGAAGCGGTTGCTCGTTGGGAGGCTCTGCGGCTGCAATTGGGTCAGCATAATAGTGTGAGCGGCCAGCTATCCATTTATTGCACGCTTACTGCCGCGCACTTATTTCTAAACCCTATCATTGAAAAGTTTCGCCGCGCCTATCCTAAAGTAGCCCTGCATTTAGAAACCGGTGATGTCGCGTTGGCACTGAACAAAATAGCGCAACGCGAGAGCGATGTTGCTTTTGCGGTACACAGCGAACAAATGAGCAATAAGTTTCAGTTTCACGCCGTGGGCAAAATTCCGTTAGCGGTTATCGCTCCACGGATCCACTGTCCATTTTCTGAGCGCTTGCAGCAGTCAACTATTCCTTGGCGAACAATACCCTTTATCATGCCGGAGTCGGGACCAGCTAAACGCCTGACCCAAAAGTGGTGTCAGTCGATGGGGTTTTCGCCCAATGTATATGCAACGGTTGCCGGTCACGAGGCGATCGTCAGCATGGTTGCGCTCGGATGTGGTATCGCGTTAGCACCGATTCCGGTTATTGAGCACTCGCCGGTTGCGGAAAAAATTACCGTTTTAGACACCGGAATTACGCCACCTGCATTTAACTTAGGCGTGGTGCATTTACGTCAGCGGGTTGATGAGCCGCCCATTGCTGCATTTCTCAAAGCCATTGCAGCCTCTTTTAGCCCACGGTATTAAAGGTTAATTCAATATTCCAAATCAGCGCCATACCCTTAAACCTCTCCGAAAGTGACTTTTGGCACCTGTGTACCAAGGCCAACTCGAGTAGTCTGTTGCAAAGTGAATAAAAGGAGGCTGGTCATTTTGGCTCGTACGCTAATAAAGAATTCGTCAATTTGACCAAACCTTTCACGATTAATCATCGTCTAAGCGAGTTATTGCTGAATGAAACGTCAGTAACTGCTTGAATATTATTGAATTTAGAGATTGGAACAGAGATTGCTTACGCAACCACGACACCATGAAAGCGCATTAATTAATATCTATGAGGGAGAGATCGAATGACTAAAACAGCCATAAGCGTATTAGGTTTATCTTTATTCGCTGCCAGCACTAGCTTTGCTTTTGATATTGAAGAGCAGCGAGAGCTAACCTTGGATGCTAAAGCAGTGCAACGCTTGACCGTTACCGCCGGTGCTGGGTTTTTAAAGGTAGTGGCGGATGAGCAAGCAACGAAAATTGAAGTAGTGGGAGCGTTAAACGTTGATGAAGGGAACTTCACTTTTTCCCTAGAGCAATCAGGTGATGTCGCAAAGCTAGTTGCGGATGCAAATACTGGCAATACTAGCAGTTGGTGGGGTGACGGACCAAAAATTGACTTGACCGTAAAAGTGCCCAGTCATGTTTTCTTAGACATTGAAGATGGGTCCGGCATGATCGAAATCGATGGGGCTGGCAAAGGTCTTAAATTAAATGACGGTTCGGGGTCTATTTCGCTTCGGAATATTCGCGGAAATGTTGATGTTAAAGATGGTAGTGGAAGCTTTTCAGCGGAAAATATTAGCGGAGACTTAGTGCTTGATGATGGTTCCGGAAGTATTCGTATTGAGCAAGTCACAGGAAACGTAGTTGTTGATGATGGTTCTGGCAGTACGTTAATTGAACGTGTTTCTGGGACTGTTATGGTGGATGATGGTTCTGGTAGTTTAACCATTGCCAATATTGGTGGACATGTCACTATTGACGATGGATCAGGTGGTATTACTTTAGATCAGTTGGAAGCAGGGGTGACTATTTTAAATGAAGGCAGTGGTGGTTTATCAATGTCGAATGTAAAAGGACAAGTTGAGAAACGCTAAGGTAAAAATAGGCCACCCAAGCGGGTGGCCTTAAGCGGTTGGTTGTTATTAGAGGCAACCAGGATAGTCATTAAAATGCGTACTTCGCAGAAAATTGCAAGCGATCCATATCACCTTCCAAACCACTTTCTGTTTCACGTTCAGCATGAGCATACTCAACACCAAAGGTTAAATTTTTGCTTGGTGAGTGTAGGAGGTTAACGCGCAAACTATTGGTGCTTTTAGTGGCACCCGTTCCGGTGAGGGTTACGTCATTGTCGGCGCTAAAGCCGGCATAAATAAAATTAGCTCGCCACTGGTCATTAAAATGATGACGATACGCGAATGAGTAGGCGGTAATGTCGATAGCATTAATATCGCCGGCTGCATCGAAAACCCCATCATTAACAATATTTAATCCAATGTAACGGCCAATACCGCTGCCACTATTTAGTACAAATCGAATGTCATTGCGATCGCCAATGTTAACCTTGCCGCCTAAACTAACACCGTAGGCACTTTCCGTGGTGTCGCACCCGATGCTGGCATCATTACATTCGAGTTGACGGGTAATTAATGCACCCGAAAGACCACCCCAATCGGCTTTCCAATTGTAACGCAACACCAAATCGGGCATTGCATTATCATCGGTAACAACCCGGCCTCCGGTTTGAAAATTGGAAATGGTCGACTCAGGATTTTCAACTGCAAATTGAAAACCGCCTCGGGTATATCGAACTTGTGTTTGGCGGGCAAACACAGTTCCATCGGTATTACCAATGAAATCAAGTGATTCAGGCAGAGCGCTAAGGTTCATAAACGTCGTCCAAGCTTGACCAAACAAAAAGTCTTCGTAAGTAAAAAAAGCTTGTCTGATCCGCGGCGAGTAAGAGTTACTAATTCGTTCATCGCCGCCTGACGTGACTTGGAAGTCCATCTCGATGTGACTACCAATTGTGGAGCCATTTTCCAGTTTGGTGCTGGTTTTAAAAATTATTCGCGACTGCCGTGCATGCATGTCCCACTCTTTTCCGGATGACTCGGTGGTACCATCACTCACCGGGATTAACGAGGGAACATAAAAGTCCCTAATCAAGGGATTAGCCTCTCCGGCGCTATAGTCAGAGATCATAGTATCCATCTTGATGTAGCCAGAGTAACTAAATGTTGTTTCAGCAATAACCGGAGCACAGCAACCAGCGCCGACAATCGCAGCCGTCATTATTTTTTTATTAATTTTTTTCATAACAATTCCACCTTCTGTGTCGATGAAGCAAATAGTTAACTTTTGTTCGACGATTAACAATTAGCCAAAGGTCTAACATCGACTAAAGTCGTAGGTGAGTTATTTAAACAGGTACCGTTCGACTAATGTCGAATAGCCATCTTGCGGCGATTGTTGCAATACTTGAGGAAATTTTTCGATCAATAATGAGTGGTTGCAATGTCTTTAAAAGAATTATATCCGGTGCCAGAAAATGTAAAGCAAACGGCCCTTATCGATAACGATGAGTATCAGGCGAAGTATTTAGCATCGATTAACGACCCGGATCGGTTTTGGCGTGAACAAGCTGCTAAGGTTGATTGGATAACGCCATTTACCCAAGTTAAATCAGTGAGCTTTGCTCCCGGTAACATTGATATTCGCTGGTTCTATGACGGCGAACTTAATGTTTCGGTAAACTGTATTGATCGTCATTTAGCCGATAACGGTGCTAAGACCGCTTTTATTTGGGAGGGTGATGATCCTGCGATCAGTGAGCGGATTAGCTATCAACAATTATCGGTTCGTGTTAACCAGCTTGCCAATGGCTTACGCAAGTTAGGGGTTCAGAAAGGTGATCGGGTCACTTTATACATGCCGATGATCCCCGAAGCGACTTTTGCCATGTTGGCTTGCGCGCGCATTGGCGCCGTTCACTCCGTGGTGTTTGGTGGATTTTCGCCGGACGCTCTTGCCGGAAGAATTAATGATTGCGGATCTAAAGTGATCATTACGGCCGATGAAGGTTTACGAGGAGGAAAAAAGGTTCCGCTCAAAGTCAATGTCGATGCCGCACTCGAGCAACCGGGAACGGAGTGCGTCGAGAAGGTTTTAGTGGTCAAGCGCACCGGTTCCCAGTTGGACTGGCACGAGCAACGTGACGTTGATTACCATACGTTAGTGAAAGACCAAAGCGAGCAATGTCCTGCAGAAACTATGTCCGCCGAAGATCCTTTATTTATACTTTACACTTCAGGCTCAACCGGTAAACCAAAAGGCGTTTTGCATACAACGGGAGGCTACTTAGTTTATGTTCATGCGACCACGCGTTATGTATTTGACTTAAAGGCGGATGATGTTTATTGGTGTACCGCCGACGTTGGTTGGATCACTGGCCACTCTTACATCGTTTATGGACCGTTATCCAATGGCGCGACCAGTGTTATTTTTGAAGGCGTACCGAGTTACCCCACAGCAGGACGGCTTGGTGAGGTCATTGATAAACACGGAGTGACGATTTTATACACGGCGCCAACGGCTATTCGAGCATTAATGGGTAGCGGCACGACTGCAACCGCTAGTAGTTCACGCAAATCCCTACGTTTATTAGGCAGCGTGGGAGAGCCGATTAATCCAGAAGCATGGGGCTGGTATTATGAGACATTCGGCGACAGCCGCTGTCCAATTGTCGATACGTGGTGGCAAACAGAGACAGGTGGAATATTATTAACGCCGTTGATTGGAGCGACCGACTTAAAACCCGGATCGGCCACTCGACCATTTTTTGGTATTCAACCAGCACTGGTCGACAATGAGGGTTTGCTACTCGAAGGTGCGGCTAGCGGTAATCTTGTCATTATGGATTCATGGCCATCACAAATGCGCACTATCTTTGGTGATCATGAGCGCTTTGAGCAAACTTATTTCTCTACTTATCCTAATCGTTATTTCACCGGAGACGGAGCGCGTCGCGATGAAGATGGTTACTATTGGATAACCGGTCGCGTTGACGATGTTCTAAATGTTTCAGGCCATCGTCTAGGAACCGCAGAGATTGAAAGTGCCTTAGTCGCTCATCCTGCAATCGCTGAAGCGGCAGTAGTTGGTTACCCTCACGACATCAAAGGACAGGGGATATATGTGTATGTGAATGCCATGCAAGGCGTGGAAGTTAGTGATGATCTAACTAAAGAAGTGGTGGCATGGGTGCGCAAAGAAATTGGGCCAATCGCTTCGCCTGATTTGATTCAGTGGTGTAGCGGGTTGCCGAAAACTCGATCGGGAAAAATAATGCGGCGCATACTGCGCAAGATTGCCAGTAACGAATACGAGTCGTTGGGCGATACTTCGACCTTAGCCGATCCTTCGATAGTGGATGAACTGATTAATCGTCGTATGAATCGTTAACATCGCTTGCATTGTTGGCACAAATCTACAATGATGATTTTAAATAAATGAATACACTCTTGAATATGAAGATTTTGATTGCTGATGATCATCCGTTATTTCGTGACGCGATGCAGGGTGTGGTAAAACGTGCGGTTGCCGACAGCCAAGTGGTAATTTGTAATGATTTTAGCTGCGCCGAACAAGCCATTGCGGAACAACAAGACTTTGACCTGGCATTACTCGATTTACATATGCCAGACGGGGATGGTTACTTTGGTTTAATTCGGTTGCGTAATCACTTTCCAACACTACCCGTGGTGATTGTTTCCGGTACCGACGATATAGCCGTGATTAAACGCTGCATGGGGTTCGGTGCCTCGGGCTTTATTCCCAAAACCTTACCGCCAGACGAAATGATAACCGCGATTGGACAAATATTGGAAGGAGATATTTTTCTGCCCAAAGCGATTGCTCATGAAATCGATAAAGTTGATGAAAACGATCGCTTGTTTGCGGAAAAAGTCGCTGCATTAACGCAGCAGCAATATCGTGTGTTATGTGAGCTAACCGAAGGCCGACTTAACAAACAGATTGCCTATGATCTCAATATTTCTGAAGCAACAGTGAAAGCTCATGTAACCGCTATCTTTAAAAAATTGGGCGTTATTAATCGCACTCAAGCAGTAATCGCCGCACAGCGATTGCAATTTACCAATCATCTCGATGACAGCCAATTAAACGAAGCCTAACGATTTAGTATTGCGCGTAAAGCGGCTGGCTTTGCCGGCTTTTTAATATACTCCATTCCTGCGCTTTTGGCTTGCTCGCGGATGCTAGGCTCTTGGTTTGCGGTTAATAAGTACGCTTTCGGTGCGACCGGCCAATGCTGTTTCATTAGCTCATATAACTGCACGCCGTCGACCGTCGCATTTAAATCAAAGTCCATTATTAAAATATCGGGACGTTGTTGAGCCGATTGCTCAATCGCGGCTTCTATTTGATGCTCACAATGTAACGGTATTCCCCATTTTTTTAATAAGGTTTTCATCGCGTCCAATTGCCGCAGATCATTGTCAATATACCAAACCGTTTGGTCGCTATGGGGCAGGTCGGTTTGTCGATCAATGGTCGGTTCGCGTATTGTTGATGGCTGACTCAGAGGAACATCAACATAAAAAGTTGAGTAACTATTTTCAGCCGAAACAATTCCAATCGGATGTTCCAATGATTCGCTCATTCTAGCCACCACACTGAGTCCTAGTCCAGCACCTGATTCAGAAGTTTTATTATTAGGGGATCGATAGAAATCACTAAAAATTGCTTTTTGTTCGTGGCTTGGGATCCCTGGGCCACAGTCGCTGACTTGAATGCGTAGGTTATTTCCCAGTCGACGACAACCGAATAAAATCTTCGGCCCCGTGGAGTATTTAATCGCATTCGATAAGAAGTTTTGCAATAGACGTCGCAACCACTGCTTATCACTATAAACCCACCGAGAACATCTTGGCATGCGAATGGAAAAATTTTTCTCGGCGGCTAAAACGGAAAACTCATTTACTAGAGAGTCCATGATATCGGCAATTGGAAACGGCTCTTTAGTCGGTGTTAGTGCGCCTTGATCAAAGCGAGCGATTTCAAGCAAAGTAGCGACTAAGTTTTCGGTTGATTTTAACGATAAATTTATCTTATTAACGACGGTTCGAACTTCATTGTCCATTTCTGTTTCGTCAAGCGCGCTAGCGTATAAGCGAGCTGCTGTTAGTGGCTGCAAAATGTCATGGCTTGCCAATGCAATAAATTGCGTTTTCGTTTTATTTGCATTTTCAGCTTCCAATTTGGCTTGATTCATTAACGTCTCTGATGCTTTTCTTAGCTCGATTTCTTGGGTTAACTCCTCATTGATTTGTTGTATTTGTTCGGTGCGCTGTGCAACGCGCAGTTCGAGTTGATCCCGTGACTCCTTCAGCTGTCTTTCTACATCTTTATATTCGGTAATATCGGTATAACTGGTAACAAACCCTCCACCAGGCATTGGATTTCCGCGCATCTCGAGCACTCGCCCATCGGGCCATTCGCGTTGAAAAACATAAGCGGTTCCGCGCCTTAAATGGTCTAGGCGTTTTCTCACATGTTGCTCTAAGGAACCATCACCCATAACGCCTTGATTAGCATTAAATCGGACAACTTCGGCGATAGCCATTCCTGGTTTAATAAAACCACTAGGATAATTAAAAAGTTCAATGTAACGTTGGTTCCATGCCACTAACTTTAAGTGTTTATCCACAACACTAATACCTTGAGAAATATTTTCTAAAGTGGCATGTAGAAGTTTTTGGTTGAACTTGATTTGTTGTGATGTTTCATCAAAGAGATTAATCAATGACTCAGGGGTTAATGAGCGTCCGCCAATGATGGATGCGATTACAGTGCTGGCCGTTGTTGTACCGATGGCGCCGGCTAATCGTTTTTCCGCGAACTCTAAAAGTTCTGCGGAAGGTGGCTTATTCAGTTCTATTAAACCAAAATTAGTCTCGAAATCGTGAATTAAACTACCAGTTTCATGCTCGCCGAGAAAGCGCGCAAGGAGTTGAATAATGTCTTTTCCAGTGACATTCGATGAAGCCTTGTTGGCAGCATTTAATTTTGAAAGTTTCAATGGATGAGTAAATGCCGTGGCTTGCGTTGCTTCGCTGAAGTTGACTTGTCGCTGTTTTGAAACAAAAATCATCACAAAGGAGTTTGCCGATAAACTCAGCCAAACCCCAATATTAAAAGCATCGAAATCAAGTCCTAGAAATTGACTCGGCGCTAGCCACGCAATTGCAAAAGGACCATTGCTAACCAGTGGCTGGCCGAATAAGTCGGCTGCTGCCAGTGACGGTAACATAATAAAGTAAAACCAAATTAACGAACCAATGATAAGCCCAGCCCGTACGCCGCGATAACTGCAATCTTTCCAATATAGACCCGCGAGAATGGAAGGAATTAATTGCGCGACTAATGAAAAAGCAATTAACCCGGTGGCAGCCAATGCAAAGTAATCGCCGATAACCACTTTGTATAGATAGGCCATTAATAAGATCACGGCAATTGCTGCGCGGCGCCATTTTATGACCAGTGGCCGGTAATAGTTTTCACTGGTGTTCTCTAAACGTTTAACGAAGTAGGGCAAAATTATACTGTTGGTAATCATAGTGCTAAGCGCTAGGGTTGAAATTATAATCATGCCCGTTGAAGCAGCAAAACCACCAATAAACATAAGGCCGCTGAGTACTTGCTCGTTTTGCGCAAATGGAATGGCCAATACATAGGTGTCTGGCGCAACTCGGCTGTCGACGCCAAATAGTTCGGTGCCCATTGCGGTTATTGGAAAGACTACAAGAGTTATCACCAATAAGTAAAGTGGAAATATCCAGCGTGCTTTTGCTAAATGGTGAGGATCGGTATTTTCGATAAAGGTAATGTGAAATTGCCGTGGCAAACAAATCATAGCGCAAGCGGATAACAACAGTTGAGTAAAAAAGGAAAAGTTAAGTTGGTCGAAACTAAATTGGCTGCTGAAGAATTCCGTGGTACCCGCTGCAGTTCCGAAGGTATCTTGACTTAACCAATATAAGCAAAAGATTGCTAGAGCGACTAACACGAGCAGCTTAATCACCGACTCAAAAGCGATGGTATACATGAGTCCAGAACGAGGTTTGGTAGCTTCAGCTGATTGAGTGCCGAAAAAGATCGCGAGCAGCGCCATAGCGATAGCCGTAAATAATGCGGTATCAATATCAGTTGCTTGAACCGATACATTGCGCGTTAAGCCATCAAAACTAAATGCGATCGCTTTTAGCTGCAATGCGATGTAGGGAATGATGGCAATCATTAACAGTAAGGTAACGGCAACGGAAAGAAATGCACGCTTACCATAACGCAGTGCAATAAAGTCGGCTATGGACGATAAGTTTTGCTCTTTACATACGATTAATAATTTATACAGTAATTTGTGTCCGAACAAAAATAGCAGGGCGGGTCCTAAATATATTGGCAAAAACATCCAGCCATTACTGACTGCGCTACCTACAGCACCATAAAAAGTCCACGATGTACAATAGATGGCAATTGAAAAGCTGTAAATTAGGAAGGCTGGAATCCGCGCGAAGTGGCCTTTATCACCGAGTCTGGCAATCATAAATAACACAGCAATGTAGCTTAGCACGACAAAAAACAGCGTTAGGGCATTCACATCAGGCTCCATTTGAACCGGTAGCTAAAGAATCTGCGCTTATTAGACCAAAGGATAACGCTTTTTGCACCCCACATGCGACTAAAGTCGAATTCGTTGCTGCATTAAAGTTGATTAGAGTGAAGGAGTATCTTGGGGTTAAATAGGAGGGCCAGTAATGGCATTCGAAAATAAAGAACTCGCACAAGCCTATTGGCGAGAAAATCTAAAGTTAATGGCTATTCTACTGGCAATCTGGTTTGTCGTGTCTTATGGCTGTGGCATTTTGCTGGTTGAGCAATTGAATCAAATTAAGTTCTTTGGCTTTAAGCTTGGGTTTTGGTTTGCCCAGCAAGGTTCAATTTATACTTTTGTCGTATTGATTTTTGTTTATGTCGCCAAAATGAACAAGCTCGATCGTAAATATAATGTACATGAAGAGTAGGGGGCAATGATGGACTTACAAACATTAACATTCATTGTCGTCGGCGCGACTTTTGCTCTTTATATTGGTATTGCTGTTTGGTCACGGGCGGGCTCCACCAATGAGTTTTATGTGGCGGGCGGAGGCGTGCACCCAGTCGCCAATGGTATGGCGACCGCCGCGGATTGGATGTCAGCTGCTTCTTGGATATCAATGGCCGGATTAATTTCTTTTATGGGTTATGATGGCGGTGTCTACTTGATGGGCTGGACCGGCGGCTACGTGCTACTGGCGTTGTGCCTTGCTCCCTACTTGCGTAAATTCGGAAAATTTACCGTTCCGGATTTTATTGGCGATCGATACTATTCGCAAACCGCACGAACGGTTGCCGTTGTGTGTGCGATTTTTGTTTCGTTTACTTATGTAGCGGGACAAATGCGTGGCGTTGGTGTGGTCTTTTCTCGATTTCTTGAGGTCGACCTCACTTGGGGCGTTATTATCGGTATGGCGATCGTGTTCTTCTACGCAGTTTTAGGCGGCATGAAAGGCATCACTTACACCCAAGTGGCACAGTATTGTGTGCTTATTTTTGCCTATTTAGTTCCTGCCATTTTCATTTCCATTTTAATTACGGGAAATCCTATTCCGCAACTCGGTTTTGGTGGCGAGGTCGCTGGCGAACCGGGGGTTTATTTATTGGATAAATTGGATGGACTATCCCAAGAACTCGGGTTTGCGGCCTACACGGATGGCTCAAAGGGTATGGTGGATGTATTCTTTATTACCGCTGCGTTGATGGTTGGTACGGCCGGTTTACCGCATGTAATCGTACGATTTTTTACGGTACCTAAAGTACGTGATGCGCGCAAATCCGCTGGCTGGGCATTGGTCTTTATTGCTCTTTTATACACCACCGCACCGGCCGTCGCGGTGTTCGCTCGGGTCAACATGATTGATACCATTAATGGTCCAGAGCAACAAGGTGTTGAGTACGAGAAAGCACCATCATGGATAAAAAATTGGGAGCAAACGGGGCTCATAACTTGGACCGACAAGAACAGCGATGGCCGAATGTTTTACTCTGGTGATAGTCGCAACGAAATGAAGATCGATCGCGATATCATGGTATTGGCTAATCCGGAAATTGCTAAATTGCCAAACTGGGTGATTGCTTTGGTGGCGGCGGGCGGACTTGCAGCTGCTTTATCGACGGCTGCCGGGTTGCTATTGGTCATCTCAACGTCCATATCACATGATTTGCTCAAACGGAATTTGATGCCAAACATTACCGACAAACAAGAGCTGATGTATGCTCGAATTGCGGCAGCGGTCGCGGTGGTGATCGCTGGACTCGCCGGGATATACCCACCTGGCTTCGTGGCGCAGGTGGTCGCCTTTGCCTTCGGCCTTGCGGCGTCGTCCTTCTTTCCGGCGATTATCATGGGAATCTTCTATAAGAAGATGAATAAAGAAGGGGCGATTGCTGGAATGGTTGTCGGGATTACCTTTACCGCTGCGTACATCTTAATTTACAAAGGTGTGTTCTTTGAACCTCTGATCCCCAATAAGCCGGAAAATTGGTTGTTCGGTATTTCTCCCGAGGGCATTGGTACTTTAGGTATGCTGCTAAACTTTGTAGTGGCTATTACGGTCAGTAAGTTTACTGCGCCGGTTCCCGAAGATGTGCAACACATTGTTGAAGATATTCGGTTCCCGAAAGGATCAGGTGGCGCGCAAGCTCACTAAGTCCATCATTAAAACCATGTTTGGCAGTAGCCAAGCATGGTTTTTTCGTTTAGTTTATCTAGCATTGTTCCCGTTAGCGAATGGCTATTGAGTTAGCCAAGTAAATTGTTTCCGTCAACTTGAGGTTGCATGATGAGCGCACCAACAAGTATTCCATCTGTGGTTAGCTTTTTGGCTAACATTCTACCGTTTAGTCAGCTTACAAAAGAACAACTGGCCTATTGTGCGAATTCAATCACGGTACATTTTTGCGATGCAAACGCGGTAGCCGACGTTATTGATTATCAATCGCCATTTTTGTATATCGTTCGTACTGGCGAGTTTGAAATTCGTTCTCCGGAAGGGCGTTTGTTTGATCGCTTGGCAGAAGGAGATCAGTTTGGCTACCCTGCGTTACTTTCGGGGAAAAAAATTCAAAATAAAGTTGTTGTTCTGCAGGATGGGCTAATTTATCGCATTGGGGCCGATGCATTTCGTTGGCTAAAAAATCATAATGAAGATTTCGATATTCATTATACTGAAGCTTATGCTGAACGGATTAAGAAAACCAGTGAGCCGAGAGCGATACCGTTAACTCAACCAATTGGTAATGTGATTTCACGACGACCGGTATTGATTGCTCAAGAGGCAACCATTCAACAAGCTGCGCAATTGATGAGTGAACGTCAAGTTAGTTCATTAATGGTTATGCACAACGAATCTTTGGTGGGCATTGTTACCGACCGTGATTTGCGTTCGCGCGTGGTTGCGACAGGACGCGCGATAACGGATGCCGTTGCTGAGATTATGACGAGCGATCCCGCTATCATTTATGAAGATGAAACCAGTGAGGATGTGCTAGCGAAAATGTTGCAGATGCAAATTCATCATATGCCGGTTATCAATCAACAACAAACCGTAGTTGGGATGGTAACCACTAGCGATTTAATCCAAATGCAAATCTCACATCCATTGTTTTTATTGCGCCGAATTCAGAAATCTAATCGCTTGGAGCAACTCATTAAGCATAGCAATGAGTTGGGCAACTTATTGCATCAAATGATTAGCAATAATATGCGAGTCATTGAAATAGGGCGAATTATCTCTCAGATCTCGGACGCGTTAACCGTGCGCTTGATTGAGTTATCACTGGCCGAGTTGGGAGACCCGCCATGTGAATTTTGTTGGCTCGCTTTTGGCTCTCAAGGACGCAGTGAACAATCAGCGAATTCTGACCAAGATAATGGCATTCTCTTGGCGCGCGAAGTTAGTCCAAAGGAAGCAATATTTTTTGATGAGTTAGCGCATCGAGTAAATCAAGGGCTGGATCGCTGCGGTTTTGTGCTTTGTCCTGGAGATGTGATGGCAAGCAATGAGAAATGGCGTGTATCTTGCAAAAGTTGGCAGCGCTATTTTACTAATTGGATAGAGTCGCCGGAGCCAAAAGCGCTCATGCATGCGAGTATCTTTTTTGATCTTCGATGTGTTTTTGGAGCTGCTTCACTGGTAACAAATCTGCAACAGAAAATATTGCAATCGGCTGGCGATAATTCTATTTTTCTAGCACAGCTAACCCAAAACGCCTTAAAAACCCAAGTGCCTTTAGGCTTTTTTAAGATGTTTGTTTTGGAGCAAAATGGCGAGCATGTCCCCAGTCTTGATCTAAAACATAAAGGTCTAGCCCCGATTGTTGATATTGCTCGAATTTATGCGTTAGCGGGCAACCTAACCGAGATCAATACGCTCAGTCGATTGCATAATATTCCCGCTGATTTATTGAGTAAAAAGGATGCAGAAGCTTTGTCTGATGCTTATCGATTTATTTCTCGGGTTCGTTATAAGCATCAATTACGTTGTTGGCAAAAGGGCAAGAGAGTAGATAATTACGTTATTCCGAGCGACTTATCCTCGCTGCAAAGAGCGCAGTTGAAAGACGCTTTTCAGGTAATTGATGAGGCTCAAGCGGGGCTGAAGATGAAGTTTGCGCGAGGCTTATTGTAATGTTTGAAAAGTGGCGGATTGCGCGTGCTAAAAAACGTGCTGCGACGAGCGTAGAGGAGTACCTTAACCAGCTTCCAGTAACATTTTCCGCAACCTTGCAAGACACTAAAGTGTTATCGCTAGACTTAGAAACGAGTGGCTTTAATGCACACCAAGATCGCATATTAAGCATCGCGATGGTTGAGATCGGAAATGGTGGAATAGTTTTATCTTCGCTTGAATATGGCTTTTTGAGAGATGAATATGTTGAGTCTATCTCGAATATTGAGGTTCATGGTATCCATCGTGACGAGGTCGCCTCAGGACTAACGGTGAGTCAGTTTCTAACGCTTTTGCTCAAGCGTTTGAGCGGAAAAGTTTTACTCGCACACAATGCACAAATGGATTGGCGTTTTTTGAATGCGCTGCATAAAGAGCATTTTCAATGCCCATTGTTCTGCCCAATTATCGATACATTATTAATCGAACAGCGGCGACTTGAACGTAAGCAAGATATTATCAGCCCTAAGAGTTTAACTTTGTCAGCCTGTCGGGCTCGTTATGGGCTTCCTGAGTTTCCTCAACATGACGCTCGAAATGATGCTTTAGCAACGGCAGAGTTATTGTTGGCACAAGTGGCCGCAATGGGGGGGAATCGCCAAGTAACGCTACAAGATTTACGAGCGACAATAAAAGGGTAAGGGGAATGCCCAGTTAAATTATATTGAAAACTTTCTCTAACCGTGCAAGACGAAAAACTTTTAATGCTGGCTCACTAACATTTTGCAGTGAAAATTCTAAGTTGTTTTTCCGCGAGGCCTGTAAAGCTTCGACCAAACTTGCGACACCCGATGAATCGATGTACTCAACTTGTTGCATATCAACAACGATGGTTTGACCATGCGCAACAGCATCTAGCAAGGCTTTACGTGCATCGGGAGAGCGATCTAAATCAACCTCTCCGCTTAGGAATACGGTGGTATGATCATCGCTACGGGTAGTGGTGTATTCCATTTATCAATCTCGCATTTAGTCGATTATTGGCCAAGGCGTCGGCGCATGATTAACTTATTACCAACGCCCAGTGGTGGTGGACATTCATAGGCAACCGAGTCCATCACTTGATTCATTATTAAAGTACCTAAACCGCCAGGAGTTAGCGGTCGGCTGCACCCTTTTGGTTCGCAGCAACGCGGATCCACGGCTTTAGCGTAATCCACAAGTTCGGCCGACAATTCATTATTATTCAGCAACAGAATGAGGTCAATAATTCCTTGTTGATCGAAACTATAGGCATGGCGAATGATGTTTTGACACGCCTCATCGACGGCTAATACCGTGTCGTCTAACAGGTTTTGTTCAAAGCCTTGTTGCTTAAGCGTTTCACTAATTGTGTCACGAATACACTTAAGGTGCTTTGGCTGCGCTTGAAATCGCTTGGCAAGCAACACTTGAGTCATTCGAATTAGCCCTAAAAAATTTAAAGTGAACGAACAGTTAAAGCGAAACGCCGTAAATTTGCAAGTCGAAAAGTGTTACCGTGCGTGGATAAGTAGGGGGGTGGGGCTCGAGGCGGTCAGCGATAACCGCCTTGAAATTGAATGCGCAATTAGTCCGCTTGGTAAAGTACGTAAAGCTCGTTTTCTTCCATACTCACGCGGCGGGTAAGCACTTCGCCAACTTTTACATAGTCGCGTTCAAACTCTTGCTCCATTTCAACTGTAAAAGCTTGATGTGCATACTTTTTGCAAAATTGTATTACTGCATTAGCGATTTCGTTCATGTCAGTTCGGAAATCTTTCACCACTTGTAAAGTGTGTAAGTCATCCGCTAATGATTGCTCAAGGTAGACATAAAACTTAACATTCTCTTTTAGCAAGTGTGATTGAAAACTGGCTTTAAACTCCGCAATAACATTGGATAACTTTTTATAGTCCCGCTTCTCAAAACCTTCTTTCCACATAGCGCCATATAAAGCGACCAGTTTCGAGTGGTCTTTTTTAAGTGTTTCGATCAAGCTTGGATCATAACTGATAGTGCGCTCGGATTGCCCTTTGCGACTGGCTACCTTAAGCGGTTGCCGAGTTTCTTCTTTGGGCCGAGCTCGAAAAAAGTCGGTGATAAACGCAAACATATCTTTTAACCTCACTAATTGAACAGCAGACGGTACAACTTTCGCCAATTACGCAAAACCCAACGAATCGCGCCGGCTCATCTCCTTGATCCTAATCGAAAAAAATTAAATTGATGTAATAAATTGTGATTTAGATTTTAAATTCGTGATCACATTCATTATATTGCTTTGCATTATCTGATAGGTGAGATAAAAGGTGGTTCAATCCGCTGATTTTTAACGCATTTCGTGATGATTGCTGCCGAGTTTGTCGAATCAATCGTGTCGTAACTTGGTAAAATGACGCTGCAGTCTTTACAAACTGTTTGATTTTTAAACAAAAAATATAATCGGCTAAAGGGTTTTCATTAGTTAAAAAATTAGCGATAATGCGCGCTCTTTCGCTATGGGTACCCACTGGTTCCCTCGCAACGATAAGTCGCAAACCCCGCCAGGCCCGGAAGGGAGCAACGGTAGTGACCGACTCGTGTGCCGAGGTGTGGCTGGTGGGTCCCACCCGAAGCGCTTCCCATCTTTTGTTCAAAACTATCAAGCAACCTATTGAATTGGCTGAAAATTGCGCAAAAATCATTTTGTTAGAGATTCTCTTATATTCTGATTATAATGGCCCATTAGGTTTATTGATGATGTGTGGAGTTCATGTCTTATACCGTTCTCGCTCGCAAGTGGCGTCCACAAAATTTCCAGCAGTTAGTTGGCCAGGAACATGTCCAGCGGGCAATTGTTAATGCCATCGAGCAAGAGCGTTTGCATCACGCCTATTTATTTACCGGAACCCGTGGTGTAGGCAAGACCACCATCGCACGAATTTTTTCTAAATGTCTTAACTGCGAGCAAGGAATCACGGCCACGCCGTGTGGTACCTGTGCCACTTGTGTCGAAATTGATCAGGGGCGCTTTGTTGATTTGCTAGAAATCGATGCGGCTTCGCGAACCAAAGTCGAAGACACTCGCGAGATTCTCGACAATGTGCAATATCGACCATCCCGTGGCCGTTACAAGGTTTACCTAATCGATGAAGTGCATATGCTATCGAATAGCAGTTTCAATGCCTTATTAAAGACTTTGGAAGAACCACCTCCGCACGTCATATTTTTGTTAGCAACCACTGATCCGCAAAAGTTGCCGGTGACTGTGTTATCCCGCTGCTTGCAATTCCATCTTAAACGCATGTCACAAGAGCACATTGAAAGTCATCTTAGCCATATTCTGGAACAAGAGTCGATTGCGGTTGAAGAGGGGTGCTTGCCGATTATCGCGAAAGCGGCTGACGGCAGTATGCGTGATGCCTTAAGTATTTTGGATCAAGCGATAGCATTTGGCGCTGGCGCACTGAATTGTGGCGACGTGAGTGCGATGCTGGGGACCATCGATCATCGCTTTGTGCTGGATATCTTGACTGCAATGGCGCAACAAGATGGTGCTGCTGTTCTAGCGGTGGTCGAACGGATGGCGGAGTATAGCCCCGACTATCAACAAGTTTTGGCGGATATCATTTCAACTCTGCATCAAATGGCGGTACATCAATTGGTCGGCAGTGAAGTGCCGGAAGCAATTTTACAACTCTGTGAGGTAATGTCGCCGAATGATATCCAACTGTTCTATCAAATAGCGACCCATGCGCGCAAAGACTTACCGCTAGCACCAGAGCCGCGGGAAGGCTTTGAGATGGCTCTGTTAAGAATGATGGCTTTTCGGCCACAGCACGAAGCGACCGGTCAACCTCCGGCCGCGAAAAAAAAAAGTAACGGCTTAATTGGCGCTGGCAACGGGTCAGAAACCTACGCGGCAGACTCGCGCTCATTACCGGCTACTACGGCACAATCGTCCACTCCTACCCACTCTGAACTGAATGATGCGCAACATTCCGATCAAATGTTATCGACGCCAGCGGCTGTTGAATCCGAAAAAGTCGAGCAGAGCTCGGTAACGGCGTCCGCTGGGCAAAGCGCCTCGGCAGTGGAGTCTGCCCAAACGCCAACAGCTGAGCCAGCAGCAGAGTTAGCGCGTGCTGATACTGCTGACCCGACTGAGTCAGTGACTGCACAGAAAGAGCCGGATTCATCCAGCTCAGAAACGGAGCAAATGCCCAGCGCAAAACCGAGTGACGACTTATCTAGTGCTGCGCACTCGGCTACTGAACACTCAGCTATAAACGCGAAAGCCGCGACTAATAAGCCGATTGCTGAAAATGCTATTAAACCGGCATCCGTCGAGCGGGACTGGCAGCTGGAAGCGATTGCTGAGCCAGTGAATTGGCATGCCTTTATTCAGCAGTTACCGTTGACGGGAGCTCTGTTTCAAATTTTAAATAACTCAACCGTTGCCAGTATCGACGGAACCCGTGTTTGCCTTACAACTCGCGCATCGGTACAACACTTTATGACTGATTCAGCGCGAGATAAAATTACCGCGGATATTTCCACCGCAGTTAGGCAGTCGGTTAGCATCGAGTTTGATTATGTGGATGAGCTTGCCAACACGCCAAAGGATATCAGTGAGCAGAATCATCTTGATTATTTAAATCAAGTGAAAGATGAGTTTTTAGCCAATCAAAATGTGCAATCGATCTTGTCCACATTTGATGCGCAAATTACAACCGATAACATTGAATTAAAGCAGTAAAGAAGGTGACGAAATGAAAGGTTTAGGCGGAATGATGAAACAAGCGCAGCAGTTGCAAGAAAAGATGCAACAAATGCAAGAAGAAGTCGCCAACATGGAGATCGTTGGTGAGTCGGGCGCCGGAATGGTTAAGGTGACAATGACCGGGCGCCATGATGTAAAACGGGTCGAGATTGATCCAAGCTTACTGCAAGATGATAAGGAAATTTTGGAAGATTTAATTGCAGCTGCGGTAAACGACGCAAACCGTCGTGTTGAATCTGAAACCCAATCACGTATGTCTTCGGTGACCCAAGGTTTGCCATTGCCTCCTGGGTTTAAGATGCCATTTTAATTATGAGTGCTGGGCTGTTAGAAGATTTAATTGAAAGTTTGCGTTGCTTGCCGGGTGTCGGGCGTAAGAGTGCGCAACGCATGGCTTTTCAATTATTAGAACGTAATCGCAGTGGCGGCGAAAAATTAGCGCGCGTACTCAGCGATGCAATGACACAGATTGGCCATTGCCGGCAGTGTAAAAACTTTACCGAAGCGGATCTATGCGATATTTGCGCAAATCACAAGCGTGACGCGTCAATTATTTGTGTCGTTGAATCGCCGGTGGATGTTTTAGCGATTGAAAACTCCGGTGCCTATCAAGGCCAATATTTTGTATTGATGGGACAGTTATCTCCGTTGGATGGAATTGGACCGGCCGAACTTGGACTCGACCAGCTTGAGCAACGTTTGCGTCAAGGGCAAGTTGTGGAAGTCATTTTAGCAACCAGCTCGACGCTCGAAGGTGAGGCTACCGCACATTACATACGTGAGTTGGTCGAAGCTTTTCAAGTGCCAGTGACACGCATTGCGCAGGGAGTGCCAATGGGCGGCGAGTTGGAATATATTGATGCTGGAACATTAGCGCGCTCAATTCAAGAAAGACGAAAAGTCGACTGGTAATATTAGCTATAAACCCCTTTCGTTTCATACTCAAATAAACTAAAAAGCATTGGTGCTAAGCCACAAAAATTGCCTTTAACTGCTATTATTAGCGGTAGTATTGGGTAATCGTAATTGGAGTATCGATGCTAACATACAAAGGGTTTGTGGCGCAGTTGGACTATCAACCCGAGACTGACCGTTTGATCGGCGAGGTGGTAAATGCCCCCGACGTTATATTATTCGACGGAGTTAATCTTGTTGAGCTTAAGTTGCGCTTTAGTGAGGCGATTGACGATTATTTACTCATGACCGCGGCCAATCCTCATCCACCCATAGCCCCTTTTATTGGACGGTACACGGTGTGTCTTGACCCTGAAGACCAGCAAAAGATTATGAATGCCGCTGAACGTGAATCGGTAGGTGTCACCCACTGGCTAAACCGAGAGGTTCAGTCGTTAATTAAAAATATGCCGAATTAGACCTCAACGCTTGAAAAATTTCTTAGCGTCCCCATTTTCCTCCTCTAGAAACCCACGAATTGAATAAACCGTTACTACCGGAGGATTTTGGCAATGAGTGACACGCCAACGATGGAAAAACATAGCTTTCAAACAGAAGTTAAACAGTTACTGCACTTGATGGTACATTCTTTGTACAGTAATAAAGAAATTTTTCTTCGAGAGCTTATCTCCAATGCGGCGGATGCTGTTGATAAATTGCGCTTTAAGTCGCTGGATAATGCCGAGTTAATTGCGGATGACCCTGATTTTCGAATTCGAATTACCGCTGACGAAGCGGCCGGTACTTTAACCATTAGCGACAATGGCATTGGTATGAGTAAAGCAGATTTAATTGCTAACCTCGGAACCATCGCAAAATCAGGTACTGCAGAGTTTTTAAGTCAGTTGTCGGGTGATCAGAAGAAAGACGCCAACTTGATCGGGCAGTTTGGGGTTGGTTTTTACTCGGGTTTTATTGTCGCCGATAAAATGGAAGTTGTTTCTCGTGCTGCCGGTACTAGTGAAGCCTGCCGCTGGATTTCAGCTGGAGAAGGTGAGTTCGAAATAGAGTCAACTGAGCGTGGACAACGCGGTACTGATATTATTTTGCACTTAAAAGACTCGGAAAAAGAGTTTCTAAATGACTGGCGTTTACGCAGCATTATTGCCAAGTACTCCGACCATATTTCGGTTCCGGTTGAGATGCTAAAACCAGCTGAGCCTGCAGCAGAAGGAGAAGAACCGCAGCCTGCCACAGAGTTTGAAGCGGTCAACAAAGCCACTGCATTGTGGACACGCAGTAAAACTGATGTGACCGATGAAGAATACAAAGAGTTTTATAAACATATTTCTCATGACTTTGCCGAGCCGTTGACTTGGGCCCACAACAAAGTTGAAGGTACGCAAGAGTATACGAGCTTGTTATACATCCCTAAAAACGCACCCTTTGACTTGTGGAATCGCGAACGCTCTCGTGGCGTTAAGCTCTATGTCCAACGGGTGTTTATTATGGACGATGCCGAGCAATTTTTGCCGGTATATCTGCGTTTCGTTCGCGGTGTACTCGATAGCAATGATTTACCATTAAATGTTTCGCGTGAGATCTTGCAGGACAGCGGAGTTACCCAAAGTCTGAAAAATGCTTGCGTAAAACGAGTCTTGGGAATGCTTGAAAAGCTGGCTAAGAAAGATGCATCGGCTTATCAAGGTTTCTGGGATCAATTTGGCAACGTTTTAAAAGAAGGTCTTGGGGAAGACTTTGCCAATCAGCAAGCAATTGCTGGCTTGATGCGTTTTGCTTCTACCGAGCACGATACGTCACAACAGTCGGTTTCATTGGCTGACTATATTGAGCGGATGAACGATGCTCAAGATAAAATCTATTACATTACGGCGGAAAGTTTTGATACCGCTAAGAACAGCCCGCACTTAGAGGTGTTCCGCAAAAAAGGTATCGAAGTTTTATTACTCAGCGATCGAATTGATGAGTGGGCCATGTCACACCTCAATGAATTTGATGGCAAACCATTGGTTTCGGTGACGCAAGGCGATTTGGATCTTGGCGAGTTAGAAGATGACGCCGAGAAAGAACAACGAGAAAAGGTTGAGCAAGAAAGCCAACCTCTGATTGAGCGCTTCAAAACTGTCTTGGGTGAACGAGTTAAAGATGTGAAGGTGACTCATCGCCTTACCGATTCTCCCGCTTGTGTTGTGTCTTCTGAGGGTGAAATGTCAGCGCAGATGGCTCGTTTAATGGCTGCTGCAGGTCAAGCCGCTCCGGATGTAAAACCCGTATTCGAGTTTAATCCTGAGCATCCGTTAGTGACGCATGCCGCGCAGCAAGAAGATGGTGCGTTTGAAGACTGGGCTCTACTGCTATTTGATCAAGCGCTCCTTGCGGAATCGGGCTCGCTAAATGATCCCGGCACCTTTACCAGACGATTAAATAAGCTACTATTAAAGGCGTAAACAATATAAGCCCGGTTAAATCCGGGCTTTTTTTTACTGGTTAGTGGGACTATCGGGATGAATTTAGCGCTAGACCTTAGTGGAAAACAGATCGGGTCTAGAGAAATCAATTAAAAGTGTCATAATTCGCTTGAGTTAGGGCAATGTGATCGGTATCTTACGACTACACGAAGACTATTTAAAAGATTTGGCGTATCCGACGATAGCCAACAGTGATGACTCTCGGAGAAGCAAGTATGCGGATTATTTTATTGGGTGCACCTGGTGCAGGAAAGGGAACTCAAGCTCAATACATTAAAGATAAATTCTCAATTCCTCAGATTTCCACTGGCGATATGCTACGAGCCGCGGTGAGTGCCGGTACGCCGCTCGGTTTAGAAGCTAAGAAAGTGATGGATGCGGGTCAGCTCGTATCGGACGATATTATTATTGGTCTAGTAAAAGAGCGGGTAGCACAAGATGACTGCCAGTCGGGCTATTTGCTTGATGGCTTTCCTCGTACTATTCCTCAAGCCAATGCGATGCGAGAGAATAATATTGATGTTGATTACGTGATTGAAATTGATGTCGATGATGAAGAGATTGTTAAGCGCTTATCTGGGCGCCGCGTGCATCCGGCTTCTGGTCGTGTCTATCATGTTGATTACAATCCACCGAAAGTAGCTGGTAAAGATGATGAAACCGGCGATGACTTAATTCAACGGGATGATGATACCGAAGAAACCGTGCGTAATCGGTTGGATGTATACCACACGCAAACCAAAGTGTTGGTTGAATATTACAAAGTTTTCTCCCAAGAATGCTCTGACAATGCCCCTGAGTACGTAAAAGTACCCGGGGTTGGTTCGATGACCGACATTCGAGACGAAATTTTTAAAGCTCTGGGAGTTTAACCAGAGCGACTGAGCTGGTTAAAAAATGAGTGATCACGAAAAAACAGGTGTTCTGCTAGTTAATCTGGGAACGCCTGATGAGCCTACTTCCGCAGCTGTGCGGCGCTATCTTGGTGAATTTTTACATGACTACCGTGTAGTCGACCTATCGCGTTGGATTTGGTGCCCGGTGCTTCATGGCATCATTTTGCGCGTACGCCCCCCTAAAGTCGCCAAACTTTACCAGTCGATCTGGACCGAGCAGGGGTCACCTCTCATGGTCACCACATCGCAGCAAGCGAAGCGCCTGCAACAACAATGTGAACAACTTGGGCTGAATTGTCAGGTTGAATTTGCGATGACGTATGGCTCACCGGCGATAAAACCAGTGTTAACTCGATTAGCGAAAGCCTGCAAGCGCGTAATTGTTATTCCGCTGTATCCGCAATTTTCTTCCGCAACCACTATGTCAGTGCACGACCGCATTGCAAAGGCATTAGCGGACGAGTGGAATATGCCTGCGATTGATTTTGTCCGCGATTATCATCAACATCCTAGTTATATACGAGCTTTGGCTAACTCTGTGCGTGACAGTTGGCAAACACATGGCCAGAGTGACAAACTATTAATTTCTTTTCACGGCATACCCAAGCGTTACGCCGACAACGGCGACAACTATCCGCAAGAGTGTCGTAAGACAGCTGAACTATTAGCCGAAGAATTACAACTCTCCGCTGAGCAGTGGATATGTTGCTTTCAATCTCGCTTTGGACGCGAAGAGTGGTTGCAGCCATATACCGATGAGACCATGGCAAAACTGGGCGAGACCGGTGGATCTTTGGACGTCATTTGCCCTGGTTTTGCCGCCGACTGTTTGGAAACACTTGAAGAAATTCAAGTTGAAAATCAAGAGATTTTTAAGCAGGCTGGCGGTGGAGAGTATCGATATATACCCTGTCTAAACGATCGTGACGATCACATTCAATTGTTGTGCGAATTGGTTCAACAACATTTGTAATGATATGGTTAAGCGAGCGGTTGGCCGATGCGTAAGCCTGATGTTTGCGTGACCTGCGGGCGCTTCACTGATTTGACTTTTCATCATTTGATCCCGCGCAAAATGCATCGGCGCAAGCGTTTCCAAAAGCTCTACAATACTGAGCAGCTCAATCAAGGTATTGCGATCTGTCGACAGTGCCATCGCGGCATTCATAAACAGTACGATGAAATGACTCTTGCAATGGAAAAAAATTCTTTGCAAAAGCTGCTCGATGATGCTCCACTCAGGCGTCACTTCGGCTGGGTCGCTAAACAAAAAATAAAACAGCCTAATGGTGGAAAGGAGACGAAATGAAGCTTAATGGGTGGATTTGGTTTGGAGTTTTTATCAGTGTTCTCATTTGGTCCGGCGTGGCTCCAAAAGATTACTACACATGGGCATTAGAAGTTCTACCCGCGGTGATCGGAGCGCTGCTGCTTTGGATTACGCGCCAGCGATTTCCTTTGACTAGCTTACTTTACTGCTTGATTTTACTGCACTGTATTGTGCTAATGGTAGGCGGTCATTATACCTATGCCGAAGTTCCACTGGGCGATTGGGTGCGCGACTGGTTGTCTGGAACTCGAAATAATTATGACAAGCTTGGCCACTTTATGCAGGGGTTTGTTCCAGCCATCTTAGCTCGAGAAATCTTAATTCGGCAGCAAGTGGTTAACTCCAGTGCTTGGAGAACGCTATTTATTATTGCGATTTGTTTAGGCTTCTCTGCATTTTATGAGCTAATTGAATGGTGGGTCGCTTTGCTATCCGATGAAGCGGCGGAATCGTTTTTGGGTACTCAAGGATATGCTTGGGATACTCAGTCGGATATGTTTTGGGCACTCATTGGTGCGACGACAGCGTTGCTCTCGTTAGCTCGCTGGCATGACTTACAATTGCAGCGATTAAAACCGTAAGTTAAGGGGGTAAGCAGATTTTTGTATTGCGAACCTTAGGGTAAAAAGTTCGGCTCAGTAACGAGGCAGAATATCCGAGCCAACAATGTCTTTGCTAAAATTGTCCTAACTGTGTCAACAACTAGGACAATAATTGTGAAGACATTTCCCGGGTACTTAAGAAGTTTGCTATTCGGGCAAACTTCTTGAGCGCTAGAACATTATTTTGACTACTTCATCAAAACTTGAAACAAAGTGGACTTTAACGCCTTCACAGATATGCTTGGGTAACTCTTTATAATCTCCCGCACAAGCTTCCGGTAAAACGATGGTCTTAATTTTTGCGCGGCGAGCTGCAATTATTTTTTCTCGTATGCCACCCACAGCAAGCACTTTGCCGGTCAACGTGAGCTCACCGGTCATGGCGATTTGTTTTCGGGGGGATTTTTTCAACGCGAGTGATAACAATGCTGTTGCCATAGTAACACCAGCGGAAGGGCCATCTTTCGGCGTTGCGCCTTCGGGAACATGCAAGTGAATCATGGCGCTATCAAAAGCGTCTTCTTTAGCGCCATAATGACTTAGCTGTGAAGCTATGTAGGCATAAGCAATTTCAGCACTTTCCTTCATCACATCACCGAGCTTTCCGGTAAGGCGAAAGCCCCGAGTTTTACTATGTACGATCGCAGCTTCAATATTAAGTGTTGAACCACCCAGCGATGTCCACGCTAACCCGGTCACTACGCCTAAACTATTGCCGGGCTTTTCTTGCTGGAACCATGCGGGGCCTAAATAATCCTCAACATTTTTTTGGCTAACGGAAACTTTATCAACTTTGCCTGATACGATTTTAACAACACACTTTCTGGCTATTCGGCCCAATTGCTTATCAAGATTACGAACGCCAGCCTCGCGTGCGTAATCCTCAATAATCTTACGAAAGGCACTATCAGAAATTTTAACTTGGCTATTCTTTAGGCCGCAGGTTTTTAATTTACGTGGCCACAAGTACTCTTTTGCAATTTGGATTTTCTCTTGTGTGATGTAGCCTGAAAGTCGAATAGTTTCCATTCGGTCTAATAAAGGTCGTGGAATTGTATCGAGTTGATTAGCGGTACATATGAATAGAGTCTTAGAGAGATCAAATCGAACGTCTAAATAATGATCGAGAAAATTTTCATTTTGTTCGGGATCGAGTACTTCTAACAGAGCACTTGCAGGGTCGCCTTGAAATGAGCTGCCAATTTTATCAATTTCATCGAGCATAATAACTGGGTTAGAGCTTTGTGTATCTTTGATGGCTTGAATCAGCTTGCCCGGCATTGCGCCAATGTAAGTGCGGCGATGACCTTTGATTTCGGCTTCATCGCGCATACCGCCGAGTGAAAAACGGTAAAATTTGCGTCCCAATGCGTCGGCAATTGAGCGGCCAATTGACGTTTTACCAACACCCGGAGGGCCAACCAGCAATAATATTGAACCGGCGACTTGTCCAGTTAATGCGCCAACGGCCAAAAATTCAACAATGCGATCTTTAACATCATTAAGACCTGCGTGTTCTTTATTAAGCTCGCGACGCGCTCGGCGCAAGTCAATTTTGTCCGTGGTTGTAATTCCCCAAGGTAGGCTGGTGACAACATCTAAGTAGTTGCGAGTGACTGAGTACTCGGGTGAGCCTTGCTCTAGGATTGATAACTTGTCGATCTCGCCATTGATTTTATCTTTGGCGTCGCTAGGAATTTCTAACGCGTCCATTCGCTCATTGAAGCGATCGATATCGGCCGTCTTGTCGTCTTTGGCAATACCGAGCTCCTTTTGAATAGCACGTAGCTGTTCACGTAAAAAGAACTTTCTTTGATGCTCAGTTAGCTTATCTTCGACTTGGCGTTGGATGCTATTTTGCAGTTGAGCAACTTCAAGTTCCTTCTTAATCATCACTAACACATTTTCCATGCGTTTGCGTAAATGAACTTGCTCCAAAACTTCTTGTAATTTCTCGCGGGTGGCTGTGGTTAAACTGGCGGCGAAATCTGTGAGTGGTGAAGGCTCATTTGGGTTAAATCGATTGAGGAAAAATTTTAACTCTTCACTGTAAAGCGGATTGAGTGGTACCAGTTCTTTTAAAGTATTAATAATAGCAACGGCATACGCTTTTAGTTCATCAATGTCGCGGTACTCAGGCTCGTTGGGATACTCAACTTCTACGATAAAAGGTGGTTCATCGGTTAACCATTTTTTAATTCGAAAGCGCTGAATGCCCTCGGCAATAAATTGTATTTTACCGGAGGACAGTACCGGGTGGTGAATTCGAACTAAGGTACCAATGGCATTAAATTCTTCGGGTGATGACTCTTCTGGATGAGGATTTTTTACTAACACCAGCCCAGCGATTTTGCTGTCGGTATCGGCGATATATTCAATCGTTTCACGCCACACTTCCTCATTCATTAAAATTGGCAGCGTTTGTGGCGGAAAAAACGGGCGTTCGGATAATGGTAGAAGGCAAATCTCGTTAGGCAATACCTCTTCACTGGGTGAAAGATCTTTTATGCCACTATCTGACTCAATTGAAAATTCAATATCTGGTTCGCCGAAATCATTGTCCGATGTCATTTAAAGCTATCCCTTTTCAGGCCATCAATTATCACGTTAACTGTGATTATAGCAGGCCTGCTTAGAAAGCTGGAGCGCTACTTATCACCGTTTTATTATGGTTCTTTTTTCTTAACGGTAGGTAAGGTAGCAGGCTTGACTATCGGCTGTCTACTGCTGGGCAAGCTACGTTGAAATTGATTTCTTAATTCAATGCGGCGTTCCATCGGTAAGCTGTGAAACCTTCGATAAGCGCGTTGCAATTGTCGTTGTCGATGCGGTGACATTTGTTGATAGTCTGCAAACATTGATCGCAAAGCTTCACGTTCGCGTGTTGTTAATCGCCGCCATTGACGAAAGCGTTGCTCTACACGAGCTTGTTCATCAGCACTTAATTGGTTCCATTTGGTCAAACCCGTGAGAATTTGTTGTTGTTGCTTGGCTGATAAATTTGACCATTCGTCTTGGTACGGCTGCAATTGTTGTTGTTGCTCCTTAGTTAATTCGCTGAAGCCGATGATTTTTTGTTCACTTTCTTGGGCAAAAGCAACGGTGTTGAAAACGAACATTGCGCAAATAATAAACTTATTCATATTGTCCTCCACCTTGTTGCTGCTTTGGATCCGGTTGTGTCGAGTCAGAAAGTGTTCGATCTGCTTTTAAGCAACTTGATGAATCAACAGTATTTTTTTTATCGGTTTCTTTTTGGGCTTCTGGAGCTGCTTTAACACCACATTGCTCACTCAATTTGCTTTTCGGTTTGGCAATGACTCGCAGAGTTCGCGGATCAATCACTGCGCCTTCGTCATTACTAAACTCAGCAAGGTATTGTAGTAGTTGCAAAGAAGGTACCGGTTTTTTTCCTTTGTTCGTTTGCTTTTCGGCTGCAGCAGGCTTGACTGATTTATCATTCGCCAAACACTGAGTTGCGAGCAAAAGGAGTCCGCCAAGTAGCGCTTGATTAAGTATTGGCCTCATTTTCATCCTCACTCAGAAGCTGCTGATTATCGAGCCATTGGTAAAATTCAAGATCTTGCAACATTTCAAACTCTTCTTCGCTGGTCAATAGTTCAATATTTTGCAGTAATGCCGAAGCGTCAGGTTGCTGTGGCGCTTCTGGATCTGGAGCCCATGTTAGCCAACTTAAGGTTAAGACTAACGCGATGCTAGCGGCCATCGCAAGGGTATAGGTTTTAATTGGCTTCGCGTTGAGCCCTTCACTTAATGCCCGTTGCCGAGCCATCTGTAATTGGGCTTGAGTTGTGGCATCAAGCTTTGAGCTCATGTCATCGAGCGTTGCGCGAAGTGAGGCCAATTCGGACATTTTTGCGCTTTGTTGATGCTCAGTCGGTTGCATCATCTGGGTGCTCTCCTAAAAATTCTCTTAAGGTATGAATGGCGCGCGAGTAATGGGTTTTTACCGATCCCTCGGAACACTTCATACTCATAGCAGTTTCGGCAACACTGAGACCTTCCCAGGCGCGCAACAAGAAAGCTTGGCGCTGTCGCTCAGAGAGTCTCTGCAGTTGCTCGACCAGAGCTTTGGTTGCGGTGTCGAGTTGATGTTGAGCTTCGGGAGACCGCAGGTTGAGATCGGCGGCATTATCGATTAAATCGGTATTAGTAGTATCGCCGTCAGCACTGTTGGCTTTCGACGAAGTTGGCCACCAAGCCAGCCACCGTCGGCGCACGGTTTGTTTGCGATAAAAATCATGGATGCGGCTATTGAGAATACGATAAAACAACGGACGCCATTGGGCAGCGTCACGCTGTGCGTATTTCTCCACCAACTTCGTCATCGCTTCTTGAACAATTTCGAGTGCGTCATCAGGGTTTTGCGTCGCAAACAGCGCCATATGATAGGCCTTGCGCTCTACCGACTGCAGAAACTGATTAAGAAGCGTTTGGTTATCCAGAGCTTTACTCCGCGCCGTTGGGGTAGCTTTGTTATAAAGCTCGGGTGTTGTTAAAGTCAATGTCGAGTGATTCATTTTGCGAAACAGTTTGTTCGATTAGGTTATTCAACGCGGTGGGCCCGGTTTGGTTGACAGCAAAGTTAATCAAAGTGCACGGCTATGGTATTATTAAGTATAGGGCAGTTTTGATAAAACTTGGCTTAACGCCAAATCAGCTGCAGGTAGGGAGCCGTGATGGCGCTAAACTTGATTCCATTTGATTTAAATCGCTCAATGACTGAGCGAGTGAAGCCGACGCCAAATAATGCGGTACTTGCGCCGGATTATCTCGCTCGGGTTGCAGCATTGAGCCAATCGGATACCCGGCCCATTCGTTCGTCGAAAAATGCTGCGAAACGCCATTCACCTAAATTAAATGACGATGATCCGGCGCACGCGGATACGGATATTGAATCCATAGCACCGCAAGGTAAGGTTTATAGTAAGGATTCAGGCGGTGAGCAGCGGCTCCATGAAGAGTCTTTGGAAGAACCTCAGCATCAAGTGGATATAAAAGTATAAATCATGACGACTTATAACTTTGAACAAATCATGAGCCAAACGCGCCGTTTGGCGGCGCAGTATCGCAATGCGACGGGACAGTCATTGCCGGTTACTGTTGAACTCGCGCGTTTTGATGCCGTGCATTTGTTGGGCTTGAAAGAACTTGCCGACGCCGAGTCAGAAGCCATTTGGGTCGAGGCCGGGATTGAGAAGCGAGTGCAAATCAAAGGGCGCGTTATTTTTCCCGGCGGCAAATCGCGGCAACGAGTGGGACAAATGAATTTAAAAGCCCCTTGGGATTACACTTTGTTAGTTATTTACAATGATGAATACCAGCCCGATGCCATCTATCGCGCCTCCCGTGAGACGATAGAACAAGTGCTTGATACAGGCTCTAATAACAAGCGTGGAGCGATGACCGTGGCGAAGTTTAAAGCCATTGGCGAGCAAGTTTGGCCAGCTAACCTCAATGATGAACACATAAGCCACTGAATCACTATGACCAATCAATCGTCTCGATACTTGCTTTCCGAGCAAGGCCCATTTGCGGATGCTATCACTGGATTTAAAGAACGCGAAGCGCAAATGGTAATGGCCGACACCGTGGCCAATGCCTTGGAACAGCGGTCTGTTGAGTTAATAGAAGCAGGAACGGGAACTGGCAAAACTTACGCATATTTAGTGCCGGCGTTAGAATTTGATGGCAAAACTATCATTGCGACAGGTACTCGAAATTTACAAGATCAATTATTTCAAAAAGACTTGCCAACGGTTATTCGTGCTTTAGGGAAAACTCGAAAAGTTGCTTTATTAAAAGGGCGACAGAATTATTTGTGCAGTTATCGACTCGAAATGAATGTTGAAAGCACTCGTTTTGTTAATCGAGAAGTGCTCGAAGATATGTTAAAAATTCGCGAGTGGAGCCGCAAAACCAAAGACGGTGACTTAACTCAGTTAAACAGTGTTGCTGAGGACTCAATGGCTTTTGCGTTTGTCACCAGTACCGCTGAAAACTGCCTTGGTAGCGAGTGTCCAATGTTCTCGGATTGTTTTGTCGCAAAAGCACGAAAACATGCGATGGAAAGTGATATTGTAATCATCAACCAGCATTTGCTAATGGCCGATATTGCATTAAAGCGCGATGGCTTTGGCGAACTTCTTCCGCGTGCCGATGCCTATATTATTGATGAAGCGCATCAACTTCCCGATGTTGCCACTTTATTTTTTGGCCAAGCGCTCTCACTGCGTCAGATCAACGAGTTATGTCGTGACTGCGAGCAACAATACCGAACTGAGTTGACCGATTGTAGCGAACTCTCTGAGGGTGCTGCGAAACTGGAAAAGGCTGCTGCGGATTTACGCATACTGCTTGGCGAAGAAGCGCCGCGCCAGTTTTGGCGAGAGTTTCGTGAACAAGAGGCGGTATTTGAAGCTTTTGCGCTGGTGATCGATAACATATCCGAACTAACCGAAGTGCTTAAAGAGCAAGCGATACGCAGTCGAGAGGCGGAAAATTTATACGAACGAGCTGACGACATTGGTTATCGAGCTAGGTTGTTTCTAGATGAAAATGAACAAGAGTACGTGCAATGGATCGAAATCTACCGCAATAGCTTTACATTAAATGCAACACCACTATCCATCGCGGATAAATTTAAAGCGGCGATGAAAGGCTATTCCGAGGCTGCCTGGGTGATGACATCGGCAACTTTAGCGGTGAACCAAGATTTTACTTACTTTGCACGTAAGCTTGGCTTAAAAGATGCGCAAAAAACGGTACTCGCATCGCCGTTTAATTATGCCGAACAAGCACTTTTATATGTGCCCCGTTACTTAGCCAATCCGGCGGCTCCGAATTATACTGAAAGCTTCGTTAATGCCATGCTGCCGCTAATTGCGGCTGCTCGTGGGCGAACCTTTTTATTGTTTACCAGTCATCGAGCAATGGCTGAGGCGGCCGCACTATTAGCGCAGTACGGTGAGTATCAATTGTTAGTTCAGGGCCAAGCCAGCAAAAGTTATTTGCTGGAACATTTTCGCAACAATACTATGAGTATATTGTTAGGCACTTATAGTTTTTGGGAAGGGGTTGATGTTGCCGGCGATGCTTTGTCGTTAGTGGCCATCGATAAACTTCCCTTTGCCTCTCCAGGCGATCCAGTTAACCAAGCGCGAATAGAATCTCTGCGGCGCAATAAGCGGGATGCGTTTGGACAGTTTCAGCTGCCTGATGCGATTATTGCATTAAAACAAGGAGCGGGTCGATTGATCCGTGACACTTTGGATCGAGGGGTGCTGGCGATTGGTGATCCACGCATTGTGGCGCGAAACTATGGAAAACAATTCCGCAGTGATTTACCGCCAATGATACCGACTCGAAATCAGACTTTAGCCGAGGAGTTTTTACAAGCCTTATGAACTATCTTGCTCTTGAAACCTCAACCGAGGCCTTTTCTGTCGCTGTAGCGACTGCCGAAAAATGCTATTCGTTTGATACGATTGCGCCAAAGCAGCACGGTGATTTGCTCCTACCTAAAATCAATGAGTTGCTCGAGCAAGCGGGTTTAACTATCAATGATATCGACCGAATTGTTTATGGCAAAGGGCCTGGGGCCTTTACCGGAGTGCGGATCGCAGTTTCGGCGGCGCAAGGGCTCGCTTTTGGCTGTAATCGTCCTTTGCTTGGAATTTCGAGTTTGCAGAACCTTGCTGCTCAAGCACTTGAGCGCAGTGATGCGGAATACGCTTGGGTGATCAATGATGCTCGAATGGGCGAGGTTTATTGTGCTTTATACCAACGCAACAGCGCAGAACCTGACTGGCCAAGGTTAGTGGAGAAAGAAGCGGTATTGGCGCCAGAAGTGCTGTGCCAACTAGCGCTTGAAGGGGAGTCGAGCTGGGTAACCGTTGGCACAGGCATGGCGGCATATGCCAGTGAGTTGCAGCCGTTATCGGCGCGGGCAAGCGCGCATATTAGCGATGTGTTCCCGCGGGCTGACGTTGCGATTGCTTTAGCCAAGCAACCACAAGCGGAAGCGTTGTTACACAGTGCAGCCGCGGCGGTTCCGACCTACTTGCGTAATCAAGTCGCAAAAAAGTCGAATCAAAGTTCAATTATCGGTGTGGATCGGGTTGAGTGAAAAGTAGCCAACTTGGTTAACTTAGACTAAACTAGAATCGGTTGAGTCTCCCGTATCTGTGGGCTCAACGGTAAATAAGTGTTTCGACCGCAACGATATACGAGGAGTGCATGCAAATGCCTTCTGAAATAGGATTTTCAAACTACCCAAATCTTGCTCCACTTGGCAACGAGCGATCGACGCAGCGCGCGCCGGTGCCGCCACGAGCCGAAAACCAATCCAATCAAGAGTCTGTCACTGCCGCTGAGAGTGCCGAGTCAAACGCAACCACTCAACAGCAGCGTGCGGAAGCTATTGAGCGGCTCGAGCAACAAAATTTTCGCGTAAGACGCGACGATGATTCAGAGTTGAGCTTTCAGTCGCGCCGAGCAGTGGACCAGTTTAGTGCTATCGAGCAACAAGAACAGCAAAGTCAGCAACAATCGTTATTGGGCATTGATCTATTCGCTTAACCTTGTTGTCAACCGGCTACCTTCGCAAACGTTTTATTGAAGTAAAATCAGCCGTCATTGGTTTGCGCCATCCTGGCGATCAATGATAGTTTATCCGTTATTGCTAGCGACTGACCGAGGATGCTGGCTTGAATTATGGAGATCACGTTTGTAATGAAGCTTAAACACCCGCGCATCAACTTCACTTCCATTGGCCGAATGTGTTCGGCATTCATTTTTTTTATCGTCGCAGGCTGTAGCCACATCCCAAGCGCTATTGATGGCGAGTTTCCATCAATCTCCGTGGCGGCCGCTCGTGCAGGAAGCGAGCCGCAATCAGTACGCTGGGGGGGAGTAATTGCTAAAGTTTCCAATCAAGAACAGCAGTCAATTATTGAAATTGTCGCAAAACCACTGGGACGATCCGCTCGTCCACAGGAGAGTGATACTTCCGGAGGGCGTTTCCTCGCGGTCATCAATGACTTTATCGACCCTGTGATCTATGAGCAAGGCCGTGAAATAACGGTGGTTGGACAGCTTAGTGAAGCGGTTAGCGGCAAAGTTGGCGAGATGACTTATTTGTTTCCCGTGGTGCAAGTTTCAGGACATCATCTCTGGCAAAAACGGCAAGAGATTCAGGAAGTGCGTTATTGGGGGCCGAGTTATTGGCCAATTGTACCTTATCACTATCATCACCATTGGCACTTTCGTCCCGGTGTCGGGCAACCCGGAAGTCGACCAAAAAAACTTCCCGTGAAGAAGAAATAAAAAAAGCGCCATCAGGCGCTTTTTTTTTGGTGTTGGTTTTACATTTGAGACTGAAGGTAATTTTCGAGTCCGACTTTGTTTATTAATCCAAGCTGTTTTTCTAACCAATAAGCGTGATCAACTTCGGTATCTTCTAACAGCTTTTGTAGAATTTCTCGGCTTTGAAAGTCTTTTTCTTGTTCACAAATAACAATGGCTGACTTCAATTTCTCCGCTACTTCATACTCTACTTTCAAATCGTTCTCGAGCATTTCAGGCACGTTGCTTCCAATTCTAAGTGGCTCCCGCGTTACCATGTCAGGTGTGCTTTCAAGAAATAAAATGCGTTCGATCAATGCTGCCGCATGGCCTTTTTCATCATCGAACTCGTGATCAATACGCTCAAACAATTTGCTTAATCCCCAATCGTCGTACATCCGGGAGTGAATGAAGTACTGATCCATGGCAGTCAACTCTAGCGCTAAAATTTCGTTGAGCGCATTTACGACTTTACTATTACCTTTCATAAGTTGATTTATCCCATGGTTGATTGTAAATAATTTTCAATACCTAAACTGGCGACTAAATGTTGCTGCGTTTCTAGCCAGTCTAAATATTCTTCTTCGTCTTCTAGAATTTCTTCGAGCAATTCTCGACTAACAAAGTCTTTGTGCTGCTCACAAACGACGATGGCATCGCGCAATGCAGCCAAGGATTCGTGTTGAACTTTAGTGTCACAAGCGAGCATTTCTTCTGTGTGTTCGCCAATGTGTAACTTGTTAAGTTTTTGCAGGTTTGGTAAGCCTTCTAGAAACAGAATGCGCTCGATTAAATCATCGGCTTGCTTCATATCTTTTATCGACTTTTTGTAAGACTTCTCATTTAACTGGTCGAGCCCCCAATTTTTATACATGCGCGCATGTAAAAAATATTGATTGATAGACGTTAACTCGATGGTCAAAATCGAATTCAATGTGCTGATGACGGATTTTTCACCTTTCATTTATTTAGATTCCTTGTCGCGTGGGCGAGAGACTAAATGTGTGCGCTCATTAAGACTGAAAAGAGTAGGGGATCCTCGCCGCAATGTCAATTCAAATCCCGTAAAATCAATGGGTTACAAATAGTTTTGATTTTGATTTTCATTTCGATTTTGGCTCGTTTTTAGCCAGGTCTTGCGGTGTTTTTTCTTGTAGCATATAGGCAAAAGCGATGATTTGAGCAACCGCAAGATACAGCTGCTCTGGAATCTCATCGCCAAGCTCTAATTGTGTTAGAACATCGATCAAAATCGGATCTTCATGAATAAAAACGTCGTGTTCGGCGGCCAACGCAATAATCGCTTCTGCACTTAAGCCGCTCCCTTTGGCAGTCATTCGTGGAGCATCTTGACCATCATATTTGAGCGCAGCTGCTTTGCGTTGGCTGACTGGCTTGGGGTTGTCTGAGGAAGATTGATTCATATGCGGTAATCGACTAGGGATTGTGGCAGCTGCGCCAAAGTTAAAGGTTCACTGCTACCAGTTTCGCTTTTAATATCATTGATCAATAGGCCACAGTCGACAAGCTGCTGCTTAAGTTCCGGCATTTTATGCTGCAGTAGCTGAGCGGTACTGACTTCCTCTGCAACAAAGCGCACGTCCAGTTTGTTGCCTTTTAATGTCGTGATCGCATGGAATGCCCCGAGGCTTTCGAAATCAAACCGGATGGTTACGCGCCATTGCGTTTGTGACTTTTTGTCCGCCTTGGCGTTCTGTTCGAACTTCATTTGAACTTGGCTTAATTGCTTTTGAAACTGTAGGGGTAATTCAAACACCCAAGTATTGGCGTCGAGCAAGTGCAGGTTTTGAAACTGATTAAGTTTGATACGCGAGAGTGCCGACTCTGTTTCTTGGCTCACAGCTTGTGCGGTCAATCGCTCCGAGTTTAACGTTAGTTGCCGCGTGCGAGCATTTTGATTTAACCATCCGCGGGCAAAATTAACTAGCTTTTGAACACCAGAGAAGCCGTCGGCTGTCAGGGGACGTGAGGCTGATGTGGCGGAAGGTAATGGCATGGACTCGGGAGTTAATAAGTGACGGATTAAATAAAATAATTGTTTAGTATCGGTGGGTGTCGCCGTTGTCGTTGCTTTGCCGTCGCTTACCGGCAGCGGCGGTTGCAGCACTGACCAGCCAGATTGTGAAACTTGGGATAACTTGTTTTCGAAAAATACTCCGCTACGTTGAATGGCTTGTTGCAAAGTTTTTACGTCGAGGTTTTGTGCGTTAGGTAGTTGCTCGAGCCAATTGGTGAGGTGTTGACGCGCGTTACTGGCGCTGCCTTGACTGGACAACTGGCTCAAGACTTGAATCAACCGCCGCAGCTGGCCTAAGGTATCTGACACCGGCTGCGCGGTGGAATTAAATTGGCTTAAATAATGTTTGAGTGTTTGCGCTTGGCTTGGCAGTGGCAGTCGCGGACTTAAATCGAGCGCAGGGCGCTCGACGGTTTTTAGCGGTGGGCTTGATTCATCAATTACCGCACGCTTAATTTGTTCGCCAAGATTTAGTTGCAATGGCAGTTTTAATCCTTGGGTGTTTGGAGTGCTGTCTTTGTTCACCGCTGTTGAGGTTTTTTCAACCGCCGTTTGCGAAGGCGGTATTAGTGCTGTGGCTGGCGCCGTGGTTGCGGCTTTGGGCTGTGCAGTGGTCGGGGCGTTGTTTGCACTTTGCGCAATGACGGTCGCCGGAGTCGGTGCCGCTGCTTTGGTGAGCAGCACTTGGCTACCAGTGTTGGTCGCTTGCCGCAGTGCGATTAGCGGCTTAGGCACCTCTAACCATTGAGCTAATTGCTGGAAAAGCGCGGTCAGTGGCTTTTGCAAAGAAGCGCCTGTGAGATTCGAGTAGTCGACTTGCAGCGGTAGACTGACGCGGTTATTTTGCAACGTAGGCGTTACTTGAAGTTGAATTTCAGCGAGTAAAGGGGCCAAACGTTTACTCACCGATAAATTGTCAATGATGAGAATTAATGATTGGGTTCCCCCTTGGCGTGGTTGCGGTAGAGGGATTGCCAATTGCAATGGCCCGTTGCCGCTGCTAGCTGTTTGCAGTGTGGCGCCCAAAGTCTGGCCCTGAAGGCTACTCAACAAGGTCTTTAACTGTGAGACCGTCATTTCGCTCGGGGGGTGCTTTGTTAATATTTTGCTTAAGAGGTCTGTCATTATATTGAGTCAAATCAATAGATTAATAGCCACCATTATATTAGTATAGCGCGCTCAACTGATTGCCGCAGGGTAACCTAAAGATCTGATGTATTCGCGCTTCACCATAACCGCTCAAGACCTAGCGCTGATCCGCGGTGATCGTCTGTTGTTCAAGCATTGTAACTTTACCGTGTCTTCCGGGCAGGTCCTCTACATCAAAGGCGCTAACGGTGCCGGCAAGACCAGCTTATTAAATACGTTGACCGGCTTTATCGAGCCCGACAATGGTGCGTTCAGCGTAAGCCCCGAAAATCACTTTCATACGTGGTTGACCCGCAACACTTTGTACCTGGGCCATCACACGGGAATCAAAAGCGCGCTAACGGTAACCGAAAACCTTGCCTTTTATGCACACCTGCGCGGAGTCACCAAACCCGACTTTACTTCAGCTATCGCTGCAGTTGGCCTTGCTGGATTTGATGAGCAACTGGCTGCGCACCTTTCGCAAGGGCAAAAGCGCCGAATAGCTTTGGCGCGCTTGCTGATTGAACCAGTCGCTCTGTGGATCCTGGATGAGCCGTTGGTAGCGCTCGATGTCGATGGTCAAGCGTGGCTGTGCGGGCTGATTGAGCAGCAAGTCAATAATGGCGGCGCTGTGATTGTAACTTCACATCAGCCGCTGACTTTGAACTGCACTGTCTCGGAACTGGAATTAGCGGGAGTAGGTAATGTTTAGAGTGCTACTACTTCGTGAAATACGGTTAATGGCACGGCGAAAAAGCGAGTTAGTAAACCCGTTAATGTTTTTCCTGATTGTGGCGATGCTGTTTCCCTTTGGTGTCTCACCGGAGCCGACCATACTAGCGCAACTGGCGCCTGGTGTTATTTGGGTGTGTGCGTTGTTGGCGCTTATGTTGTCTCTGGACGGTTTTTATCGTGATGACTTTGACGATGGCAGCTTGCGTCAGATGGTGATGAGTGGTGTCGCGCCTGCGTTAATCGTGTTAACCAAAGCGGTTGCCAATTGGCTGTTTACGGCTTTGCCGCTGATCATCGTTTCACCGTTAATTGGCGTCATGCTTAATCTTCATCCAAGTGGCATTGCGGCGGTGGCGCTTACTTTGTTGTTGGGAACTCCCGCGATGTGCTTAATCGCTGCAATTGGGATGAGTTTAACAGTTGGTTTACGCCGCGGTGGTATCCTGCTAGCCCTGTTGGTCTTGCCGCTGTACATTCCCATCCTTATTTTTGGTGCTATGGGCGTAAATGCAGCAGCGATGGGGCAAAGTTATAGCGGGCAACTACTATTTTTGGCAGCCATGAGCGTATTTACGGTATCATTGGCGCCGTGGGCAGCAGGCGCCGCTCTAAAAGTGTCTTTAGGTGAGTAGTAAAATGGCTTGGACTTGGTTTTTTCGACTTGGATCACCCAAATGGTTTTATCAGATGTCGCTCAAATGGCAACCATGGTTATGGTTTTTCGCCGGTAGTGGTTTGGGCATCGGATTAATTTGGGGATTATGGATTGCACCGCCAGATTATTATCAAGGTGAATTACAGCGCATTATGTATATTCATGTACCTGCCGCGTACCTGTCCATGTTTGTTTATGTGGTAATGGCCGTAAGTGGCGCTATTGGTATTATTTGGCGGATGAAAATGGCCTACACGGTGTCTATGAGCTGTTCACCGATTGGGGCAGCCTTTACTTTCTTAGCATTAATCACCGGTTCTTTGTGGGGCAAACCCACTTGGGGCACTTATTGGGTTTTTGATGCGCGATTAACAGCCGAGTTGGTGCTGTTGTTTTTATACTTTGGTCATATGGCATTATTCAATGCGATTAGTGATCTGAAGTCTGCCGATAAAGCTGCCGCTATTTTAGCCATTGTAGGCGTGGTGAATATTCCGATTATTCATTTTTCAGTCGAATGGTGGAACAGTCTGCATCAGCCCGCTTCTCTGAGTAAATTGGAAAAGCCATCCATTGATTCATCAATGTTGTGGCCGCTGTTGATTATGATTGTTTCCTTTAAAGTATTTTTTGTCGCTGTGTTGTTGCCTTTTATTCGTAACCATATCTTGTGGCGTGATCGCGATGCGCAGTGGGTAAAACAAGAGGTTGAGTCAAAATGAGTGATTTTATTCCACCGGATCGCTGGGAGTTTATTTGGGCTTCCTATGCCTTTTTTGCGCTCACATTTATTTTCTTAGTGGTAGCTCCGGTTATTCGTAAAGTGCGGTTACGCCGAGAGTTAAAGCAGTATTACTTGCGTCAACGTTTGCTCCAAGATGAGCAGCGGAAATCTATCGGGCAGTAATTATTTAGAGGTGTTGTAATGGCTATGAAACCGCAGCGTAAAAAACGCGCTATTGGAATTATTTTATCCGTACTTGGAGTCGCCAGTGCGATCGCTTTAGTGTTCGTTGCTCTCGGTGATAATTTAAATTATTTCTATACGCCCAGCCAAATTCAAGCGGGAGAAGCGCCGATTGATCGGTCTATCAAGGTTGGCGGCTTAGTGGTACCCGGTACTGTAAAACGTGGCGCCAATCAATTAGATGTTGAATTTACTATTCGTGATAAAGAGCATTCGTTACGAGTCGAGTTTAGTGACGTGCTGCCGGATTTATTTAAAGAAGGGCAGGGTATTGTTGCAACCGGAACACTCGCTGAAGATGGGCGTTTTGTTGCTTCATCCGTTTTGGCTAAGCATGATGAAAACTATATGCCACCAGAGGTAGCCAGAGCTTTATCCGAAGGCGGTCATCCAACTAAAAGTCCAAAAGAAGAAAACAACTAAGAGTTTTTATGATTGTTGAAATAGCGCATTTTTGCTTGATTTTGGCATTTGCTATTGCCTGCATTGCCACGGTAGCACCGATTGTTGGTAGTTTCTATCAGCGCAGCCAGTTGACTTTATTCGCACGACCTGCGGCTTTAATTCAGTTTGCTCTGGTCTTGCTATCATTCATTGGTTTAGTGTTTGCGTTTGCCACAGATGATTTTTCCGTGGCTTATGTCGCTTCGCATTCATACACAAAGTTACCAATGATTTACAAGTTAACCGCAGTGTGGGGCGCTCACGAAGGTTCGCTACTATTATGGATCTTAATGTTAACCGGATGGTCCGCAGCGGTCGCTATTTTCAGTCGAACCTTGCCGGATGAGGCGGTGGCGCGAGTTTTAGCGGTAATGTCGTTTATTGCTGTCGGTTTCATGTCGTTTGCACTGTTTACTTCAAACCCTTTTGAACGTTTGCTGCCAGACTTTCCGATTGATGGTCGTGATTTAAATCCGCTGTTACAAGACTTCGGATTTATTATTCATCCACCTTTTCTTTATATGGGTTATGTCGGCTTTGCAGTCGCATTTGCTTTTGCGGTTTCGGCACTGATTAGCGGTGAGTTAGATTCGACTTGGGCGCGTTGGTCTCGTCCTTGGACGGTTGCTGCATGGTTGTTTTTGACCGTTGGGATAGCGCTTGGGAGTTGGTGGGCTTATTATGAGCTTGGCTGGGGCGGCTGGTGGTTCTGGGATCCGGTAGAAAATGCGTCGTTTATGCCGTGGCTTACTGGTACCGCATTGATTCATACATTAGCCGCCAGTGAAAAGCGCGGCGTGTTTAAAACTTGGACTGTTTTTCTTGCGCTGATGACTTTTTGCCTCAGTTTGCTGGGTACTTTCATTGTTCGTTCAGGGGTCATTACTTCAGTGCATTCATTTGCTCAAGATCCTGTGCGTGGAACCTATATATTAATTTTTCTTGGCATTGTGGTTTTAAGTTCGTTGTTGCTGTTTTTCTTTCGCGGCGCGGCAGTCAAGTCCACCGGCAGTTTTAAGTTGTTCTCGAAAGAAACCGCATTGTTGGGTAATAACTTATTACTGGTTTTTGCTTGTCTAATTGTATTGTTTGGAACTTTGTTTCCAATGCTTAATGAAGCCTTTGGTAAGTCTGTCAGTGTTGGCGCTCCATATTTTAACTCGTTGTTTCCTATTGTTATGCTGCCGTTACTTATTTTACTAGGCTTTGGTCACTGGTTGCATTGGAAAGACAATAAGCGCGAGCACCTAGTTAAAAATCTCCGAGCAATTATTCTAATCAATATTGTATTAATGCTGATTGTAACCATCGGCTTATTAAATTATTCCGCTGCTCAAATTTGGCTTTGTGTGCTAATTGCGCTTTGGATGGTTTCATCCATCATTCAAGATGTCATTAATAAAACCCGTAATAGTCAAAACAAATGGCGCGCAATTACAAAGCTTAAGTCATCTTATTGGGGCATGCACTGTGCGCATCTAGGCTTGGCCGTCTCGCTTATTGGTATTGTTATGGTTTCTTATGATAGTCGTGAGGACTTAATCAAACTCGATATCGGTGAGAAATTCGATGCGGGATCTTTTCAAGTTACTTTTGATCGAATATCTCAGGTGCAAGGTCCAAACTACACGGCAACTCGGGGACACTTTTCGCTGGTAGAGTCGGGTCGAGAATACCAAGTTACTTCCGATAAAAGACGTTACACGGCTTCCGGAACCGTAATGTCGGAAGCGGGAATTGATCCGGGCCTATTTCGTGATGTTTATATTTCGTTGGGTGAACCATTGGATGAGAATAGTTGGTCGGTAAGAGTCTATCGCAAATCATTTGTTCGGTGGATTTGGTTGGGCGCATTGATTATGGCGTTTGGTGGGTTGCTGGCGATTATCGATCGACGCTATCGTTTAAAGTTATCCGCAAAAGTTTTGGCAGAAAAATCATCATGACCGACTTAGAGCCCAACACAAAGCAAGCAAAGCCATTGGTGGGTTTTGCAGTACCGGTAATTATTTTGTTTGTATTACTAGCCGGGTTTTTTATTAATGCATTATTTGATGATAAACCTGAACTTCCTTCTATGCGACAAAATAAGCCTCTGCCAGATTTTTCTGCGCGTAAACTTTTGTCGCAAGAAGTGATTCACTCGAAAGATATTCGTGGACAGTATTGGTTGCTTAACGTTTGGGGATCGTGGTGTCCTACATGTTACCTTGAGCATCCTTATTTAATGGAGTTGGCTGCTGACGGCGTGATGATTGTAGGGGTCAATTATAAAGACAATCAAGAGGATGCAATTAAGTTTTTAAATCAACGAGGTAATCCATATCAGTTCTCATTTTTTGATCCAAAAGGCCATATTGCGATTGATTTAGGTATCAGTGCTGCTCCCGAAACATTTTTGATTTCGCCTTCTGGAGAAGTCGTTTTTCATCGGATTGGCGCCATGGATAAAAATATTTATGAGAATATCTTTTTGCCCTTGATGGAGCCAAAGTCATGAGATGGATATTGCTAAATGTTTTACTTTTAGTATCGATTGCCTTAGGCGCGGCTGAATCTATTCTAAAATTTGATAATGAAAAACAGCAGCAAACTTACCAACAATTGATCACTGAGCTGCGTTGCCCGAAATGTCTCAATCAATCCATTGCTGATTCTAATGCGGGTATTTCCGAGGATTTGCGCAACCTGGTATACGAAAAAGTTAAGCAAGGTCAATCAGCCGCAGAGATTAAAACATTCCTTCGAGAACGCTACGGTGACTTTATTTTATATAAACCTGAAGTCGCAGGTAGTAATTTGATCTTATGGTTTGGCCCGCTTGTTTTATTGTTGATTACAGTTGCTGTGCTGTGGATTAGGTTTCGTGCGCGGTTGCAACTCGTGGAGTCGACATTGACAGATCAAGAGCAACAAAAGCTTCAGCAGTTGCTCAAAAAAGATGCTGATATTGAAGTTGAAAAATCAAATAGTAGAAGTGAGTAGGCGAGATGCTTTGGTTTGGATTTATTATAGTTTCAATTTTTACCTTACTATTGCTTTTACTCCCGGTTATTCGTCAGCGATCATCGCGAGCCATTGATCGGGCGTCATTAAACAAGCAGTTATATCAAGAGCAGTCTCAAGAACTTGAACGACAACGCGCTAATCAAGAGATTGATGATGAAGCCTTTGTTGCTCTCGATTTAGAGCTTAAAAAGCGGCTGTTAGCCGATGCTGAAGCGAAGCAGCACCTTATTCAACAGAAACCGGCGCATCTGGGCATATACCGTGCGATGCTCGCGGCAATTCCCGTGATTGCTTTAGGCTTGTACTTTACTATTGCTGATTGGCGAGAAGTTTCCGATTGGTATCAGTTACGAGAGCAGAATATTAACTTCCAAAACTCCGATCAAACCGATACGGCTTGGTTGGAAGCCTTGACGAACCGAGAGTTATTGCTGCTGCTACGCACACGATTGTATGAGAACCCCCAAGATACCCGGGGCTGGATGATTTACGCATCTTCATTACAGCAATTAGGCGCTGAAGAAGCGGCAATCCAAGCCGTGCAACGAGCCATTGAAAATGAGCCTTCGAGCATTCCTTTGAAACTTAACGCAGCTCAGCTGATCATGCAGGGGAAAAACCCTCGAAACTATGCGGTTGCGGCAATGCTGGTGCGCAATGTTTTACAAGTGCAGCCGCAGCATGAAGGCGCGTTAACGGCTCTGGGTTTTATTTCTCGGAAGCAGGGCGATTATCAAGCAGCGATCGACGCATGGGAATATTTGCTCGCTGAGCGCGCTAAGCGCGGAGAAGAGTTCGGTGCGGGTGCGCAAATGCTGCAGCAGCAAATTGAGCAGACCAAAGCGCTCCAAGCGCAGCAACAGCATATGGAAGCGATTGCCGGTAAACTTGACTTAACGGTCCAGCTGACACCTGAGCTGGCAGCGTCTTTAAACCCTAATCTCACGGTTTTCATCGTAGTTCGAGGCAGTGACGGGCAAGCGGCGCCAGTTGCCGTCAAGCGGGTTAAAGTGGCTGATCTGCCATTGCAGCTATCGCTTACGGATGCCGATGCAATGATCCCGGGACGAACCATTAGCGGGCAAGAGTCTCTCACCGTTTCGGCTCGGGTTTCCTACTCTGGTAGTCCAAAGCCATTGAACGGCGATTGGGTGTCGCCTGATATCAAGACCCAATACAACACCACGGAAGCGGTTGTTGTTAACATTTCGCAACAAGTTAAGTTGTAGATCGATCGAGATTTCGCGCCAAAATGTGATGGCGCGACCATTTTAAACTTGCACCGGTAAGCTGAATACGGCTTAATAAAGTCAACTGCAGTAGGCTTCTAACTCAGAAAGTGCAGATCATCCCAAGCAAAAAAAAATTTACTTAGGCTGTGTAACATTTCGTTTGACCCGCAGTCTTTGTAATATCCAATAAATTCAATTGGGTAATTGATACTAACTATTATGGAGACAGTTGATATGAATAAAGATATGAAAAAAATCGCAGCATTGGTGAGCACTTCATTAGCCGCTTCATTGTCGGTTGGCGCCGCTAACGCAGATGCGAACCCATTTGGAATTCAAGAGTTGGATGGCGGCTATCAAATTGCGCAGTTACTAGGCGAAGGCAAATGCGGTGAAGGCAAGTGCGGCGAAGGCAAAGACAAGAAAGAAAAGAAAGCCGAAGGCAAATGCGGTGAAGGCAAATGCGGCGAAGGCAAAAAAGGTAAAGCCGAAGGCAAATGCGGTGAAGGCAAATGTGGCGAAGACAAAAAAGAAAAGAAAGATAAAAAAGATAAAAAAGACAAAAAAGGTAAAGCTGAAGGTAAATGTGGCGAAGGTAAGTGCGGTAAATAAATGACCCACAGCAAAGCCATTCAAGGTTCTGGGCTAGGATTGCGACGTGATATCATGTCGCAACTGGCCTCGAGCCTTCCTAATACGGTGGACTTTATGGAAGTTGCACCGGAAAATTGGATTAATATCGGTGGCTCTTTGGGGCGCGATTTTCGCGCCTTGACCGAGCGCTATCCCTTCGTATTTCATGGTTTATCACTGTCAATTGGTGGACCGGAACCGATTGATGTGGAGTTAGTGAACAACATCAAATCACTGATGCAGCAGCATAATGTTACGATCTACTCGGAACATTTGACCTATTGCAGTGACGGTGGTCATTTATACGACTTAATGCCAATTCCTTTTACTGAAGAAGCGATTAATTATGTAGTTAAGCGCATTCAGCAAGTTCAAGATATTTTAGAGGCGCCTCTAGTACTGGAGAACGCCTCATACTACGCTGCTCCGGCGCAAGAAATGACCGAGATAGAATTTGTCAATCAAGTGGTTGCAAACTCGGGCTGTGAACTCCTACTCGATGTCAATAACATTTATGTTAATGCTATCAATCATGGTTACGATCCCCTTGAGTTTCTACGCCAGCTCCCGGGAGAGCGTATTCGTTATTGCCATATTGCCGGGCATTATGATGAGGCAGATGACCTAAAAGTAGACACTCACGGCAGCAATGTTAAAGCAGAAGTTTGGGAGCTGCTGCACGAAGCCTACCAACTATTTGGCGTGTTTCCGACCTTGCTCGAGCGAGATTTTAACTTTCCTGAGCTTTCAGAATTGTTGCAAGAAGTCGCGATGGTCAAGTCAATACAGAATAAATTTGCTCAGCGCACACAGCCGGTTGCTTCGTAACTATGAGCACAGCTAAATTTCAACAGGCGCAGATTGAATTTGCTCGTTATTTGCGCGACCCCGACAGAGTACAAGCTCCCGCGGGTATAGAACAACGCCGCTTGGATGTTTATCGAGAACTCATCTTCAACAATATCAAAGGGTTCATAGAGTCGGGTTTTCCTGTGCTCAATACCATTGTTGATGAAACCGAGTGGCATGAGCTCATCTATCAATTTGTCCGTGATCACCGTGCTAAGTCGCCATATTTCGCCGAAGTCGCCCAAGAATTTTTACTGTTTCTAGAAAGCACTGATTTGTCGTTGAAATCGCGCTATCCGTTTATAGTCGAATTGGCGCATTATGAATGGGTTGAGTTAGCACTGTTAATTAAACCGCTGGATTGGCGAGAAGTGCGCTCAGGTGATTCTTTAGATTTATTAGCCACGCCTCTTTGTGTGTCTCCGGTAGCCTGGCCGTTAGCCTACGAGTATCCGGTGCATGCTATTTCCGACCAGTACCAACCGACTGAGCCTCCGGACGCACCGACTTTGCTGGTGGTGTATCGAAACCGCGAAGAAGCGGTTAAATTCTTGGAAGTGAATCCATTAACGTTTCAGCTATTAAGCGTGTTGAGTGATGCGCCTGAACCGTTAACTGGGCAACAGGCAATCGCTCAGTTGCAAAGCTTAGTGCCGCAGATTGCTGAAGAAGTTTTGCAAACCAATGGTCTTCAATTGTTATTAAACCTATTTAAGCGCAATATTCTACTGCCGGCTTGAATAGTCAAATTGAATAATCATCTTTATAATAGCCGCAGATTTAATGAATTAAGTGATATGAATAAAATGAAATGGACCTTAGCTGTTTCCAGCATATTTTTGTTAGCTTCTTGTGCGACGGGTAAAAATCCTCAAGATCCGTACGAAGATTTTAATCGTTCTGTTTATGCATTTAACCGCTCGATTGACAAAGCTGTTTTACAACCGGTAGCGAAAGGTTACCAAGCGGTAACCCCCGATCCGTTAGAAACCGGGTTTGAGAATTTCTTCAGTAATATCGGTGACGTTGGCAATTTTATTAATAATTTATTGCAGTTCAAGATCGCTGATGCCAGTAGTGATGCCGGACGTTTTGTAGTGAATACGACTTTAGGGCTGGTTGGATTTTTTGATCCTGCCAGTGCCATGGGGTTAGAGAAACACGATGAAGATTTCGGCCAAACCTTGGCTGTATGGGGAGTTGAGTCGGGTCCTTATTTAATGCTGCCATTTTTAGGCCCTTCAACGGTAAGAGATACCGTAAGCCAACCGGCCGATAACTACTTTGATCCGGTTCGACAAATTAACCCAGAAAGTGCCGAGTATTCGGCCAAGGCGTTTCGCTTATTAATCCAGCGAGTATTGCTCTTAGATTTAGAAGAACAGCTGGAAAGCGCTATCGATGAATATTCTTTTGTTCGTGATGCTTATCTTCAGAATCGTCGTTATAAAGTTTATGACGGAGATCTTCCGTTGGAAGATTCCTTTGATTGTGATCCAGAGTACGAAGACTGCTAAGCCATTGGCTCTACGCAGTTAATTCGCTGAACGAAGGGAAGCGATGCGATAACCTAGGTGCCATTACTAGGTGCCGATTATAAGCTACTTAATACGACTCCAACCGTAACTAGTAACGGTAGCATCATCATAGGGTCGAGTTTGAACCAAGGCTTTGAAAGGTTAGATGGTTTATACATCGCTATTTCTCCACAAGTAAAACTAAGCTGCATGAGCACTTGCGCGTCCTGCAAAACTTGCTGCACAGAACGTTTATCCTTTCACGTTGAATGTGACCACAGCTGTAGTTAACAGCAAGTGGTCGTACGAGTATAGAAAATAGCCTGCAAAAGGTATGAGACTTCCGTCTCAATCTAGTGAAGTGATAACTGGGTCACAGTTTAGTTGACGTTAGCGATTGAGCCGGCAATCTCGAAACTGCCATCATCTCGCTTATCGGAACGAATTACTTTCAGTTCGGCGGTTAAAGGTGGAAGTTGGGATTGCACTGAGCTTACTTTGACACTGAGTGTGCGGCCGACTTCAAAGGAGTGCTCACAGGTAAAAGCTACGCCGCCTGCACTGAGGTTTTTGCTGTCGCCAGTGAAAGTTTCACCTGAGTCAGGGTCGGTAATTTCAACTTTTGCATCTACGAACATGCGGATAAAATCTCTTTTTTCTTCGTATTCTCTATCCACTGACATCTTCTTAAGCCCCCGAAATGCTTTTACGTTGTATAGTCAGTCAAGGATAGTAGAAAATAATTACTCTTAGGTCAATCTTCTGGTGATATTGACCGATTGCTTGCTGAATATGGCCGATGTGCTATAAAAAGGCTTATCGACGACGAAGTTGCTGTGAGAAGTATATTTGGACACTGACCCGCTTTTTTCCACATTCCAAGACCTGGACACTGAGAACATCACAATTCTAACCATTGAAGACGATGTGCTGGTGCGCCAAAGCTTTGTAATGTACCTAGAAGATTATGGATTCTCTGTGTTGGAAGCCGATAACGGCTGTTCAGGCTTGGCTGCGTTCCGCCAGCATCAACCCGACTTAGTGTTGTGTGATATTCGTATGCCAGAGATGAACGGCATGGCGGTACTCGAACAGATCACCAAGGAAAGTCCTGATACGCCTGTAATAATGATTTCCGGCGCCGGCATGATTAATGACGTGGTTGAGTCCTTAAAGCTTGGCGCTCACGACTATATTGTAAAGCCGGTGACGGACTTAGATGTGTTGGGCCATGCTGTTAAGCAAGCCTTGAGTAAAAAAGCGCTAGAGAGCGAAAATCAACGCTTTAAGCATGAGTTAGAGCGCGCTAATTTAGAACTGCAATCCAACTTAGATGTGCTACGCGAGGATCAGGAAGCCGGGCGCCGGGCCCAATTGCAGTTACTGCCTCCGCCCGAACAAAAACTTGGAAATTATGAATTTCTTCATACCGTGATCCCGTCGCTTAACGTCAGTGGCGATTTTTTGGATTATTTTGAAATTGATGAGCGTTATCTGGGCTTCTACATTGCAGACGTTTCTGGGCATGGTTCGGCATCGGCTTTTGTCACCATGATGCTTAAGTCATTATTCAATCAACCCATTCGGCAATATCGAGTGGCCAATGACCCTGCGATCTTATCGCCGGCAAAAGTGTTAGAGTATTTAAATCAAGAGGTGATGGCCGCTAACGTTGGGAAACATGTCACTTTATTTTACGGGGTTATTGATACCCAAGATCATCAATTAACTTATTCGATTGCCGGGCATTACCCGCGACCCATAATGATGAGAGGGGCGGTTAAGGAGCTACTCGAAGTACGCGGTTTTCCAATTGGGATGTTTGATTGGGCAACCTTTACCGATCATCAAGTTGACTTTGATGAAGCAATGTCATTGATTATGTTTTCCGATGGTGTGCTTGAGTGCTTGCAGCAAAATGAAGTGGTTCCCGAGCACTGCTTGCTTGATATTATTATTCGACCAAATTCAACAATACTCGAAATTACGCAGCAGCTAAACTTAGATGCACAAAATGGACTGCCGGATGATGTCTCGGTCTTTGTTGTGAGGCGCCATGACCATCAAAACTGATTATGTGCAAACTCAAAACTTTCATATCATCCGCTTCCACAACGACGTCCGTTATGGCGATGTGGTGTCATTACAGCAATTCATTCAAAGCCAAGCGCCGCTGTCCAAGCCATACATCATCGACCTTACCAACTGTTCTCATCTTGACAGTACGGCTCTCGGAACTTTGGCGTTAATTGCCAAGCAAAGCCGCGAAGTCGAGCTCGACAAACCGATCATCTTTGTCACCCAGGGGACACTTTATGAAACCATTATGGGAGTGTGTTTCGACTTGGTTTTTCAGCTTGAACTGGTAGCATCATCGCCGCTCGACCAATCTTTTTCGGCGCTGGATGAATCTGCGACTGAATCGGTTGAGAAGTTAACCGAAGCGGTAACCATGGCTCATCAATTATTGGCGGAGATATCCGAAGAGAATGAATTACAGTTTAAAGATGTGAACCGGTTATTAACCGGCCTTGCAAAGTCCTAGTTCACCATTTCTTTTTCGGTTGAAAAAGCTCATCGCTATCACCTAAATCGAGGGATTCTTCGTCTTCTCCTTCAATCGCTACTTCAGGGTTTGGCGGAGCATGTTGATGTTTAGCATCTTCAACCAGTTTATCGAGTTCTTGAAGTTGCTGCTGAGTTTCATCGTCTGCAATGTTTTGCCGTAGCAACAATTTCTTTGCATTTTCAAACGCAATTAATGCTTGTGGGTAAGCTTTTTCTGAGAGCTTCTTCTTTCCGATGGAAACATAGGTTTGAGTTTGCAAGGTTAAATAAACGCGTTTAAGGTGGTTAATGCCATTGCTAGCGGCGCCAATATCAATGCCTGGCACGCGTCCAATTTTATGAATATAGCGCATTAAACTTTTTACTCTTCCCATCAGCACCACTGCTTCTTGCGGATCACTCGGAGGACGCAGGCGTTGTTTGTCGGCGGGAAGCTCTGGGCTGCTAATGCGCTGTAAAATATCGTTGAGTGTATCGCTTAGCTGAGTAGCTCCCGGTTCCACTTGCAGTGCTTTCTTTAAGTTAGCGGCAATGTACTGCAATATGACTTTTCGAGACGCTGCACCAATGGGTAGGTCGGCAAAGCGATCGTAAAGATCTTGTCCTTCACGGGCTCGATAATTGAATTTAGAGAAGCGCTGTCTTCGCTCAGCTTTTTGTTGTTCGCGAAATTGAAAATAACCGCTGGTGCTCACGGCAACAACGAGTAAAACAACAATAATGATAATTAACATTGTTGTATCCATAATTTATCGCTCGTTGTTTAGTAAATGAATATTAGCGTGCTTCAAGTGCAACCTCATGAGTTTTCGTCGAAAAGTTACTCTGGCAACCAAAGCCGAAAAATTCCGCCTTGCCCTTGGTCTTTATTAAGCAGTTCGATACTACCATGCTGCTCACCGCTGGTATGCAGTCGAGCTATTTGTCCAGCAAAGTATAAGCCTAACCCGGTACTACCGGTGCTGTAATTGATGGACTTTATAAAATTTTCCTGTTGCTCAAGCATATTCGCAGGATAACCCATACCATCGTCAATAACTTCAATTATAATACCTTCTTGGTAAAAGCTGCTGAGCGTTATCTTATTGGTAGTGTAACGAATAGCATTGCCCAGTATGTTATTGATGACACTTGCAATCAAGTCAACATCAAAACATCCTTCTAGCTCGTCTTCAACCTCTATTTCAATATCAATACCCTTTGACTTCGCCAATGGTTCATACTGCGCCGCTTGGTCGTAGAGAAAGTCTTCAACTATGTGATAGTTTAAATTGAGCGGCAACTGTTCACTGCGCAGCTTATATAAGCCGAGTAGTTGGACGAGCGCAGCATTTAGCCGACTGGCTTCATACTGCAATACACTGTGTTGCTTCCGATCATCATCATCTTTTGCTGGATACTTTTTTTCTAACACGGTAATCGCGTTCATTAAGATCGATAACGAATTTTTCATATCGTGCACGGCAGAGGCCAAAATCATCGCAAAGTCGAGGCCGGTATTTTTGTTGTCGCTCATAGGCCTTGCTCCTGCTTTATAACTCGGGTCAGTCGCAATAACTCCGAAAAACGCATAAACCTTGGATCGTCAGGTGCCAAGTTATTAATTGAATTTAAATAATCCTCGCAACGCTCGATGACCGTTTCATCAGCATTACCTGATTGATGAACTTTTAATAAAACCTGCACGGTGTTGAGTATTATGGATACATTTTTAGGAGACGCATCAACCGCTTGAATAAAGCACTCGATGGCTTTTGGGTACTCTTGTTGCTCAAAGTATTTTATACCTTGGGAATTAAGTCGGTGTGCCTGTTTACCTTTTTCGATTATCGATTTATCGTCGAGAAAAGGCAGGGCATCTTCTAGAAAACGGGTGTCTTCAAAATTATGTTGCACAGCATCTTGAAGGATCGATTGCGCTAAACTATCTTCGCCAAGTGTTTTCAAACCCTTAGCCAGTTCGAGTCCCGCGGTGCCGGGTAACATAGTCTCAATCGCTGCGTATAGGGTTTTCGCTGAATCAACACATTTTTGTGCTTCTTTTTGTTTTCCCTGGTTATTCAGAAACACCCCTTCAGCGACATTTCCACGCAATCGGCTGACTTTGTCGTCTTTATATTCTTTATAGTATTCCTTTAAATAGCTTTCAGTTTCATTGAGTAGATTTCGCGGCACAGCAGCGGCATCGACTTCAATATAGTGACTAACACTGTTAGTGTATTTAATGTAACTGTCAGGTGATTTAAATAGTGAGTTGCTGCCCAAGCGGATTGACTGCTTAAAGGCATGAATAGCTGACTCAAAATCACCATTTTTTTCGGCGAGTTCTCCAAGTCGGTTCTGTCGGTTGATTACCCGTGGCGAGCGCTTTATGGCTTCTTGTAAAGTGGTTTGAGCGTCTTCGACCTCATCTAGACGCATTTGGCATTCGGCCAAGAGATCATAGGCTTCGAGCATCATAGGGAACTTTGCAATGGTTTCTTTTAACACGGTTGCTGCGCCTTGGAATTCGCGCTTAGCCATTTGCGCTTGAGCAAGGCCAACTAAAGCCCATGGGATTGGACGCTTCTCCAAGACAGCTTCATAAATTGCAGTTGCTTCTGGATACTGACGTTTTTTCATCAGAATGTCGGCTTTGAGCTTATCAATGGCGCTTTTGTATTTCGGAAAGGTTTCGCTCATTTCATCGCAAAGCACTAAGGCATCATTAAGTTTTCCTTTATCAAAGGCAGTTAACAGAGGGCCTAATGCAGTTTTTTTCGCCACAAGGTTGTTTAACCGAGAGCGCAACTGTGCATTATTAAAAGGTTTGGTGAGGTAAGAGTCGGGCTGGTTTTCGAGCGCGCCCATGACCATTGCTGTGGTATTTTCTGCTGTGGTCATGATGAACACTGCATCCGACTTCAAGTATTTGTGATAATTAAGCTCTTCCAACACCTGCATGCCATTTTTGCCATGGCCTAAATTGTAGTCTGATAAGATAATGTCATACTGCTTCTCACTGCATGCACGTAGTGCAGATTCACCCGTATTAACGATATCGACATCTTCTAGTCCGATTTCATTGAGCATTGCCCTAAGAGACCGGGCAAATTCGGCAAAGTCTTCAATAATGAGGGCGCTTTTCTTCTCGTAATTGATCATTTAAGTTGGCAAAATCCGATATTGGTTGATTTCATTTTAATTCTAAGTTTCAATGACAAAAGTATAGATGCTTATTTGAAAATTGTAATAAATTTCAATAAATTAAGAGAAAAAAGGAAGACCGGATGGCAAGCTCACTGGGTGACAAGTTAGTGGTCGCAATATCATCGACTGCTTTGTTCGATTTGCAGGAGAGTCACCAGATATTTGTAGAGCAAGGCGTTCAAGCCTATTCCTCTTATCAAATCGAAAATGAAGACAAGCCATTGTCACCGGGAGCCGCTTTTTCTCTAGTTAAAAAACTACTTGCGTTAAATGAGCAGGGGAGTGCTGCGAAGCCGCGGGTCGAGGTGGTCCTTATCTCCCGAAACAGTGCCGATACCGGACTGCGCATTTTTAATTCTATTGAAGCTCACAATTTAACGATTACCCGCGCTGCCTTTACTGGTGGGCGTAATCCCTATCAGTATGTTTCTGCATTTCATGCGCACCTGTTTTTGTCTACCAATCCAGAGGATGTGCGTAAAGCTTTAACCAGTGGTTACGCTGCGGCGACCATCATGCCGAAACCTAAGTCGAGCACAACTCAAGGCCCTGATCATCAGCAAGAACTCAAATTTGCATTCGATGGTGATGCGGTTATTTTTTCCGATGAGGCGGAAAAAATATATAAAAAACAAGGGCTTGATGCATTTGCTAAGAGTGAGCGAGCATCTGCAAAGTCGCCATTGAAAGGCGGACCATTCAAAAACTTCCTTGCTGCACTGCATCAGATTCAGCGTGATTTTAGTCAAGAGGAATGCCCAATTCGAACCGCTTTAGTGACCGCTCGAAGTGCTCCTGCGCACGAGCGAGTGGTGCGGACATTGCGTAGTTGGGACATCCGAATTGATGAAGCTTTATTTTTAGGTGGTCTTACGAAAGCCGATTTTCTTGCGGCTTATGGAGCCGATGTCTTTTTCGATGATCAGCAAGATCATTGTAACTCTGCGCAAGATTTGGTCGCAACTGGCCATGTGCCACACGGTGTCGCTAACGAGTAACTTTATTAAGATATCCACAGGTTTATCCAATGCTTGGCGGAGGAAAGTATCTGCACCGCTATTTTTAATCACTAATTAATTGTTCCCCGTGAAACTTATTCTATTTATCTATTAAAATAACTTGATTTGAATAAAATATAATCAAAAGTACATATTTTGTGCTGCAGCATTCATTCACATACTAAACACAAGATTTCCACACGCTTATCCACATTGGTGAAATTTCTGATTACGACTATTCTTAAGAAGTTACCGGAATAAGAATGGCTCAAGAACATTCATCGGGAGTAAAGTATGAAGCTACAACAGCTTAAATATATCTATGAAGTGGCACGGCATGATTTAAATGTTTCGGCAACAGCCGAAAGTCTCTATACCTCACAACCCGGCATTAGCAAACAGATCCGTTTGTTGGAAGACGAGCTTGGTGTTCAAGTATTTACCCGCAGCGGTAAGCACTTGACCAATGTTACGCCGGCAGGTGTCCGTATATTAGAAGTAACAACTGAAATTTTGCAGCTGACCAAGAAAATTCAGGATATAGCTGCGGATTTTGTTTGTGAGGATAAAGGCATTTTTCGCATCGCGACGACACACACTTTCTCCCGGTACCTATTGCCTAGCCTGATTGAAACCTTCACAAAAAAGTATCCTGATGTTCGACTGCATCTACACCAGGGGATTAATGCACATGTCGACCACATGTTGGATCATGGTGATATTGATATCGTTATTTTTGGTGAGCGTGACGAGTGGTTTGCCGATAAAGTTCAGTTGCCGTGTTTTCTCTGGCATCAGTGCATTGTGGTTCCACGTGATCATCCGCTAGCGATGGATACTTCGATCACCCTAGAAAAATTAGCGTCTTTTCCGTTAATGGCCAAGTTAACGCCCGACGGTAAAATGGGGGATGTTGAGCGGGTATTTAAAACCAGTGGACTTGAACCTGACTTTGTTATTACCGCGACTGACTCTGAAATATTGAAGTCTTATGTGCGTATGGGAATGGGTGTTGGCTTGATTGCGCGCATGGCATATAACCCTGATAAAGATCAGGACTTAAAGTTGATTAATGCGGATCATTTATTCTCGCCGTCGAAAGCGAAAATTGTTTTTCACAAGAACTTTTTTTTCCGCAAGTATGTAACTGACTTCATCAATATGTTAGCGCCGCACATGAATGAAGAGCTGTTAAAGAAGGTTTCACGTTGTCGTTCTGCCAACGAGTTGAACAATTTAATTTCAGACGATGTTTTACCGGAGCGGTAAAGCAAAATTTTAGACGCAAAGGCTCACTGGCTAATACTTTGACCAGCTTTCTGTTCGTTTCGTCGTTGTTGTGTTGAGATAGTTGCCTCGTTAATCAATAGTGGCAAAGTTTTCACGTGAAATTAAAGTACTGTTTAATTGTCATCGGGTTACTGGCGAGCGTTTCAGCGCAGGCAAACCCCAAGTTACCGACGTCAGACACCTATATCAACCAATGTGTTGTTCTGCTACATGGCATGGGACGAACTCATCGTTCAATGAACTTCTTACAGAAACGCTTGCAGCAAGTTGGGTTTGTTACGGTCAATAAAAGCTATGCGTCGTTAAATCATCCCATTTCAGAGTTGGCAGAGCAGGCCATACCATCCATTGTTGCAGAGTGCCCAGCGAAAATGCCGGTGAGTTTTGTCACGCACTCTCTTGGTGGGTTAATTGTTCGGGATTACTTAGCGCAGCATCCAAACATTTCCGTAGCGAAGATTGTAATGTTAGGTCCGCCTAACCAAGGCAGTGAAGTGGCACAGAAAATTGGTCGCTGGCTGCCCCAAAAACTGCCGCTTTTTCAACGCTTTTTACAGATATCAAAATCAAGCTCGGCCTATGTTCGGCAACTGGCTCCGATTCAACATCGAGTGGGGGTTATTGCAGGAACACGAAGTTTAAATCCAATTTTTTCCAGCTGGCTGCCAGGGCTGGACGATGGCAAGGTGGCGGTAAGTGATACCTGCTTAACCGATATGAGCGACCGCATTTTAGTGGAAGCTAATCACACGTCTTTATTGTTTAACGCTGAGGTGATAGCGGAGACTCTCTATTTTTTACAATATGATGAGTTTTCGGCCGCAGCTTATCATTTCAAGGGGCAATGTTAAGTGGTTGAGCCAAGCAGTGGCGCTCGTTACTTCGGCGCCACTCACCGATGGCTCTTAGCACTCGATTATGTTCACAGCAAGCCCGCCGCGGGCTGTTTCTTTATATTTTGTCTTCATATCAGCACCGGTTTCGCGCATGGTTTTAATGACTTTATCAAGGGAAACCTTGTGACTGCCATCGCCGCGCAAAGCTAATCGTGCGGCATTAATGGCCTTAATTGCGCCCATTGCATTGCGCTCAATGCAAGGCACTTGAACCAAGCCTCCGACAGGATCGCAAGTGAGGCCCAAGTTGTGTTCCATACCAATTTCAGCTGCGTTTTCTACTTGTGCCGGTGTACCACCCATGACTTCGGTTAATGCGGCGGCGGCCATTGAGCAAGCAACGCCCACTTCACCTTGGCAGCCAACTTCGGCGCCTGAAATAGAGGCGTTTTCTTTGTATAAAATACCGACCGCGGCGGCGGTTAATAGAAAGCGCACGATAGCATCATCGTCTGGCGTGCCTTTACAGTGGTGTTGAGTAAAATAAAACAGTACTGCGGGAATAATACCTGCCGCTCCATTAGTGGGTGCGGTGACGACGCGGCCGCCGGCGGCATTTTCTTCATTAACGGCTAAGGCATATAAATTCACCCAATCCATAACCGACAATTCATCGGTTTGATTTTGTGAAGCTTTGAGTTTGCGAAATAATGATGGTGCTCGGCGTTTTACTTTTAGTCCACCCGGTAGGATACCTTCCCGCTCGCATCCGCGCTTGACACAACTACGCATGGCTTCCCAAATAGTGAGCAATCGTGCTCGCACGTCGCTTTCACTGCGCCAAGACAACTCATTTTTTAACATCAAACTGGAAATATCCAAACCGTGTTCGGCTGATAGTTCCAGTAACTCAGCAGCTGAGCTAAATGGGTAAGCCACTTTGGTCGAGTCTTCGACAATGGGATCATCAGCAGAGACATCGTCATTCACCACAAAGCCGCCGCCCACCGAATAATAGGTGGCCGTTTTGATGAGTTCATCGTTTTGGTTAAATGCGTGAAACTTCATGCCATTGGCATGTTTCGGTAACACATCGCGGCGATGAAAAATTAAGTCTTTCTTTTCGTTATAGCTAATCGAATGTTCGCCCGCCAGAAGCAAGCTTTTTTGTTCTCGGATAGCCTCCATTCGGTCCGGAACCATGTCCGGATCGAGTGCTGCAGGACGATTACCTTCGAGTCCCATTAACACTGCGACATCGCTGCCGTGTCCTTTTCCGGTTTGGCCCAAGGAGCCGTAGAGTTCAGACTTGATTCGTGTGATCTGATTAAGTTGTCCTTTCTTTTTAAGTTCTTCAACAAATCGCCGAGCGGCGCGCATTGGACCTACGGTATGCGAGCTTGATGGACCAATACCGATGGTAAATATTTCAAAAGTACTTATGGACACTTAATTTCACCTGATAAACGTTTGCGGTTGTGTTCGAATTGAGAGCGCATTGTAATATCGCTGCGACGATGAAACCACTGTCTCTTATGCCGCTAAGCAGTGGTCGAATGTGTATAAGGTGCCAAACACTTAGATAGCTCGACTAAAATACGTGCGGTAGCGCCCCAGATATTGTAGTCGTGATAGCGAATCGAGTAGTAGTAACGTTTTTCGCCTTGGAACATAGCGCTTTGCAAAGAGTGGTTGGCTGGATTAACGATAAAACTTAACGGCACTTCAAAAGCCTCCGCAACCTCGCCTTGGTCCAAGGTTAAACTGTAGTCGTGGTCAACCAAGCCGACGAACGGCGTCATTAAATAATTAGTGATGGTAGTGTGCTCGGGTAACTGACCGAGGATTTGAATTTTGGATGGTTTGATCCCGACTTCTTCGTAGGTTTCTCGTAATGCGGTAAAGGCCAAGTCTCGGTCGTACTCTTCATGACGACCTCCAGGGAAACTAATTTGTCCTGGATGGTGTTTCAGGTGATGTGCACGTCGGGTCAACAATAAATGGTAACCATAATGTTGTCCGACTTGGCGCTGAATAAGTGGTACCAAAACGCCTGCTGGAGTCAATCCCTCAATGGAAGTCTCGTTGGCAACATCGGCCGTAGGAGGCTTAGGGCTTTGTAACGCCTGCTGTAATTTTTCAGGAGTTAGTTGCATTCGCTTGCTCATCAAACGTGGAGTTAAGTTTACTCAGAGGATCCAGTATTTTGCTGAGTTTAGCAAAGGTTTCTTGATATTCTAACTCGCACTGCGAATCGGCCACCAGACCACCACCGGCCCAAGTATAGATAGTATTTTGATCGGTGATTAATGTTCGAATCATAATGTTGCTGTCCATTGATCCATCAAAGCCAAGATAAACCATTGAGCCGCAATAAAAATGTCGCCGATGAGGCTCTAGTTCTTCAATGATTTCCATTGCTCTAACTTTCGGTGCCCCGGTAATTGAGCCTCCTGGAAACGATTGGTACAGAACATCAAATGCACTGAAGCCGTCTGCGATGGTTGCTTCGACGGTCGAGATAAGGTGGTGCACCGAGGGGAAACTATAGAGCCCAAATAACTCGGTAACTTTAACGCTGCCTGGTGCCGCGGTTTTACTTAAATCGTTGCGCAATAGATCCACTATCATTAAGTTTTCCGCTTGGTCTTTTTCACTATTAATCAACAGCTGCTTGTTAAGTTCGTCTTGTTGCGGATCGTCGCTACGCGGTTGCGTCCCTTTAATGGGTTGAGTGATGGCGTGATTGTCGGCAACTGCTATAAATCTTTCTGGGGATAGTGACAGAATTTGTGTGTCACCGAGATTGAAATAGGCTGAGAATGGACCTTGATTCTGCTGTGCGAGGTACTGAAATGCTTGCCATGGATGACCGGCGTAATGGGCTTTAAAGCGTTGAGCTAAATTTATTTGATAACAGTCACCGGAGTGGATGTAGGCTTGCACTTGAGAAAATTTTTCACGGTAACTGTCTTGGTCCATATTGCTCATCCAAGATGAGGTTAAATGAAAAGGTGCCCACTGAGAAACTCTGTTGGCTGCGGTGTATTCATTAATCCGCTGCAAAATAGCTGCTGCCGTATTTGCGCGTTGATAGTTGTCATATAAAGTGACTTGCTGCTGCTGGTGGTCAATTTTAATCGGGCAAAAATACAGCCCAAGACAGAGATCATTGAGTTCTAGTTCGGTCGCTGCCTGCTCGGGCAAGCGCTCTATTTGTCGGCCGAAGTCGTAAGCCATGGCGCCCGCAATGCCACCTGTAAATCCACTAGCCTTTGGCGTCATCGACTGGTAGTTAACTAACCATTGGTTAATTAGTGATGCCACGTTGGGTACGGTTTCCTCACGCATTAATCGGGCCACGCTCAACGAAGCGGGATCGAAATGGAGCACGCGGTGATCGGGGCCATCACTGTGTAGCTTTGAGGTGACCACCTGTTCCGGGGCAATTAATATCCAGTCAACATAGTGTCCCGAAGCTTGGCTACTATGCAGAAGAAGCGAGTAGGGCTGATCGACAAACGCGTTAAAATAGTAATCCGCAGTTTTCTGATCAATGTAGGGCAGTTGGTGTGTTGGCATGTTTTATTAATTTTGGTTAGTGAATAACCAGTTCAGCTGTGAATTTATCGAGTTTTCACTAACTGAGCTGCGTGTTCGCTTGTGGTTCGGGTATAATACCAAAGTTTGATTTCAAATCATTGAATAGCCAATATAAATATTGTAAGGTTGTGCAGCGCAATATCTGTCGCAACTTCCCAATTGCCGGAGGACCACATGGCGGTGATCAAAAAAGCCGACTTTATTGAGAGCGTTGAGAACGCACTTCAGTTTATTTCTTATTATCATCCCAAAGACTTTGTCGATGCGATGCACGAAGCCTATGAGAAAGAGCAAAATCCGGGCGCAAAAGATGCTATCGCACAAATCTTAATCAACTCGCGAATGTCGGCACAAGGTCATCGACCGGTTTGTCAAGACACTGGCATTGTCACTGTGTTTGTAAAGATTGGTATGCAAGTACAGTGGGACAGCGACTTAACGGTACAGCAGATGGTGGATGAAGGTGTTCGCCGAGCGTATGCGAATCCGGATAATCCGCTACGTGCTTCAGTGGTCGAAAATCCTGTGGGGCCACGCAAGAACACCCGCGATAATACTCCTGCAGTGGTACACATCGACATGATACCGGGTAACCAAGTGCACGTGGATGTTGCCGCAAAAGGCGGCGGTTCTGAGAATAAATCTAAGTTCGTAATGCTAAACCCGAATGACTCTATTGTTGACTGGGTACTCGAAACCGTTCCCAAGATGGGAGCCGGGTGGTGTCCACCGGGGATGCTCGGAATTGGCATCGGTGGCACTGCAGAAAAAGCAATGGTCATGGCAAAAGAGTCCTTAATGGATGCCATCGATATTCATGAGTTACAGCAGCGTGGAGCGCAAAATTCGGTCGAAGCGTTACGCTTAGAAATATTTGAAGGTGTTAACAAGCTTGGTATTGGTGCACAAGGGCTGGGCGGGCTAACAACCGTATTGGATATTAAAATTAAAGATTGCCCAACGCATGCGGCGTCGTTGCCGGTGGCGATGATTCCTAACTGTGCCGCGACTCGACATGTTCATTTTACGCTTGATGGTTCGGGGCCTGCTGAATTAACTGAGCCTAAACTTAGCGATTGGCCGGAAGTGACTTGGGAAGTCGGTGATAAAGTAAAGCGTGTGGATCTTGCAAACGTTACGCGCGAAGAGATGGCCAGCTGGCAGCCGGGTGAAACCTTGTTACTGAATGGCAAAATTTTAACCGGGCGCGACGCGGCTCATAAGAAAATTCAAGAGTTGTTTGAAAGCGGAGAGGGCCTCCCGGAAGGTGTCGATTTCAAAGGTAAATTTATCTATTACGTCGGCCCCGTGGATGCCGTTGGAGATGAAGTCGTGGGGCCCGCCGGTCCAACTACTTCAACGCGAATGGATAAGTACGTTGAAATGATGCTCGCTAAAACCGGGTTAATGGGCATGATTGGTAAAGCGGAACGTGGTGATGTTGCCATCGAGTCAATTAAAAAGCACCAAGCCACTTATTTAATGGCGGTCGGTGGTGCTGCGTACTTGGTCTCGAAAGCAATCAAAAAGTCACGCGTGGTTGCGTTTGAAGAGCTCGGTATGGAAGCTATATACGAGTTTGAAGTAGAAGATATGCCAGTAACGGTTGCCGTTGATTGCAACGGTGAATCGGTACATAAAACCGGCCCAGCGGTTTGGAAAGTCAAATTAGAAGAGATGACCACTGATTAGTGGTCGCTACTTTAACTAATAATAATGATAAAGGTGCAATGTTTTCGGGTTTGCTTGATAAACCGCATTGCTGACACTCACCGAAAATCTATAAAGAGAACTGTATGACTACAACACAAAGTCCAGGTGCAAAATTTCGTGAAGCGGTTGCGAGCAACCAACCGCTGCAAGTTGTTGGGACCATCAATGCCTATACGGCACATATGGCGAAAAGAGTCGGTCACCAAGCGATTTATTTATCCGGTGGCGGAGTTGCCGCTAACTCCTTAGGTATGCCTGACTTAGGCATCAGTTCTTTAGAAGATGTGTTAATTGATGTGCGGCGTATCACCGATGTTTGTGATCTTCCATTGTTGGTTGATGCCGACACCGGCTGGGGTGGTGCTTTCAATATTGCTCGTACGGTTAAGTCACTTATTAAAGCGGGTGCCGCGGGTTGCCACATTGAAGACCAAGTGGCTGCAAAACGTTGCGGACACCGACCGGGTAAAGAAATTGTATCGAAAGCTGAAATGATCGATCGTGTTAAGGCCGCAGTTGATGCTAAGACGGATGACCAATTTGTAGTAATGGCCCGTACCGATGCGTTGGCGGTTGAAGGGATGGAAAGTGCAATTGAACGTGCTTTAGCTTGTGTTGAAGCAGGTGCCGATATGATTTTCCCAGAGGCTATTAATACCCTTGAGCAATACAAAATTTTCAAAGAAGCGGTGCAGGTACCGATTTTAGCCAACATCACAGAGTTCGGTAAAACGCCTTTGTTTTCCACGCCTGAATTAGGTGAAGTTGGGGTTGATATAGTGCTCTATTGCTGTGGCGCATACCGTGCCATGAACAAAGGTGCTTTAAGCGTATATCAAGCACTCAAGCAAGATGGGCATCAACGCAATGTGGTTGACATTATGCAAACCCGTGATGAATTGTACGATTATTTAAATTACCACAGTTATGAGCAGAAATTAGACTCGCTGTTCGCAGAAAATAAGGAGAAATAATATGGCGGAACAGGTTTTACCAAAAGCAAAGAAATCAGTAGCACTGTCTGGTATTGCAGCGGGAAACACGGCACTTTGTACCGTTGGCCGAACCGGAAATGATTTGGCCTATCGTGGTTATGACATTTTAGACTTCGCAGAAAAAGCTGAGTTCGAAGAAATTGCTTACTTATTAATTCATGGCCAGTTGCCCACCGTTGCTGAGCTAAAAAATTATAAGCGGAAATTAAAGTCACTACGTGGATTACCACTAGCGGTTCAAGAGGCGCTTGAGTGTATTCCTGCTGCGGCACATCCAATGGATGTATTGCGTACGGGTTGTTCTGTATTAGGAACGGTGTTACCGGAAAAAGACGATCATAACCCGTCAGATGCGCGTGATATTGCGGACCGCTTGATGGCTTCATTTGGTTCAATGCTACTGTATTGGTACCACTTTAGTCATAATGGCAAGCGTATTGATGTTGAGACCGATGACGATTCTATTGGTGCTCACTTCTTACACTTACTGCATGGTGAAGCGCCAAGCGAGTCGTGGGAAAAGGCAATGCACATCTCGCTAATCTTATACGCCGAGCATGAGTTTAATGCCTCAACCTTTACCAGCCGAGTGATTGCCGGAACGAATTCCGATATGTACTCTGCAGTTTGTGGTGCAATTGGTGCGTTACGTGGTCCGAAACATGGTGGCGCCAATGAAGTTGCCTTGGAGATTCAAAAACGTTACAGCAGTCCAGATGAAGCTGAAGCTGATATTAAAGAGCGTATGGCGCGCAAAGAGATTGTAATTGGTTTTGGACATCCGGTTTATACGGTTTCTGATCCAAGAAATGAAGTGATTAAACGTGTCGCTCATTCATTGTCGGAAGAGCAAGGTGATATGAATTTATACAATATTGCTGAGCGTCTTGAAACCGTCATGTGGGATGAGAAAAAAATGTTTCCTAACTTAGACTGGTTCTCAGCTGTTTCTTATCATCAGATGGGAATTCCAACAGCCATGTTTACGCCTATCTTCGTCATGTCGCGAATTACCGGTTGGGCAGCTCATATTATGGAGCAGCGAGTTGACGGGAAAATAATTCGTCCAAGCGCCAACTACACTGGCCCTGAAGATCTAGAGTGGGTTGATATATCAAAGCGTTAATTGCGCATTAAAAAAAGCGGCCAAGGGTCGCTTTTTTTTTACTTAATTTATTTCGCGTCAAAAAGCTGATCTCGATCAGTGTTTTTTTGCCTGCTGGTACCGTTTGAGTTGAATACTGATCGAGATCAGCTTTTGATTTGACTATCGGATTATCATTGCAATCGCTTAATTAATATAGCTTATTAGGAGATTAGTAATGAAAAATATTTTGGTCGCTTGGTTGCTCGCGTTTGTTGCAATGGCAAATGTATCGGCTGACAGTGACACGCGTGATTGGACATTACGCTTAGGGGCTGCCAATGTAAATCCAAATGAATCCAGTTCTGCAGTATTAGGAAATGATGGCGTAGCGGTAGATGACGCTTGGGGATTGGGAATTAGTTTTGATTTGGTTTTGGCTGAACGTTGGGGGTTGGAAATTTTAGCCGCCACACCTTTTACCCATACATTGTCGGGTACCGGTTCATTAAGTGGTTTGGAAATCGGTAAAGTTAAACATTTGCCGCCAACCTTTAGCGCTCTTTATTACTTAAATGACGAGCAAACATGGCATGTTGGACTAGGTATTAACTACACCACGTTTCTAAAAGATGAAGCGAGTGACGCATTAGTGCAAACACTGATGGTTGGTTCTGCCGATTTGGAACTCGATGATTCAGTTGGTTATTCAGTAAAGGTGGGTTTTGATTATCCAATTAATGACGCATGGTCATTCAACGGTAATTTGTATTACATGAATATTGAAACCACCGCCGATATTATTTTAGATGGCGCCTATTTTGGTTCAGTGGATGTTGACATTAATCCTTACGTTGTCATGCTCGGAGTCAGTACAAAATTCTAAACAAAGTTGCAGGCCATTGAAGCTATTCGGCTTCAATGGCGGCAACCCAAATACACTGTTCGGTAAATTTAAACTTTATATTAAAATCGTATAGTTTGACACCATAAAGCCTATCTTCATTTTGACCTCGCCGATATCCTGGCCGCGGATCTTGCAGTAACACTTCTTCAATTGACCGCTTTAAATTGGGTAGGGATGTACTCAACTTTGCTATAACGGTTTCACTTTGAGGTGAAAAGCTAACGGTTTTTTCAAGACCGCTAGGCTGGGGAGCATACCCTACACTGGCGTTGTCAGCCGTATCGGCGTAGGGTAAATAAGGTTTAATATCGATAACAGGAGTGCCATCAACAAAATCACCACCTTTGATTTTAATACTGACTTGTCCCGCTTGTTCGCGGATAGATAAGCATTCGACCAAACTTAAACCAATTGGATTCGGGCGATGGGTACTGCGCGAAGCCAGCACACCCACTTTCTTATTACCACCTAGACGCGGCGGACGAACCAACGGTTGCCATGAACGCGCAGCGGTTTGGTGAAAATAAAACATTACCCAAAGGTGTGAAAACTCGTCGAGTGCGCGAACGCTGTCGATACTATTCATGGCACCGCAGAGATGAATTTCTGACTCAATCGTAGTCACCAGGTTTGGTTGTCGAGGTATCGCAAACTTCTCTTTATACGGCGACTGAATGACGCCAATAGCTTGCACCATAAATAAGTCTTTCATTAACTCGCTGTGCCTAATCTCATTGCTTATCGAAGACTAAATTAAAAGTAACCGGAACAACGGCATCAATGGAACCTAATTTGGCTAGTTGTTGTAATTTCAATATCCCAGCGATTAGGTTGAAGTCATTGGCTTGTACTAATACTGGCTCAAGTGTACTTACGGTAAGCATATTGGCAGCAAGCTTGTGCACCCGAACTTTAATACTTAAGGACTTCTCTACACCTTTTAAAGCGACGGTAGCTTTTGATTCAAAATCTTTCATCTCTCCGACTTTTAAATCATTTAACAATTGGCTGTTAAGTTGACTGGAAATGGTGGCATAGCGAAACTGCGCAACATCAAATAAATGTTCTTTCATGCGTTGGTCTCGAATCTCAATGCCGCTATCGACGCTGCTTAAATCAATACTGATTGCTACGTCTTGATTATTCGTGACCTTGCCAGTAATCACATTAAAATGATGATTCTCAGCGATGGTAGCGTTCTTGACCGAGGTAAAGGTCAAGTGTGAATCTTCTGCGCGCAATTGCCAATTTTCCGCAAGCGCCGAAACAGAGCATAACAACAAGCCGCAGCAATAAATAATGGTGCGCATATCAATCTCCCAAATTGAGTTGAATATCAGGTAAAATTTATCAAGCAAAACGTTACCACCGTTAGGGAGTTTGGTAAATGTCCAAAATTGTTCAGCTTGATCAAATCTTATGTTTTGGTGACAGCTTTACCGCCGGAGAAGGTGATGATTGTTGCGGCGGATGGGTTGCGCGATTACGCAGTGAACGAATGCGTTCGCTATACGCAGCGACCGCTGATGATTTGCCGCAACTCCGAGTGCGTCAGCAAGTGTATGAGCTCGGGGTTGGCGGTGAAACTGTTGATGGTTTAGTGTTACGAATGGCCCGTGAATATCAAGCGCGCGCGCACCAAAGGGCACGGCGCTGGGTATTGTTACAATATGGCAGTAACGATGTCATCAAGGTAAAACAAAAGAATCGGGTGCCATTGGCGATTTTCTTGCGCAAGATGACCCAAGCAATCGACTTTTTTCGACAGCAAGGCTGTCGCGTGGCGGTTATGTCGATTTGGCCTGTGATCGAGCGCTTCGATGGTTGCTGTGATGAAGCAGGTTGGTTACGACATAATGCGGATATTGATAGTTATAACCAGGCATTGGCAGAGCTTTGTCTGGAGCAGCAAGTGACTTGGCTAAGGCTTGCTTTCGATGGCCATCGAGACCAAGCGCACTGGGCGCCAGATGGCGTTCATCCCAGTGCCCAAGGACATGATTTTATTGCACTGCACGCAAAGGCTTGGTTAGCGCAAAATTGATAATCGCTTTACCCACCCGGTGGTGCGCTTTCAAAAGTTACTTCTAGCGTTGACTTTCACCTCAGTTGTTTTTTGCGAATGCTGAAATGAATCAACGATTTATGGGACTTTTAAACGCATTATTTACAGTTGTATAGTGTCGCAATAGCGCAGCTTTTTGAGTTTTTAGTGCGCCATCGGATATGCTAGCCGAGAGAGGCCTAGGTATTGTCATCGACAACGCACAAGCTTTATTTATAATGCTTGACCGAAATCAAGGTTTAGCGACTGGTCTGAGTGTTCAGGTCCTAACGCACACCTTATAATTGCCGTTAAATTCACACCATTGGGAAGTAAGCTATGTCAGCTGGAGTTTTATCAAATTGGGATGACCTTTTATTATTAGACGATCAACTGTCTGAAGAGGAACGCATGATTCGTGACTCGGCACGCCAATATGCGCAAGAGAAGTTGTTGCCGCGTGTGTTAGAAGCTAACCGTCATGAACACTTCGATGTTGAAATCATGCGTGAACTCGGTGAGCTCGGGCTATTGGGGTCAACTATTGATGGTTACGGTTGTGCTGGAACAAGCTACGTTGCTTACGGATTAATCGCGCGCGAAGTCGAGCGGGTTGATTCTGGCTATCGTTCGGCCTGTAGTGTGCAGTCATCGTTAGTGATGTACCCGATCCATAAGTTTGGTACCGAAGCACAGCGCGAGAAATATTTACCCAAGCTGGCCACCGGTGAGTTCATTGGTTGCTTTGGCTTGACCGAGCCGGATGCCGGATCCGACCCTGCGGGGATGAAGACCCGTGCAAGAAAAGTCGACGGCGGCTATCGAATGACTGGTAGCAAAATGTGGATTACCAACTCTCCGGTAGCTGATGTATTTGTCGTTTGGGCGAAAGATGATGCCGGCGATATCCGCGGCTTTGTGCTTGAAAAGGGCATGGAAGGACTCAGTGCACCGAAAATCGAAGGTAAATTTTCGCTGCGCGCCTCGATCACTGGTGAAATCGTAATGGATGATGTGTTTGTCCCGGAAGAGAACATGTTCCCGGAAGTTAAAGGCTTACGCGGTCCTTTCAGCTGTTTAAACATGGCGCGTTATGGGATTTCTTGGGGGGCGATGGGCGCTGCTGAAGCATGCTGGCACGCCGCTCGCCAATATACGCTTGATCGCAAGCAATTTGACAAGCCACTAGCGGCAACACAGCTAGTCCAAAAGAAGCTTGCGGATATGCAAACTGAAATCACATTGGGTCTTCAGGCATCGCTGCGGGTGGGACGCTTAATTGATGAGCAGCGTTTTGTGCCGGAAATGATTTCGTTAGTTAAGCGTAATGCGTGTGGTAAAGCCCTCGATGTTGCACGAATGGCGCGTGATATGCACGGCGGTAACGGCATTAATGATGAGTATCATGTTATTCGTCACATGATGAACCTTGAGGCCGTTAACACCTATGAAGGTACCCACGATGTTCATGCCTTGATCTTGGGACGGGCGCAAACCGGCCTGCAAGCTTTCAAATAATCACTTTTGAAATCAAGCGCTGGCAAGTCTTGCCAGCGTTTTTTAACTTATTGATTAATGCGCTGATTCATCTTGCATATAAACAAAAGGTTTGTGCTATATTTTAGTAACAACATTTGTTCATAAGATGGAGCTTTATGATCGATCTCTCCGTGGTGATATTGGCCGGCGGTCCATCCACTAGGCTTGGTGTATCTAAGCAGATGATTCGGTATCGAGATGAGACACTCATTGCTCAGTCTTGTCGGCGTGCTTTGCAGTTGTCGCAAACGGTTACGGTGATCAGTGGTGCTAATCGACACAGTGTCGAAGCCGAGGCGCACAAATTCAAAGTTGATGTGGTTTATAATCCCGATTGGGAGCAGGGGCTGGCAAGCTCTTTAGCATTGGCGGTTAAACACGAGTTTAATTGCAATCGCTTGTTGCTGATGAACTGTGACCAACCACTCGTACCCATGCTGCATTACCAATCACTGGTGCAAAAGTCGAACGACCAACAAGATAAAATCATCGCTACCGAAACCAACGATCGCTACTGGCTACCCGCGGTGTTTCCGCATCGACTATTTTATGAGTTGACCACCCTTAAAGAGGATGAAACGCCGATTCAGTTAATCGAATCGCACCTTACTGAGCTATCGTCGCTGCCATGCCCGCAAGCGGCATTTAGTATTGACAGTCCCGATGATATGCGGCGACTGCGTGAGTCATAAGGGTCTATAATCATTCCGTATTAGCCATATGCAACCATTTGAAGGTTATCCAAAGGTTGTAATTTATTATGGCGCGCCTTTGCTGTATAATTTAGCACCCTAAATTTTTGCAAGATGTTGTTGTTTCGAGTGTTTTTTCGCCAAAAAGGGCGCAATCTTGGGATTTTAACGGCATTTTGATGACCAAACCGTCGACATACGAGGATAAAACACGTGTTAGAAGCCTATCGTAAACATGTTGAAGAGCGCGCTCAGGAAGGCATTCCACCTAAGCCGCTTAATGCTGAACAAACCAATGCTTTAGTTGAATTGTTGAAAAATCCGCCAGCCGGAGAAGAAGAGTTCCTAGTTGATTTGTTGACTAATCGTGTACCACCAGGGGTTGATGAAGCGGCTTATGTAAAAGCTGGTTTTCTATCGGCTGTTGCAAAAGGCGAAGCCGCTTCTCCATTGGTCGACAAAGCGCATGCGGTTAAATTACTCGGCACTATGCTCGGTGGTTATAACATTGCGACTTTAGTTGAATTACTCGATGACAGTGAGCTTGCGGAATTAGCCGCTGAGCAGTTAAAGCACACGTTATTAATGTTTGATGCGTTTCACGATGTGGCTGATAAAGCAAAAGCCGGCAACGCAATCGCTCAGCAAGTGGTTGAGTCATGGGCTGCAGCCGAGTGGTTTAAACAAAAGCCAGCTCTGGCAGAAAAAATTACTTTAACCGTCTTCAAAGTACCGGGTGAAACCAACACTGACGATTTATCGCCTGCTCAAGACGCATGGTCTCGTCCTGATATCCCATTACATTCATTAGCGATGTTGAAAAATCCTCGGGAAGGCATCGACGGCAATCCATTGGAAATTATTGAAGAGCTAAAAAAGAAAGGTCATCCAGTTGCTTATGTTGGTGACGTAGTGGGTACTGGATCGTCTCGTAAGTCGGCGACCAACTCGGTTCTTTGGTGTACGGGTGATGATATCCCTTATGTGCCCAATAAGCGTGCGGGTGGTTATTGCCTTGGCGGTAAGATCGCACCGATATTTTTCAATACGATGGAAGATGCTGGCGCGCTACCGATTGAGGTTGATGTGACGCAAATGGAAATGGGCGATGTCATCGATATTTATCCGTATGAAGGTAAAGTTGAAAAAAATGGCGCAACGATTGCGACATTTGGTTTAAAAACTTCGGTAATGATCGATGAAGTTCAAGCAGGTGGACGTATTCCTCTTATCATTGGTCGTGGTTTAACCGCGCGTGCACGCGAATTTCTTGGCCTTCCTGAAGCGGATTTTTTCCGTAAACCAGCGGAAGTTAAAGACTCTGGAAAAGGCTTTACTTTGGCGCAGAAAATGGTTGGTCAAGCCAGTGGACTTAAAGGCGTGCGTCCCGGTCAATATTGTGAGCCGAAAATGACCACTGTTGGTTCGCAAGATACCACTGGGCCGATGACCCGTGATGAGTTAAAAGATTTAGCCTGTTTAGGCTTTACCGCCGACTTGGTTATGCAGTCATTTTGTCATACTGCGGCGTATCCGAAGCCAGTGGATATTGACACTCAACACACTCTGCCTGACTTTATCCAAAATCGTGGGGGTGTTTCTCTGCGTCCCGGCGATGGCATTATTCATAGCTGGCTAAATCGTATGTTGTTACCGGACACTGTTGGTACCGGTGGTGACTCGCACACCCGTTTCCCAATCGGTATTTCGTTTCCTGCCGGTTCAGGCTTAGTCGCCTTTGCTGCGGCGACAGGTGTTATGCCGTTAGATATGCCTGAGTCGGTTTTGGTGCGTTTTAAAGGTAAAATGCAGCCTGGGATCACACTGCGTGATTTAGTGCATGCCATTCCTTACTATGCGATTCAAGAAGGTTTACTCACCGTGGAAAAATCCGGTAAGAAAAATATTTTCTCTGGACGCATTTTAGAAATTGAAGGTCTGGAGCACTTAACGGCTGAGCAGGCGTTTGAATTATCGGACGCTTCAGCTGAGCGTTCAGCTGCTGGTTGTACTATTAAGCTTTCTGAAGAATCGGTTGCCGAGTATCTGCAGTCGAATGTTGTGTTATTAAAGTGGATGATTGCCAATGGTTATGGCGACCCACGTACCATCGGTCGCCGCATTGAAAAGATGGAAGAGTGGTTAGCGAATCCTGAACTAATGCAAGCGGACGCCGATGCTGAATACAGCGCGGTGATTGAAATTGATTTGAATGAGTTAAAAGAGCCTGTGCTCTGCGCGCCTAACGATCCGGATGATGCGCGTTTACTCAGTGAAGTTGCTGGCGATAAAATTGATGAAGTATTCATCGGCTCTTGTATGACGAATATTGGTCACTTCCGCGCTGCTGGTAAGTTGTTAGATAAAGTTGAACCAGGCACTTTGGCGACACGCTTGTGGATTGCACCGCCAACTAAGATGGATCAACACCAATTAATGGAAGAGGGCTACTACAATATCTTTGGCCGCTCAGGTGCACGCCTAGAAATGCCGGGTTGTTCACTGTGTATGGGGAATCAAGCCCGAGTGGCACCCAAGTCAACTGTGGTGTCCACTTCGACGCGAAACTTCCCTAACCGTTTAGGTCAAGGCGCAAATGTTTACTTGGCATCGGCCGAGTTAGCTTCAGTGGCTTCAGTACTAGGCAAACTGCCAACCGTTGAAGAGTACTTATCTTATGCAAATGAGCTCGACAGTATGGCGGGTGATATCTATAAGTATATGAACTTCCATCAGATGGAAGAGTATCAAGCGCTGGCTAATTCCGTTACTATTCCAGTAGCGAATCAAGTGACGGTTGATGCATAGTTAACACTATGGGAAAAACCCGCTACGGCGGGTTTTTTTTTGCCTGAAATAATGACCATTTTGTCGAGCCACTACCATGGACAGTATCAGCAGCTTAAGTATTGGGTTTTCAATTTATAGTGCAATAGCGCTACTAATTGCTTTTATTTGGTTTATGCCAGTGGAAAATAAACGCTGGCAAGTGACAATCTTTTGTGTGTTGTTTTTGGGCTTAGTCAGTTTAATTCAATTAAAACATTGGCAATTTATTAGCCAACAGCAACCGCTGTTGGATGACCCGCACTATCGTGGTTTATTGCTTTTTGCGCCGCCGTTGTTTTATTTTTTTAGTCGCTCTTTGCTGTTTCGCGATTATCGGTTCACCTTAAAGTCCTTTGGGCATTGGCTACTGCCACTGACATTTATTTTTCTTCCATCCGGTTACGTGATTGTCGCGACCCTTTTACTCGGTTGTGGTTACTGTATGTGGTTGGTGATTGTTATTTATCGGCTGCGCGAAGTTCGCAACCGCTTTCGCGTGGAGTTCTTTTTTGCCAATGCATTCGCATTGTTAGCGATTATGGTTATGATATTGGGCAGCGCAACGTCGATTATCGATCCTAAGTATTTCTACTACTGTTATGCCAACGGACTAGCATTCGCATATTTCTTGGTGCTTATTTCATTGCTGGCTTTTCCAAATCTGATTAATGAATTAACCGAAGTTGTTAACTCGAGTTACCAAAAGAGCACCTTAGCAAGGGTCGATTTGTCTGCAACTATTGAGCGTATGCAGCAGTTATTGCAAGAGGAAAAGCTATTTCAGAATGACGCGCTAACTTTAGCCGACTTAGCAGACGCCTTGGCGCTATCAACTCATCAAGTATCGGAGTTAATTAATACCCAGTTTAATATGGGGTTTTCGCAGTATTTACGTAACATCCGAATTGCCTATGCCAAGCAACAGTTACTCGAGCAGCCCAAAGCTTCTATTTTATCGGTGGGGCTCGAAGCCGGTTTTCGAACTCAATCGAACTTTTATGCTGCATTTAAAGCCAGTGAAAAATTGTCGCCTGGAGAATTCCGCAAGCAACAGTTAAAGCAGCAAAATGGTCAGTAAAGGTTCCAATATTATCATCTTGTAAGTTTGTAACTCATTGATTTATAAGTGGTAAATATTTATTTGTTCCTAACCTATCAAATAGGAGTCGTGCCCAGACAAGAATTTTTATTCTAACACTTGAAATGATTTTGCTACGGAGTGTTAGATGATTCGAGTACTAGTATTAGGAGCCAATAGCGTATTTATTACGCGATTGTTGCAGCGATTAGATCCCCAATTGCCGCTGCAGCTAATTCTTGCCGGACGTAATTTAGCCAGTTTACGTTGCTTGCGCGCAAAGCTCGCCCAGCGCTCTATTTCAATTGTGCAAATTGATCTGTCGAGCGCGGATTGGCGCAGTCAAGTTAGCACGATACAACCCGATTTATGCATTAATGCAGCGGGGCCTTATTCCTATCAAGGTCAGCAGAGTTTCGCGCTTGCGCGTCATTGTTGCGATATCCAAAGCCACTATTTCGATTTGGCCGACAATGCTGAATATGTCAAACAATTCGCGCCGAACCTAGACGCAGCGGCTAAGCAAGCCGGTGTGGCTTTGATCAGTGGGGCGAGCAGTGTGCCTGCGCTTAGTTGTGCGGTCATTGAACATTATGCGCGTTTGTTCGACCGACTAACCGCTGTCGATTATGGTATCTGCCCCGGCAACCGCACACAGCGTGGCCATGCAACGGTCGCCTCTATCCTAAATTATTGTGGCCAACCAATCGTCTCCGCTGAAGGTAGTCGGCCGTGCTGTCGCTACGGCTGGCAAGATGTGCGGCGGTACAATTTTAATAATGCCCTGGGCAAGCGCTGGCTTGCAAACTGTGAGATCCCGGATGTGCATTTGTTTGCTGAGCGTTTTCCGACAATTGAGCGGCTGCGCTTTCAAGCAGGACTTGAACTCAGCTTTTTACATTTGGGCTTATGGGGGCTTTCTTGGTTGGTGCGAGTCGGCTTAGTTAAAAACTTGGCTCAGTACAGTCGTTGGATTTGGCGTATTAGCACTTGGTTTATGCGCTTTGGCAGTGATCGTGGTGGCATGTTTATGGTGCTTCAAGGTCAGCATAAACAGCAACTGAAACGTATTACATGGCAGTTGACCGCACATGATGATCGCGGGCCTGAAGTACCAACGATTGCACTTGAACTGGCTATAGAGCAATGCCTCGCCGGTAAACTGACGCCGGGCGCGCGCCCATGCATGGGGTTGTTTACGCTGGATGATTTTAGCGCAAAAGCTCGCGCCTTAGGCATTGAGTGCGCCAGCGGGGCGTTGGAGGTTGTTGATGAATAGCCAACAGCGAATCAACGACCGAGCCGATAAAAGTGCCGTCAGCTACGCGCAATTATTGGGCGCTGATTGGCAGCGTCTGCATCCAGAGATCAAACAGCGATTCGCGCAAGGTCATGCCGAGACAAATGTTTATCAGGGCATTATGCGTTATGTTTATTGCTCACCGCTGGGGCGATTATTGGCTTGGCTATGTCAGTTATGGGGAAACGCGCTGACGCAACGCCGGGGCTGGCGGGTACCCGTACGAGTAACGGTTAGTTTTGATCAACAAAAAATTGGCATGCGCTGGTTGCGCGAATATTACTTTGCTCCAAACCGAGCGCACCAGGTTCAGTCGACTAAGCGGGTCATCGGAGAGGGGCTGTTGGTGGAGGATCTAGGCGCTGGTCTATGTATGCACTTAGTGCCGCGCGTGGCTGACGATGCATTGTACTTTATCAGTAATGGGTATTCGTTTAGCCTGTTTGGGCGTCGCTACTTTTTACCTAAATGGTTGCAGCCAGGAGAAACTTTGGTGTACCAAAAAGCATTGCGTCACCAACGGTTCCAGTTTTATTTTCACTTGAAACATCCATGGTTCGGTAAGTTGATTGCTCAAAGTGGCATTTTTTGTGCGCAAAATACTGACGATTAGTGCGCAGAGGATTGTTTCTGCCAGGCAGCTGCACCATGAGCAATAAAGCGCAATTGAGTAGTCGTGGTTGCAATCAGTTGTAGACGTTTAACCGGATCCGCATCGAGGTAATCAGCGCCGTTGTTAAAGGTGATGGTTACCAGTGCCTCAGCTTGAATCTGACACAGTGCTGGCTCGAGTTGAGTGGATTGCTGTAAATAGTCACTTAACTCTACGGTAAAATATTTAACCTCACGGGCAACGGCTTCGCGAAATGATTTCGAAGTACCGCTGCGCTCTCGGAGCAGCAAGCGGAAAATATTCGGGTTATGCTCCACAAACTCCATAAAGGTTTCGACTGACACGGCAATAATGCTAATGTTTTCCCCAAACCGTTTGCGAGCGCTGCGCATCAGTTGACGCAAAGTAACCCCACATTCATCGACTAAGGTGAGGCCAAGCTCTTCCATATCTTTAAAGTGGCGGTAGAATGAGGTGGGGGCGATACCGGCTTCGCGTGCGACTTCTCGTAAACTGAGGCTAGAAAAGGTTCGATCGGCACTAAGCTGATTGAGCGCAGCGGCAATAATCGCCTGACGCGTCTTTTCTTTTTGCTGTGCCCGCAATCCTGTCATATTTAATGTTTCTAATGTTAGCGATGACTAATATTAAACGACGAAATGCCGTGTTAACAAGTCATTAGAACCCGGAAGGGGGCCTTGTTGTATTATTTTTAGGTCGGCCGTTGTAATTTGGCTGATTGACCCATATAATTTGAGTGTACATGTGTACGCTCAAATTATATGGGTCGATTAATCATCCGTTGAGCGACATGAATTTAATATTTGCACGATTAATAGTATGCGAATTGATTGGAACAAGTGGTAATGAGTAAACAAGTTTCCGGCTCGGGTCAAAACGAGCCAAGCGCAACCGTGGCTAACAAGCCCAAGATTATCTGGTTAAATGTTTGGGTATTTATCTTAACAACACTCGTTGCAGTGGTTGGCGTGCCACTGTACGGCTATTGGGTTGGCTACGATATATGGCATTGGGTCTTTTTAACGATTGGTATTGGCATTTGTGGAATGTCGATTACGGCAGGCTACCATCGTTTATGGTCGCATAAAGCTTATAAAGCCAACCGATTTGTGCGAATTCTCTACGCCCTCGGCGGCGCTTTAGCTGTACAAAACAGTGCATTGCACTGGTCTTCTGATCATCGTCTTCATCATGGTCATGTGGATGATAATGACAAAGATCCGTATTCAGCTAAGCGCGGATTTTGGTACTCCCATATGGGCTGGATGCTGCGTGAGTATCAAGCGCATCGATATAGCGATTATTCAAATGTAAAAGACTTGCAGCAAGATCCAATCGTTATGTGGCAGCATCGTAATTACTTGTGGTTAACCTTAAGTTTAAACTTTGGTTTGCCAATTGTGCTCGGCTGGTTTTATGGCGATGTGCTCGGAATGCTACTGATTGTTGGATTTTTGCGTTTAGTGATCAGTCATCACACAACCTTTTTCATTAACTCACTGGCGCACATTTGGGGCAAGCAAACCTATACCGATAAAAACACCGCGCGTGATAACGGGTTTTTAGCGCTTCTAACCTATGGCGAGGGGTATCATAACTTTCATCATTTATTTCAAAACGACTATCGAAATGGTATTCGATGGTGGCACTTTGATCCGACCAAATGGCTGATTAAATCGTTGAGTTGGCTAAAATTGGCCAGCGACTTAAAGCGTTGTGATGAAACAAAAATTGAACAAGCCAAAGCGACGATGCTGATGCAACGGAATATTCACAAGATAACTAAAAAAGCACATCCAAAAGCCGATGAGTTAATCAGTAAGCTGAAAGATGAGTACGAACTTTACTGTCAAAAACTTAGTGAATACTATGCCGTCAAACGCGATTGGGTTTTAAGTCAAAAGAAACAACTGCAGCAGCAAGTTGATTCCCATGAGTTATTTGAGCATTATCAAAACTGGCGCCGTCAATTGAAAGACTATCGTAAACATTGGTTAGGCGTTAACCGTCAGCTCTTAGCGGTATAAGTCAGCCACTCGTGACTGGCTAAAGCATTTACTTTAGCCAGTCATTTTTTTCGCGTTACCATCTATAGCAATGCCCCGATCAAATTTTCTTCAGCTATTTTAAGCCGCTCATTTCACTTTGAAATATTGTTTAATAATGTGAAATTAGCTGTATTACCCGTCTATGATTTAACGTTATTCTAAGCCTGAATTTATCGCTATTAATCTAAAAAAGGACTTGAAATGTATCGCACAGTCATAATGTTCATTGTTAGTTGTTGTTTGTTAGCTTGTGTGGTTTCGCCAACTGGGCGCAAGCAGGTACTGTTTTATTCCGACGATGATATGAGTCAGATGGGCAGTGCCGCCTATGACCAAATCAAGCAACAACAGGAACAGGTGCAAGATAGCCGGACTCTCGCTTACGTTACCTGTGTGACCAAACGTTTAACGCCGCACCTACCACGCGAATTTCAGTCAATTCAATGGGAGGTTAACGTATTTAAAGATGAGTCGGCGAATGCCTTTGCCTTGCCGGGCGGTAAGATAGGGGTGAACTCTGGCATGCTGGCGCTCGCGGATAACCCTGATATGCTCGCAGCCGTGATTGGTCATGAGATCGGCCATGTATGGGCGCAACATGGTAATGCGCGGATGAGCAAAAACGCCTTGATGCAGGTTGGCTTGGCTGCGGCTGCGATTGCCGCAGGTGAACAAACCCCAGAAACTGAAATGGCCTTAGCTGCACTTGGTTTAGCTGGACAGGGCGTTGTGTTGGCATACAGTCGTAAACATGAAACCGAAGCGGATGAGTTGGGATTGCAGCTAATGGCAAAGGGGGGATTTGATCCGCAGCAAGCGATTGAGCTGTGGCGTAAAATGGCTGCTAAAGGCGGTTCACAAATGCCCGAGTTCTTATCCACGCACCCTAAGGAAAGCACTCGGATCAAAGACCTCCAAGGTGAGCTTCCACGAATATTGCCGTTTTATCAAGCGGCTATTGCTAAGGGCAAACCGACACCTTGTCGCCGGTAACTAGCAATAGCGATGCGCGTCGCTGCGTAATAGCTTCAAACCGTTCCTTGTTAGCGTTATAGCAAAAAGTTTGGCCAGCATAGCTGGCCATTCGTTCAGGCCAACCCCTTATTTCTTTATGCTCGACTCTTAATTCATAATTTAGGGTCTCGCGCAATGTTAGCTAACCTCTTACAGGAGTTTGCTGCGCCTTTAAGTAAAGAGCAGGTGAACAAGTTTAAAGAAGCCTTGGGCGATTTGTCATTAGAACAAGTCAATTGGCTAAGTGGGTACCTTGCTGGTATTGCGGCAACCGGTGCCGCTGCCGGTATAAATGACATTCGATCGGTCGTTGGCCCGCAATCGGCGTTCGCACCCGATCCGCTAAGTGCATTGAGTTCGCAAACCCAAGCTCAGCCGGCACAGGTCTCCAGTGATATTACCCAATCGACGATTTTATATGGATCGCAAACTGGGAATGCAAAAGGCGTTGCGCAGCAGCTAAAGAAGCAGCTTGAGCAAGCTGATATTGCTGCCGAATTAATCGACTTAGCGGACTTTAATCCAAAGCAAATAAAAAAACTCACCCGAGTATTTCTAATTGTTAGCACCCATGGTGAGGGCGAGCCTCCGGATGACGCGGTTGAGTTTTATGACTTTATGCACAGCAAAAAGGTCAGTGATTTAAGCCAATTAGAATTTGCAGTGCTGGCGCTCGGAGACTCGAGCTATGAACATTTTTGCCAAACCGGGAAAGACTTTGAAGCTGCGTTTGAAGCTGCGGGAGCTAGTAAGCTGTTTGCCCGCATTGATTGCGATGTCGATTATCAAGGTGACAGTGAGCGTTGGCAACAGGCTATTCAGGAACACTTGCAAGCGAATCGCTCGAATTTGAACTCAAGCGACACTCAAGCGACACCGCAACTCAGTATTGTTGAGCGAGAGCCAAGCGTCGATAAGTTTAATCCTTTAAGCGCAGAAGTAATTGATGTTGTGGCCATTTCTGCTAGTGATGCCAACAAGCAAACCTTTCATGTTGAAATCGATCTAGCGAACAGCGGTCTACAATATCAACCTGGCGATACTCTCGGTATATGGCCAATTAATTCAAAGGAGCTCGTAACTGAAGTTATCGCACGGTTGGGGGCAAATGGAGATGAACTCGTTACCACCAAGAAAGGTGCGATTCGACTATTTGATTGTTTGCAGAATGAACGTGAATTAACTCAAGTATCGCCAGGTTTTATAAGCTGGTTGGCAAAAGTCGCGCAAGATAATTCTTTGCTTGAAATATCACAAAACCCGAGCCAGCTTAAAGCACTGATCCAACGTAGTCAGATACCTGACCTATTGGAGCAATTTCCGTGTCAAATTGACGTGCAAGAATTTGTTGAACAACTGCGGGCAATAACGCCGCGCCTTTATTCAATTGCCAGCAGTCAAGCCGAAGTAGAAGACGAAGTGCACCTGACTGTGGGTCTAGTCGCGAACGAGCAAACGAGCAAAGTACGTTTTGGCGCCGCGAGTGCCTACTTAGCAAGTTTAACCGCAGGGGATAGCGTTAAGGTATTCATTGAGAGTAATAAACACTTTCGCTTGCCCGACGATCCAAGCACTCCAATTGTAATGATTGGTGCAGGAACGGGAATTGCGCCATATCGTGGATTTATGCAACAGCGCGAGCATAGCCGCGGGCCGTTAGGCGAAAGCTGGCTGTTCTTCGGAAATCAACATTTTAGTGCTGACTTTTTATATCAGTTGGAGTGGCAGCAATACTTGAAAAAAGGTGTGTTGAGTCATATCGAACTTGCTTTTTCTCGAGATCAAAAGGAAAAAGTTTATGTTCAAGATCGCATGTTAGAGCAAGCGGATAAATTATATGAGTTACTAGAGAGTGGGGCGCACTTCTATTTGTGTGGTGATCAACAGCGTTTAGCAAAATCTGTTGAGGAAGCTCTAGTATCGATCATTGAAAAGCATGGTCAATTGTCCAGCGAAGCAGCTATCAATTATTTAAATGACCTTAAGAAACAAGGTCGCTACCAAAAGGATGTTTACTGATGTCACGCAAAGCACCTGACTCTCATTTGATTAGTTATTTAGAGTTCGATGAATTGCCGAGTAACTTAGCAAAAAATGAGTACATAAAAGATAATAGCGGCTACTTGAGAGGTTCTATTGAGCAAAGCTTAGCGAATCCAGTAACCGGACAAGTGGCAGAAGACGATCAACAGTTAATTAAGTTTCATGGTATTTATCAGCAAGATGATCGTGATCTGCGAAATGAACGTCGTAAGCAAAAGTTGGAACCTTTGTATAGTTTCATGTTACGCGCTCGTGTGCCTGGTGGAATTGCAACTCCCAGTCAATGGCTAACAATGGATAAAATTGCGTCTTCATATGGTAACGACACAATTCGCTTGACGACGCGCCAAGCATTTCAATTACATGGGATCGTAAAGCGAAATCTAAGACCGACCATGCAAGCGATGGATGATGTTTTATTGGATGCAATTGCAGCCTGTGGTGATGTTAATCGTAATGTAATGTGTAATCCTAATCCGGTAGAAAGTCGCGCACACTTTGAAGTCTATCAATGGGCAAAAAAAATTAGTGAGCATTTGTTACCGAATACGCGAGCCTATCATGAAATTTGGTTGAATGGAGACAAGTATCCACTCAAACAAGATGTTAACGCGATTCATGAGCCTGTTTACGGTAAACATTATCTACCACGTAAATTTAAGACTGTTGTTGCGATTCCTCCGTATAACGATGTCGATATTTATGCGCATGATTTAGGATTCATCGCCATTATTGAAAACGGTCAATTACAAGGTTTCAATGTAACTGTGGGTGGTGGCATGGGAATGACCCATGGTGATAAAGACACACGTCCCTATTTAGCACAAGTCATTGGTTTTTGTTTTCCTCAGCAAGTATTAGCGGTCGCTGAACAGGTGGTGAAAATTCAGCGCGATTATGGTAATCGTGTTGAGCGTCGGCTTGCGCGCTTTAAATATACAATTGCTGCAAGAGGCATTGAATGGTTTAAGCAAGAATTGAATCAACGACTGGGCTATAAATTAATGAATGCGCAACCGTTTGAGTTTACCAGTAACAGCGATCGATATGGATGGATCAAAGGATTCGATGGTCGCTGGCATCTTAATCTCTATATTGAAAACGGCCGCATCAAAGATGAAGGTGATTACCGGTTACGAACTGGGTTGCGTGAGATCGCCAAAATTCATCGCGGTGATTTTCGATTAACAGCTAACCAAAACTTAATTATTGCTAACATAACCGAACAGCAAAAGCCGGAGATTGAGCAAATCATTGCCGCTCACAACCTTAAAGTTGGTTCTGAAGTGTCTCAGTTACGTCGACATGCAATGGCCTGTGTTAGCTTGCCAACGTGTTCACTAGGCATGGCTGAAGCAGAGCGGTATCTTCCCAGCTTGCTCGACAAGATTGAAGGCCTATTAAGTAAGTACGAGTTATCTGAACATCCGATTACTATTCGGATGACAGGTTGTCCAAATGGCTGTGCAAGACCTTACATATCTGAAATTGGCTTGGTCGGCAAAGGCCCTGGTCGCTATAACCTATATTTAGGTGCTGGCCATCATGGACAAAGGCTCGGTGTTGTCTATCGCGACAACATTACCGAAGCTGAAATCTTGGTCATTTTGGACGAACTGTTAGCTCGCTATCGAACGGAGCGAGAAGACGGAGAGTTCTTTGGTGACTTTTTAATTCGAACCGGAATTGTGGTACCCACTGATAGCGCTCAGGATTTTCATTTAGAGCTGCAAAGTGCCCAAGCCAGTTAATGATTTTTATTAGTAAATGAGTTGCGATTATGAGCTTAAATTGTGTTGCCAATAATCTGTGTGATGGTGCTTCTCAAACGTTTGACTTTATCGCGGCTAACGAAAAGTTAGCCGCTCGTTCAGCGATTGAGAGAATCGAGTGGGCACTGCAAAACTTGCCAGGACCTGCTGCGGTAACCTCAAGTTTCGGCGCGCAATCTGCGGTGAGTTTGCATATGTTTTCGCAAATCAGCCCAGGGATCCCCGTGATATTAATTGATACCGGCTATCTATTCCCAGAAACCTATCAATTTATTGACGCGATGACGCAACGTTTTTCGCTTAATCTAAAAGTTTATCGTGCTGAACTTAGTCCTGCTTGGCAAGAGGCGCGGTTCGGCGAGTTGTGGAATCAAGGCGTGGCCGGTATTGAGCAGTTTAATCAAATGAATAAAGTTGCGCCGCTTAAGCGAGCTCTCGATGAACTCAATATTCAAACATGGTTTGCCGGATTGCGGAGGGAGCAGAGTCGTTCGCGTGAGACGATTGATTTTCTCCGCCCACAGGAAAGCCGATTTAAACTGCATCCAATTGCCGATTGGACCAATCGCGATCTGCATTTCTATTTAAAACAACACAAGTTGCCCTATCATCCGCTTTGGGAAAAGGGGTATGTGTCCATTGGTGATGTGCATACCTCACGTCCGCTCGATGCCGATATGACAGAAGAAGAAACGCGTTATTTTGGCCTCAAGCGAGAGTGCGGGATCCACGAGATCTAATTTCCGCCATTTATCCTTGCAAAGCTTTTAACAGGTTGATTAGACTGTAGTTCAATTGACTGGTTAGAAGCTTATATGACGTTATTAATTGTATATTTATTACTCGCAATAGGTGTTTCCTTTATTTGTTCGATTCTGGAGGCGGTATTGCTGTCGGTTTCGGACTCTTACGTAACAATGTTAAAGTCCGATGGTCATCGTCATGGCGATATATTACGGGCGATGAAAGATGATATCGATAAACCCTTGGCGACTATTTTAAGTTTGAATACCATTGCGCATACCGTGGGGGCTGCTGGTGTTGGGGCGCAAGCGCAAGTTGTGTTTGGCAATGCTTATCTCAGTGTTACTTCGGCAGTGCTTACCTTGTTGATTCTAATTTTCTCAGAAATTATTCCGAAAACCCTGGGAGCACGCTATTGGCGACAATTGACCCTTCCTACTGCACGACTGTTACAAGTTCTGATGATTCTATTAATGCCTCTGGTTTGGTTTTGTTTGCAAATTACTCGGTTGTTGGGCAGTGGAGGGCATAGCATCAGTTTTACACGCGAGGAATTTGCCGCAATGGCAGAACGTGGGGCTGAACAAGGGATTTTCGAAGAAAAGGAAGCGCGAGCGGTAAAGAATATGGTGTATTTTCAGTCGCTGCTCGCCAAAGATGTTATGACGCCGCGCCCGGTGGTCATTTCTTTGGAGCAAAATCAAACCGTAGGTGAAATTATTGACCAGATTGCGAACTTACATTTTTCTCGGTTTCCAGTATTTAGTGATCATAAAGAAAATATTAAAGGTTATGTTTTAAAAAGTGACTTACTACTCGCTGCTGCCACCGGGTTACGCCAACAAAGGATCTTTGAACTGCGCCGAGAACTATTGGTGATGATTGATTCAACGCCGTTGAAAGATTTGTTTGATAAATTGATGCAACGGCATGAGCATATAGCGGCGTTGGTTGATGAATACGGTGGTTTAAGTGGAATTGTGACCATGGAAGATATTGTCGAGACTATCTTGGGTGAAGAAATTATGGATGAGGTGGACACGATCAAGGACATGCAGGTGTTAGCGCGAAAGCAATGGCAAAAACGAGCCAAGAGAATTGGGTTGAATACTGAAAATGAGCCGCCAAACGAATTTAGAGAAATCAAATAATGAATCAAACAGCGGCAAATACTGAAAGCTCAATTTATCAACGCGTGTTGTTAAATATTAACGATGGCATAGCTTACGTTAAATTATCGAGAGCCGATAAACATAATGCACTCGATTTAACTATGTTTCGTGCCATTGTTAAAGCGCAACAAACCATTGCCAAAAACCCCAGTGTTAGAGTGGTTATTGTGCATGGTGCGGGTGAAAGTTTTTGTAGCGGTTTAGATGTGCGGTCGGTCCTAGCGAATCCTTTAACTGGATTGAAGTTGTTATTCAAATGGTTACCAGGTAACGCCAATCTTGCTCAGCAAGTGAGCGTTGGCTGGCGTCGTCTTAAAGTGCCAGTAATTATGGTTTTACACGGAAATTGCTGGGGTGGGGGAATGCAGATTGCACTTGGAGGTGATTTTCGAATTGCCGCCAACAATACTTCGCTGTCGATTATGGAAGCACGCTGGGGGCTAATACCTGATATGGGCGGAACCGTGGCGTTACGCGAAAATCTTGCCGCCGATCATGCAAAAAGGTTAGCAATGACAGCACAAACAATTACCGCAGAGCAGGCACAAGCTATTAATCTTGTCACAGTGATTGCGGATAACCCAATGCAGGTTGCCAAAGAAATGGCTGACTCGATTATTAATCGTTCGCCCGACGCAATTCGCGAAATTAAACGACTCTGTCAGTCAATCAGTTATTGGCAAGAGCGCAAAATACTCGCGGCAGAAACCATTAAACAGTTAAAGATTTTGCTAGGGAAAAATCAGAAGATTGCGGTTAAGCGAGAGCAAAAAAACGCTAATATACCTTATCGATAATGAACCGTTTACTGATGAGCTTGTATCAAGTTAGGTGGCAACTGCAGCGCTTTTTTTAACATCAAGCGCTGAATGCCAAATGGTAGAGCGCTGAGCAATGTTAAACTCAGCGGCAAGAAGGGGCTTTGGGCTAAGCTTTCGCCGAAGCAATTGTCATGGGTGTCTGCATAGCTTTGCCACGTGCTGAATAAGTAGTTAGATTATTCGGACGTAGACTTTGCTTAAATATGTTAAGGGTGCGGTCTAAGCTTTTCTGCGAGAGTTCAATAATCCTACCATTGATTTCATTTTGAGTTCGACACTTAAACATAATCTCCGCTAGCTTTTTCCACAAAGCAACTAGCCCTTGGTCATGCGCTATTTGTTGTTCAAAAAGTTGATTATGGTTCCTCAATAAAGGTTTTATTCCTAACACACCGAGTCGTTGAGTTGACGATTTTTCAAGCTCATCGAGTAATTTTGCTTTTTGCTTTAAAACGCTGTCGAGATTGTCGACCGCTTGCTTCTCCAGTAAGGTTTGTTCACTAGAAAGTTGTTCAAAAAGAGTCTGTGCTAATTGAATTTCATGATTCATTGCGGTCATGATAAATTCTTTAATATTGGTTTCTAACATGGTTTATCTCGCTCTACTGTAACCAACTTCAAAGTCGATCATTTTTTTTGCGACGCGTTCGTTTTCAATTTCATAGCGCCCATCAGCAATTTTTTCTTTAACCGGATCCACGCGACTGTGATCAACAACTGGTTGTGCCATCATTTGTTGAATCATACTGCCGATAAGCGATGCTTTTCCGGTAAGCTCAACTGAGTCAGCCGAGCTATCGGTGTCTTCGGTAGCACTATCACTAGAGACTTTTCGTCCTTTGACTTTCTGTGATTGAGTCGAGTGACTGCTAATCTTTCCTGATGACACTTGTTTAATATCAATTGCCATTGCTACTAAAGCCTCCTAATTAAATCTGAACCCTGGCTCTACCCAATCTTAATGGGCTTTTGACACCATTAAGTTTACGGATACGGTTTTACTTGCAACTACTATTCCACGTATTACACGAGATGAAGTTACGTTTCTAACTCGAACAGCCTCTCCAAAATGACCATCCTCCAAAGCGAGTCCTTCCATTGAAACCGAGAAAGAGCTACTTTCGGCAGAAACGACTAGCTTGTCGCCTTTACAGACCATGCAAGCGCTTTTTAGAGCTGCGACTTGTCCGGCGAGCACTTGTTGTTTTAATTGCGAACCAACAATTTGTTCGATTCGCTGCACCGTGGTAACTCGTAATCTACTTACTTCTATCGGCTTAACTGTCAAATCTTTAGCAGTAATTACATGGCCGCGCGATAAATTACGCGTAAAGACCACGGTTGGTTGAAAGATTTCAATGGTGGCTGGAACATAAATATGCCAGCTTTGGTCACCGACACAGCGCACTCCCACAACAGTATTTCCTTTTAAATCAGAGCCTTGAGGAATAAAGCCGGTCAGTGGGGTAGAGCACTTTTGTAATCGTAACCGTGGATCCACTTGGCCTAAGGCTATTTTAATATTGCTCGATTCGGCGGTATCGAAAGCGGCAGAATAATGTCCCTTAAGGAAGTTTATTGCCGTTTCCTCGATATTTTTAACCGACTCAATTGCCGGACTCGCAGCCGCCGCGGTTAAGACTTGAGTAACGCCCAATAGTAATATTAAAAAATGACTAATTTTCATAAGGTTGAGCCAATTTATTGAGGTTTAGTTGTAAAAATAAATTTGTCGCAAATCATCAGTTTTGGACTATTCTTAGTGGTAGCTTCGTTGTTCCAGAAATAGCAATACTGATGTTTCGGAAGATATCTTTGCAATGAGTGTGCCGTTTTTTACTAGCAAGCCGCCAAGGCCGGTCGAAATCATCAGCACAATAGATTTTGTTTGAGTTTACTACTCATCATTTTAAAGGCAGTCGGGGGAACCTAATGTCCAGTATTTTAGATAGTGTCAATCAGCGTACTCAAATGGTTGGGCAGAATCGCCTTGAGCTTCTGCTATTCAAGCTAAGAGGGCGCCAGGTATACGGCATTAATGTGTTTAAAGTACGTGAGGTACTGCAGTGTCCAGAATTGACGCAGTTGCCACAACGACATGCGGTTGTTCGTGGGGTCGCTCACATTCGTGGTCAGACGATATCGGTAATGGATTTGAGCTTGGCGACGGGTGGGCCTCCATTGGAGAATATTCAAAATTGTTTTGTCATTATTGCTGAGTACAACCGAGCGGTACAAGGATTCCTAGTCAGTTCGGTAGAGCGAATTGTGAATATGAACTGGGGGGATATCCACCCACCACCAAAGGGCAGTGGGCGCGATCACTACTTGACCGCGGTTACCGAAATTGACAAGCAGTTAGTTGAAATCATCGATGTAGAAAAAATTCTGGCCGAGATCACGCCAGCCAATGAAATTGTGTCGCAAGCGGTTATTGAGAAAACCGCAGGTAAAGAGCCTGAAGATAAAATTGTTTTGGTTGCTGATGACTCCTCGGTCGCTCGCAATCAAATTAAACGTACCGTTGAACAGCTCGGGATGAAAGTCGTTACCAAGAAGGATGGTAGAGAAGCGCTTGATTACTTAAAAGACCTTATTGATGAAGGCAAACGGGTTAATGATGAAATTTTGTTATTGATTTCAGATATTGAGATGCCTGAGATGGACGGCTATACACTTACGGCTGAAATTCGCGGCAATGATCAACTCAAAGGTCTTTGGGTCTTGTTGCATACTTCACTTAGCGGTGTTTTTAATCAGGCAATGGTGCAAAAAGTTGGGGCGAATGATTTTATTCCAAAATTTAATCCCGATGAGTTGGCCAGCTGTGTGCAAAAACGTTTGGAAAATCAAGATTAAATAAGGGAGTTTCGTCGTCGATGATGATATCTGCGGACGAGTATCAAGCCTTTCGAGATCTTCTAAACGCTAAGACCGGAATTCTGCTAGGCGATAACAAGCAATACTTGGTGTCGAGCCGTTTGACGGCGTATATGAAAGAGTTGCAAGTGGAGTCTTTCTCGGACCTTATTAACAAAATTAAGCAGCCATTCAACGAAGCCATTCTGCAACAAGTTATCGATCGAATGACGACTAATGAAACGTTATGGTTTCGGGATAGTTTTCCATTTGAATATTTGTTAAAGCACATTTTGCCTGAGTTCAAAGCGCAAAATAAGTCCCGCGTTAACATCTGGTGCGCGGCATGTTCTTCTGGACAAGAACCTTATTCGATTGCGATGGCTATCGATGAAGCCAATAACGGTGTTATGCGCGGAAAACTGCCTCTGCAAATTGACATTATGGCAACCGACATATCTTCGCGCATGTTACAGCAAGCAAAGAATGGCGAGTACCAATCGTTAGAAGTCACCCGAGGCCTTTCGCCACAGCGCCTGCAACAGTATTTTGAGCAAGCCAGCGACAATAGTTATGTGATTAAACCTAGCTTACGCAATAAAGTGCGTTTTAGTACGTTAAACCTAATGACCACGCCGTATCGCATAGGAGCCCAGTGCGATATCATTTTTTGCCGCAATGTTCTGATCTATTTCTCCGCTGAATTAAAAGTTAAAGTGATTGAAGCGCTAGCTGACTGCTTAAAGCCCGGAGGTTATCTATTTCTTGGTGCTTCAGAGTCTATGCCTCCAGCCATTAAAGCTTTTGAAATGGTTCGCTGCAATCCGGGTTTAGCCTATCGAAAGCGGTAATTTCGGTTTGCCGCTTTAGCGGTAGTCACTTGCCGCTTTCGCTTTCACTTCTCAAGCTCTTTTTAATTATTCCATTAATATCAGTTAGTTAGCCTGTATTTTTTTCTGGCATAGCATTTGCTCTTAACTATTCAAATCGTATTTGAGTACCCAGTTTTAAGTTAGGAGTTAATCAGCAGCAATGGCTATTTCATTTGATAAAGCCTTAGGCATTCACGAACAAGCATTGAATCTTCGCGCTGCGCGCGCTGA